>NZ_LJJX01000065.1:1058-32826 GCF_001421075.1 Frankia sp. CpI1-P | reverse complement strand
ACGCCCGCACCAAACTCCGCCACCTATACCCCAAACATTAGTGGCGACGGTCTACTAGACCCTCACCGTCGCCGGGAACGCCACCGCCGGCTACCACCCCGCCGCCGCCGACCACCGCCAGCACGCACCCGGGTACACCACCAAGACCCATTCCCCCACCGCCGACATGTTCCACAAGATCCGCCGCGTCCTGATCACCGTCAAATATCAGGCCGTTCACCCCGGGCAGACGACGCCCGCAGAACTCCACACCCTCCGGCCGACTTGGGAGATCGCCGCCACCTAACCGCGAAGGTCGAGCTCGGTGTAGAGTTCAGTAATTCGGCGAAAGTCGAATATTCTTTCTATAAGTTTCGCCAGGATTCTATCCTCCGAGCGGAAGCCCCCGCTTTTACTGAAGCCGACTGCGGGTTCAGCCAAGCCCGTCACGCGGGCCGCAGCGACAGTCCTGTCGGGGGACAGACCCAGCTCTCCCGGTCAGGGGATGACGCGGCGGCGGCGGAGATCGTCGAAAAGGGCGTAGAACATCGTCTCGGTCTCGACGTACTCGTGGAAGCCGAAGCGGNGGGCCTTCGAGCCATCGGCGATCATGTCGTAGTCCCAGGAGAACACCGCGTCGCCGAACCGCCAGGACGAGACCTCCCGGTAGGAGTGACCGGCGAGGCCGTGGCGGGCGGTCATCGTCTTCCACAGCTCCTCCTTGTCCGCCATCACGGACTCGAGGCTCATCGGCAGCGTCGCGGCGACCTCCAGGCCGAAATAGCGGCCGACGGCCGGCCACATCTCGCTCCACCGGAACAGGTCACCGTTGTTGATGTTGAAGGCCTGATCGGCGCACGCGGCGGTGGTCGCCGCCCACACGGTCGCCTTCGCGAGCAGGCCGGCGTCGGTGACCTCCAGCAGCGCGTCATAGGCCCCCGGCGCGCCCGGGAAGCGCAGTGGCAGGCCGAGTTCCTTCGACATCGAGGCGTACACCGCGAGGACCATCGTGAGGTTCATCGGATTGCCCGTGGCGAACCCGCACACGACCGACGGGCGGATCGCCGACCAGCTCCAGCCCGCATTCCGACCGCGGGCGGTCAGATAGTCCTGCTGGTCGACGTTGAACTCCGGCGGCATGTGCCCGGNGTCGGACTCCCGCGCCGGGGTCTTGAACGGGCCGAGGTGCGCGCCGTACACCTTGTAACCCTGCATCAGGCTGACGTGGCGCAGCGCCGGGCTCGCCGCGTCGACGGTCTCGACGACGTTCGTCAGCATCGCCAGGTTCGGCGCGACGAGCTCGGCCCAGGTCGGTCGCTCCTGGTAGGCGGCGTAGAACACGTGGGTCACCGCGCGCAGGTTGCCGAGCGCGGCCCGGGTGGCGTCGAGGTCGAGCAGGTCGACGGCGACGTGGCGCACGCGCGGCGCCGGGCGGCCGCCGCGACGCGACACCCCGATGACCTCCCAGTCGCCGAGGCCGGCGAGATGCTCGACGAGGGTGCGGCCGATCACCCCCTGAGCGCCGACCACCAGCGCGACGTTGCCCGCGGTCTGGGCGCCCGCAGTCTGGGCGCCCTCCGGATCGGTGCCCGCGGCAGAGGTGCGCTCGAAATGGGTGCGTGCGGGGCGGTTGCCCTCAGGGCGGGGGGCCTCGGGGCGGGGGGCCTCGGGGCGGGGGGCGTGGTTGGGGGTCATCCGGTGCTCCTGACGTCGGCGGTGGCGGCTCCGGACCGGGCCGGGGAACGGCGATCTCTCCAGCCTGCGCACCGCGCGGCCATAAGTCGAAGACATAGTTCTTGTCGGACTCATAAAATCGGTCTATGGCAACGCTGCGTCAGCTTGAATACCTGGTGCGGGTCGTCGACGAGGGGTCGTTCACCCGGGCGGCCGAGCTGCTGCACGTCAGCCAGCCGGCGCTGTCGCACCAGGTACGGGCGCTGGAGCGGGCGGTCGGCGGCGCGCTGCTCGAACGGCTCCCGCGCGCGGTCCGGCCGACGCCGATGGGCCGGGCGCTGCTCCCCCACGCCCGCGCCGCGCTCGCCGAGGCCGAGCGCGCCCGGTGCGCCGCGCGTCGTGCCGCCGGCCTCGAACGCGGCGAGGTGCAGGTCGCCACCGTGTACTCGGTGACCCTGGGGATACTGCCGCCGGTGCTGCGTGCCTGGCACCGGGCGTACGAGGGGGTGCGGGTGCGCCTGTTCGAGCACCGGCACGCCGACGAGCTCGAACAGGCGATGCTCGCCGGGCAGGCCGACCTCGCGATCGGACCGCCGCCGCCGAGCTGGGACGGCCCGGTCCGGCCGCTCGGCGAGGAGGAGTTCGTCGTCGTGCTGCCGCCGGGCGACCCGGCCGTACCCGCCGCGACGACCCAGGTCGGGCTCGGCCGCCTCGCCACCCGGGACTGGGTGCACTACGCCCCCGGTCACGGCCTCGCCGAGGTGTTGGATCGAGCCGCCGCGGACGCCGGGTTCCGGCCCCGCGCCGCGGTCCGCACCGAGCAGACCGCGGCCGCCCCGGTCCTCGCCGCCGCCGGGCTCGGCCCGGCCCTCGTCCCGGCGAGCATCGTGCCCGATCCGTTCGCCGGGCGGGTCCTGCGGGTCGATCCACCGCTGCGCCGCCCGCTGGCCGCCTATGCGCGCGACGAACCCGACGTGCTCAGCGCGGCCTTCCTCGACCTGCTCACCCGGCACACCCGGCTGCTGCCCACCCACGTGCGCGCGCTGCTGCCCTGACGGCCGTACCGCCCGCCGCCCAGGTCAGCAGCCTGAGCGGGGTGACGGCCATCGCCGCCGTCAGTCCGGGCCCGGGTTGGCCGGACGGTGCGGCTCGAACCAGCTCCACGGTGCGGTAGCGGTGGGTCCGGTCGCCGGCCCCGCAACGCCCCGGCCGCCGGGCAGGCGCGCCGCCGCGTCGACCTCGCGACCGGCCACCGCGCCGACGGCGGCACGCGGCGCCCGCCCCCGGGTGCGTAGCCGGGTCGGCACCGTGTCCTCGGCGCGTGCGGACTCGGCCGGCGAGCCGGAGCCGCCGCCGGCGGCCACCCCCACCGGCACGCCCGGGCCAGGCGGCGCGTCGGTGCCGGTGCTGTCGGCAGAGGCGGTCCCGGGCCGGGCGGTCCGCGGCGCGGGCATCCCGTGTGTCCCGCTCGGCGCGGCCGCCCGGTCCGCCGGCTGCGGCGCTCCCTCACTGCCGGGCGCCGTCGACCGCCCCGCGGCGGGCCCGGCCACCGGCCGCCTGCCGGTGGTGTCCCGGGTGAGGTGCACCAGCGCCGGCAGCAGCAGGACACGTAGCACCAGCGCGTCGAGCGCGACGCCGACGGCCAGCCCGAGGCCGAGCAGCTTCATCGTGCGCACCTGCTGGCAGGCCAGCCCGGCGAAGACGGCGATCAGGATCAGGCTGGTCGCGACGACCACGTGGCCGACGTCCGCGTGGCCCGACCGGATCGCCGTCGCCGGGTCCCCGCCGTCCGGCGGCTGCTCCTGCGGGTCCCGCAGCCGGCGCAGCAGGGTCAGGTGCATGCCGATGGCCAGGCCGAAGGAGAGGATCAGGATGAGACCGAGGACGAACGGTTCGATCGGCCCACCGCGCACCCCGAGCAGTCCGGCGAGGCGGCCGTCGCAGAAGACGAAGGTGATGGCGCCGAGCGACGCCGCCGTGGTCAGCGCGCTGGCCCCGACGATCGCCGCGGTGGGGCCGACGCGGCGCACGCTCGCGAGCACGGTCACCCCGAGGACGACGAGTTCGAGGGCCGCGAAGGCCGGCAGCACCCGGGTGAAGCGGGTCGCCATGTCGTCGAACAGCGCGGTCTGGCCGCCGATGTGCACCCGCACGGTCGTGCCGGCGACGGCGGCGGGCACCGCCCGGGTGCGCAGCCGCCGCACGAGGTCGCTGGCCTGCGCCGAGCGGGGCTCCGCCTGGGGCAGGACCTCGATCAGCGCCGAGCGGGTGGCGGGATTCTGCAACACCTGGAAGGCCCTGACCACCCCCGGAGTGGTGCCGAGGCGGTCGAGCAGGGTCGCCAGGACGGCCGGGTCCGCGGCCGGCGGGTTCGCCGCGGGCGGGTTCGCCGCGGGCGGGTTCGCCGCCGGCAGGCCCGACGCGGGCAGGTTCGACACAGGCAGGTTCGACACGGCAACGAGGACGGGACCGTTCAGGCCCGCGATGTAGTCGTCGCTGATGATGTCGTAGGCCCGCCGGGTGGTCACCGACGTCGGGTCGACGCCCCCGTCGCCGCCACCGAGACGCAGTCCGATGATCGGCAGCGCCAGCGCGGCCAGCAGGAGGACCGCCGCGGCGGCGAGCATCCCCGGGAAGCGCCCGACGAGGCCCGCCCACGCCGAGCGCAGACCCGGCCGGACCGGCAGGCCGCGGCCGGTGGCGCGCAGCTGGGTGCGCTCGGTCCAGACCAGCAGGCCCCGGCCGGCGACGGCGAGCGTCGCGGGCAGCAGGGTGGCGATGGCGAGGCTGGCGACCGCGGCCGCGACGAACGCGGCGGGGGCGAGGCCGGCGAGGACACTCGCGTGCAGCGCGCTGGTGCCGAGCATGACGACGGCGAGGCCGAGGCCACCCCAGACGAGCGCGCGCCCGGGCTGGGCCATGCTTGCGGCGACCGCGTCGAGTGGCCGCCGTCCGGCGCGCATCCCGGCCTGGCAGCGGTGGACGACCACGACCGCCGCGCCGAGGCTCGTCCCCACGGCGATCATCACGGCGAGCAGCGGCGCCAGCGGGCTGACCTCGACCCGGTGGGAGAGCAGGGTCACGCCGGCCTGCACCCCCGCGGCGGTCGCGCCGGCGACCAGCGCGCAGACGGCGACCCCGCCCGGCGCGCGTACCACCAGGCACAGGATGATCGTGGCGGCCACGACGGCCAGGGCGATGGGGGTCGTGGAGATGTTCCCCTGGACGATGATCGTCGTGCCGGGGCCCGACATCTCCACCTGGAGGTCCGGCCCGTCGTAGGCGCGGGCGGTCGCGATCAGGCGTCGCACCGCGGCGAGGTCCGGGGTCGTCGCGGCGCCCTTCATCACGACACCCACGATCGCCGCGCGCCCGTCGCGCGCCACCGGCTCGACGCCGAGCAGCAGGCCGCCGGCCGGCCCGTACGGATCGATCGCGGTGGCCACCCCGGGCAGCCGGGCGACCCGCGCGGTCATCGCCGCGATCCGCTGGCGGACGGCCGGGGCGTTGATGTCGCCTTCGCGGGCCCGCACGACGATCATCTCGGCGTCGGGCAGGCCGCCGGGCACGACGTTCGCCAGGGCGTCGGTCGCGAGCTGGGAGTCGGTGCCGGCGACACCGAACGTCTGGTGGTAACGGGCGCCCTCGTGGCCCGCCAGCACGCCGCCGGCAACCAGAACGATCAGCCATGCGCCCACCACGATCCACCGGTACCGCAGGCACCACCCGGCGATCAGCCCCACAGCTCACTCCTCGACGCCCGGGCCGCCACCTCCGGCGCCTCGCCCTGTTTGTCNGTATTCCCGCTACCGCGGGGACAATCTGAGCGCACCAAGACGATCAGCGTCAATGCGTGTCCGGCGCTGTGCGGTCGAGATGGCACGGGGGTGCCGGCCGGTCGCCGTGACTTCGAGGGTCGGCGTTCCGCGTCCGCGAAACCGCGCCGGGACCGGCGGCACCACCATCCCGACCGCGGCGGCGGCCTTGCGGGCAATGGCCGGCACGGTCCGCGGCGACGGAAAAGGCCGGCGAGGAAATGCGGCGGACTTTTCCGGTCCCCGCGAGGGAGCGCGCCCTATCGATTCTTTAGGGGAATGCAAGACCGCTGGTCGACACTGACAGGAACACCGGGGGGCGGCCCGCCCGCCGGTGACCGACCGACCCGTGGCGCGGCGCGGGTGGCGCCCGAGGATCGCAGCTGCGACACCGGGGCGTCGCCACCGGCGTCGTGCGGGAGAGGAAGCCATGACCCAGCCGACCAGGATCGGCCAGACCGCGGTCGTCATCCCCGGCCAGGATGTGCGCGACCCCGGTCGCCGGCTGTCCCAGCTGTTCGACGCGGGCTCGTTCGTCGCCGACGCCGCGCCCGCCGGCGGCCGGGTGCTGGCCGGGCGGGGCCGCATCGACGGCGTGGCCGCGGTCGCCTTCTGCACCGACGGGACCCGGATGGGCGGAGCGCTCGGCGCCGTCGGCGCCCGGCAGATCGTGGCCGCCATCGAGGAGGCCGTCCGCGACGGCGTGCCGGTCGTCGGACTGTGGCACTCCGGCGGGGCGAGCCTGGCCGAGGGCGTCGAGGCGCTCGACGGCATCGGCCAGATCTTCGCCGCCATGATCCACGCCTCCGGGCGGGTGCCGCAGATCTCCGTGGTGCTGGGGCCCGCGGCCGGCGGCGCCGCGTACGGGCCGGCGCTGACCGACGTCGTCATCATGGCGCCCGACGGGCGGGTCTTCGTCACCGGCCCGGACGTCGTGCGCAGCGTCACCGGGGAGCAGATCGACATGGCGGGTCTGGGGGGTGCCGACGCGCACGGCCGGCGCTCCGGCGTCGTCCACGTCGTCGCCCGCTCCGAGAGCGACGCCTACGAGCGGGCCCGGCGGATCACCACGCTGCTCGCCGCGCCGGGGCACGTCGACCTCGACGCCATCACCGCCGAGGAGGCGGCCGCCGACGCCATCACCGCCGAGAAGACGGCCGCCGACGCCGGACAGGAGCGGGTCGCGCCCGACCCGCGCGACCCGCGGTCCCTGCTGCCGGCGCGGCCGCGGCGGGCCTACGACGTGCACCCGCTGGTGTACCGGCTGCTCGACGGCGACGACGGCCCGGGGGGCTTCGAGGAGCTCCAGCCGCGCTGGGCGCCCAACGTCGTCGTCGGCCTCGGCCGGCTCTACGGCCACAGCGTCGGCGTGATCGCGAACAACCCGCTGCGCAAGGGCGGCTGCCTGGACTCCCTGAGCGCCGAGAAGGCCGCCCGATTCGTCCGGATGTGCAACTCCTTCGGCGTCCCGCTCGTCGTCCTCGTCGACGTCCCCGGCTACCTGCCCGGCGTCGGCCAGGAATGGGACGGGGTGGTCCGCCGCGGCGCGAAGCTGCTCTACGCCTTCGCCGAGGCGACCGTCCCCCGGGTCACGCTCATCACCCGCAAGTCGTTCGGCGGCGCCTACATCGCGATGAACTCCCGCTCGCTCGGGGCCACAGCCGTGCTCGCCTGGCCCGAGGCCGAGGTCGCCGTGATGGGCGCCGAGGCCGCCGTCGGCATCCTGCACCGGCGCGCGCTGGCCGCCGCCTCCGACGACGCCCGGCCCGGCGTGCTCGCCCGCCTCGTCGAGGAGCACACCCGTACCGCCGGCGGCGTCGAGCGCGGAGTGGCGCTGGGCGTCATCGACGACGTCATCGACCCGGTCGACACCCGCCCCCGCATCGCCCGCGCGCTTGCCGCCGCGCCGGCGCGGCGNGGCCAGCACGGCAACATCCCGCTGTGAGGGTGGCGGCGCGGCGAAACGTTCCCCGTCGCCAGTCGTCCTGCGCGATGATCGGCCATGACGAGTCGCGAGCACGGTCTGGTCAGGCGTCCGGCACAGGGTGACCGGGCGCTGATCGCCGCCTACGCCGATCCCGCCGACGGAACGTTCACCCCGCTGGAACGGACCGTGATCACGGTGGCGCTGGACGCGCGGCGGCTCGGCCACGCCGGCCCGATCCCCGCCGGCCTGCTCGCCGACGCCACCGCCGGGATGCTGCCCGACCTGGCGCTCACGGAAGACCCACGGTGGATCGACGCCGTGCTGCACGCGTTGTGCCACAAGCCGCGCGCACAGGTCCCGGACGCGACGAGTGCGCTGGTGGCGTCAAGTGCGCTGGTGGCGCGACGTCGCCTGGGCGCGAGAACGGGCCGGCGACTCGGACGGTGCGGCGTGGGCCTACCGGCAGCTCGCGTCCACCGGCGACACCGAGCTGCTGCGCCGGCTCGGCCGTACGCGGGAGCAGGCCCGCGACCACGACCGGGCCGCGTGGGCCTACGAGCAGATCGCCGACGCGGGCGACCCCACCGCGCTGCATGACCTGGCCCGCGTGCGCCGAGCGGCCGGCGACCGCCCCGGGATGCGGCGGGCCTACCTGCGGGCCGTCGACGCCGGGGACACCGACGCCCTGCGCCCCCTCACCGACGCGATGGGCGCCGACGCAGGCCCGCTGCTGCGCTACGGACTGGAGCCCGACGGCCGGGTGTCGCCTCCCTGGTGGTGAGGCCCGGGGCGGGCGGCTGCCTGGACTCCCTGAGCGCCGAGAAGGCCGCCCGATTCGTCCGGATGTGCAACTCCTTCGGCGTCCCGCTCGTCGTCCTCGTCGACGTCCCCGGCTACCTGCCCGGCGTCGGCCAGGAAGGGGACGGGGCGGTCCGCCGCGGCGCGCACGGCAACATCCCGCGGTGAGGGTGGCGGCAGGGCTAGGTAGCGACCTTCTCGCGGACCTCGCGACGGGCAAGCTCCTCGCGCACGAGTGGGATGATGTAGCGGCCCGTGTCGATGGCGTCGCCGATGTTGCCGAGGGTCGGCAGCGAGATCACCTCCGCACCGAGCTCGGCGTACCTGACGAGCGCCTCCGCGATGGTCTCGGGCGAGCCGACCAGGAACGACGAGGCACCGCCGGCCCCGGCGATCGATCGTGGCGTCCAGAGCACACCACCGTCATGTGTCTCGCCCTCCTGCGCGATGTCGCGCAGACGCTGCGAGCCCACGTTCGGCAGGTTGACCTTCAGCACCTCGCCGTAGTGCGCCTTGGACTGCTCGACGAGCCTGCGAGCCTTGCGCTGCGCCAGTTCGTCGGTCTCGGCGACTATCGGCCGGAAGGTGACCCAGAAGCGGATCTTGCCGGTCCGGCCGACCTTCCGCGCCTCCTCGTAGACCCGGTCGATCTGCTGCTTGGTCTGCTCCAGCGGCTCTCCCCACAGCGCGAAGATGTCCGCCTGAGCGCCACCCGCCGCATAGGCGTAATCCGACGATCCGCCGAGGGAGACCGGTATCGGCTCACCGGAATAGGTCTGGTAACCGGGCCCGAAGTCATCGAAGTCGTAGAATTCGCCGTGGTGCGAGAACGGCTCGGTCTTCGTCCACACATCCCGCAGGATCTGCACGAACTCGGCGGAGCGCCGGTAGCGAGCATCCTTCTCGAGATAGTCGCCCTGCCGCTGCTGCTCCTCGTTGCTCGAACCGGAGATGATGTGGACCGCCGTGCGCCCCTTGCCAAGCTGGTCGAGGGTGGACAGCGCCTGGGCGGCGACCGTCGGGAACGACGTGTTCGGCCGCACGGCGACCATCGGCTTCAGACGCTCGGTGTAGGTGAGGATTTCCGCCGAGCGAACGTACTGGTCAGGACCCGCCGAGTGGTAGGCCACCAACGTGTAGTCGAACCCGAAGTCCTCCAGCGTGCGTGTGTATCGACGGATGTACTCCGGGTCGAGCTTGCCACGCCAGAAGTCGGCCGCAAGGCCCGCGCCCGGCTCACGCCAGTGAGCGNCATTGACGAATTCGACCGCCATCATTGTCCTCCTGCTTCGTGGCCGGGTACGGCGGAGTCGAAGGAGCCGCGCCGCGGTGCGAACGGGGCTTGTCCTGCGGCGAGCCCGGCCGAGACCGCGGCCACCACGGCACCCTGCTGGTCGGACAGGTAGAAGTGGCCGCCGGGGAACACCTTCACCTCGAACGATCCGGTGGTGTGCCGGCGCCAGAGCTCGGCCTCGGCGAGCGTCACCCTGGGATCGGAATCTCCCACCATCGCGACGACCGCAGTACTGATCGTCGCGTCACTCGGCGCGGAATACGTTTCGATCGCCTGATAGTCGGCCCGGGTCGGCGGCAGCACCATCTCGACGAGTTCGGGGTCGGCGAGAACCCGCGGATCGGTCCCGCCGAGCTCGCGCATCTCCCGGAGAAAGCCCGCGTCGTCGCGGCGGTGGACGGTCTCGAACCGTTCGGCCGACGGCGCCCGCCGCCCCGACGCGAACAGCACGAACGGCGCCGGCGCCCCGGCCGCCGCGAGCCGGCGGATGACCTCGAAGCCGACGATCGCCCCCATGCTGTGCCCGAAGAAGGCCAGGGGCCGGTCGGTGAGCGGGGCGAGGACCTCGGCGATCCGGTCGGCGAGCGGCGCGATGGCCGTGTGCGCCGGCTCCGCCCGCCGGTCCTGCCGTCCCGGATACTGCACCGCCTGTACCTCGGCGACCGAGGACAACGCCTTCGAGATCAGCAGATAGGTGCTCGCGGCCCCGCCGGCGTGCGGAAAACAAACCAGCCGGGGGGCGTCGGGCGGGCCCGGATGAAACCGCCGCAGCCACCGGTCGACCTCAGCGGACACGGACATCTCCAAACCACCTTTTCCGGCCCGGGCCGGCACCCGGCCGTGGCGTCGGATTCGCCTTTTCCGGAGGAATTCCCATGCCTACACAATAGGCGGTGCGCCGACCATCGGCTCGCCTGGTGAAGGAGCGTCGGCCACATCACGGCCGATGTGTTTCCGCTCGGCGCCCGGGCCCGCGGCGAAAGGCGACAGGACCGAAGGCTGCAGAACGGCAGGCGACGCGGTAGGAGGCGACCCGGCGGCAGGCGACGCGGTGGGCGCGGGGGCCCACCTGCGGTTCGCCGCCCAGGCGGCGACCGCGGCGGCGGCGGAGGCGAGGCCGCCGACGTAGAAGCCGGCGCGGGCGCTGTGGTGCTCGGCGAGCCAGCCGACTCCCAGGCTGCCCAGCGGCGTCGTCCCCTGCAGGATGAGGCTGTACAGAGCCATCACCCGGCCCCGGTAGCTCGGGTCGCTGCCGAGCTGGATGCGGTGGTTGGCCGCCTGGGCGAAGTAGAGGGTCGCGAAGCCGGTCAGCGCCAGCAGGCCGATCGCCGCCGGGAAGGTCGGCGCGACGCCCACCGCCGCCTCCAGCACGCCGAACGCGAACGCCGAGACGATCACCAGCCTGGCCGGCGGGCGGTTGCGGCGGCCGGTCGTGAGCAGCGCGGCGACCAGCGAACCGGCGGCGAGCCCGGTGGTGAGCAGCCCGAAGGAGGTCGCGTCGGCGTGGAAGACGGTGCGCGCCAGCAGCGGCACGGTGCATCCCGAACAGGCCGACGGCGGCCACCAGGCCCAGCACGACGACCAGGTCGGCGCGGCCGAGCACGTAGCGCAGCCCGTCGACGATGCGGGGGGCGACCGCGGGACGGGCGTGGCGGTGGATCTCCGCCGGGCGCATCAGGCGCAGGCCGGCGACGGTCGCCAGGTAGCTTCCGGCGTTGATCGCCATCGCCGGGCCGGTGCCGAAGGCGGCGATGAGCGGGCCGGCGGCGGCCGGGCCGACGACCCGGGCGATGTTGAAGTAGGCGGCGCTGAGCGCGGAGGCGTTGGGCAGCAGCGCGGGGCCGACCAGCTCGCTGACGAACGCCATCCGGGTCGGCGTCTCGATGGCGTTGACCAGGCCGATCGCCAGCGCGAACGCGCAGACCTGCCACAGCCGCACCCAGCCGGCGAACACGAGCAGCGCCAGCGTCAGGGCGAGCAGGCCGGCGACCAGGTTGGCGCCGGTGAGCAGCAGGCGCTTGTCGTGCCGGTCGGCGAGCCGGCCGCCGTAGAGGGTGAGCAGCAGCATCGGGGTGAACTGCAGCGCGGTGACGAGCCCGAGGGCCGTCCCGGAGTCGCCGCTGAGCGACAGGACGAGCCAGTCCTGGGCGGTGAACATCATCCACGTGCCCGTGACGGACAGCACCTGCCCGGCGGCGAAGAGCCGAAAGTTGTACACCCGCAGCGACCGCAAGACACCCTCGATGATCCGCTCCTCGCCCGTCGTGGTCATCGTCACCGGCGTCGATCGTCACCCGCGTCGATCGATACCGGCGTCGATCGATACCGGCGTCGATCGATACCGGCGTCCATGGTCGCGGATGGCGGCGCGCGGCGGGCCCCCTGTCCGGTTCCGCCGCGCGGGGGGCGTTGCCAAGGGGCGTCAGAGGGCGCGGCCGGGATTGAGGATGCCGGTCGGGTCGAAGACCCGGCGCACCTGGCGTTGCAGGTCGTGGCTGCGGCTGCCGAGCTCGGTGGCCAGCCAGCGCCGTTTGAGCACCCCGACGCCGTGTTCGCCGGTGACCGTGCCGCCGAGCTCCAGCGCGAGCGCGAAGATCTGCTCGGCGGCCGCCCACGCCCGGCGCGGGATCTCCGGCTCGGCCGGGTCGACGACGATGATCGGGTGCAGGTTGCCGTCGGCGGCGTGTGCCAGGGTGAAGATCTCCACCCCGGTGGCGGCGCCGATCTCGGCGACGCGGGCGGCGGCCTGCGCCAACCGCCCCCGCGGCACGGCGATGTCCTCGATGAGCACCCGCCCGAGGCGTTCCAGGGCGGGCAGCGCGGCGCGGCGGGCGGCGAGCAGCGTCTCGGCGGTCGCCGCGTCGGCGGAGCGCCGCACCAGCCGGGCCCGGGTGGCGAGGACCGCCTCGGCGGCGTCGGCCTCCTCGGCGGCGCCCGACCCGTCGGTCTGGACGAGCAGGAACACCTCCCCGTGGTCGGCCAGGTCGCTGCCGGTGGCGGCGTCGACGGCCCGCACGGTGCGGGCGTCGAGCAGTTCGGCGACGGCGGGGACGATCCCGGCGGCGCCCAGCGCGGTGACCGCGTCGACCGCGGCGGCGACGGTGTCGAAGAAGGCGGCGAGGGTGACGGTGGCCCGCGGCACCGGCCGCAGCCGCACGGTCGCGCCGACGACGACGCCGAGGGTGCCCTCGGAGCCGACGAACAGGCCGGTCAGGTCGTAGCCGGCGACGCCCTTGACGGTGCGCCGCCCGGTGCTGATCAGCTCGCCGTCGGCGAGGACGACGTCGAGGCCCAGCACCGACTCGCGGGTCACGCCGTACTTGGCGCAGCGCAGCCCGCCGGCGTTGGTGGCGATGTTCCCGCCGATCGTGGAGATCGCCGCGCTCGCCGGGTCCGGCGCGTAGCACAGGCCGGCCTCGCGGGCGGCGGCGTCGAGATCGGCGGTGATCACGCCCGGTTCGACGACGGCGACGGCGTCGTCGACGGACAGCTCGCGGATGCGGTTCATCCCGGCCAGGTCCAGCACGACACCGCCCGGCGCGGCCGCGGCACCGCCGGCGAGGCCCGTGCCGGCGCCGCGCACCGTCACCGGCACCCCGCGGGCGACGGCGACCCGCAGCACCGCCTGCACGTCGGCGACCTCGCGGGCGAACGCCACCCCGAGCGGGCGGCCGTCGGGGATCCAGCCCGAGCGGTCGAGGCGGTGCGCGTCGACGACCGCCGGGTCCGTACTCCACCGGCCGACGGGCAGCGCGACGGCGAAGGCGTCCGCGCGGATCACGTCCGCGTCCACCGGGCCGGCGGCGCGGGCCCGCGGCGCGATGCCGGCCGCCGACGGCCGGGGCGCCGACGGCCGGGGCGGAGTGGCGGTCACCGCGGGCCGGTGGCGACCGGCCGGGCGGGGTCGGACGACCACGCCGACCAGGAACCCGGGAACAGCGCCGCGTCGAACCCGGCGACGGCGAGGGCGGCGATCTCGTGTGAGGCCGTCACCCCCGACCCGCAGTACACCCCGATCGGGGCCTGCGTGGCGCCGCCGCCGGCCGAGGCGCCGAGGGCGAGGAAGCGGGCGCGCAGCTCCGCGGCGGGCAGGAACCGGCCGGCGGCGTCGAGGTTGTCCCCCGTCGACGCGCTGACCGCCCCCGGGATGTGGCCGGCGCGCGGGTCGACCGGCTCCACCTCGCCGCGGTACCGCTCGGGCGCGCGGGCGTCGAGCAGGATCCCCTCGCGGGCCACCGCGGCGGCGGTGTCGGCGTCGAGGACGGGCAGGTGCCCCGCCTCGAGCACGATGTCGCCGGGCAGTGGGATGATCTCTCCGGTCTCGATCGGCAGGCCGGCGTCACGCCAGGCGCCGAGCGCCCCGTCGAGGATGCGGACGTCGGCGATGCCGGCCCAGCGCAGCAGCCACCATGCCCGGGCGGCGGACAGCCCGCCGTTGTCGTCGTAGACGACGACCGGGCGCCCGGCGGTCAGCCCCCAGGAGCGGGCGGCCTGCTGAAGGTCGGCGAGCTCGGGCAGCGGGTGGCGCCCGGCGGTGCCGCCGGGGGCGGCGGCGAGCTCGGTGTCGAGGTCGACGTAGACGGCGCCCGGCAGGTGACCCTCGCGGTAGTGGTCGTGACCGTGCGGGTCGCCGAGCGCCCAGCGGACGTCGAGCAGCAGCGGCGCCTGCGCCGAGCCCAGCTCGTCGTGCAGCGCCTTGGCGTCGACGAGTACCTCGCCGCTGGGCTGGCGGCCCGCCCCGGACCCGCGCGCCACCCGGCCCGCGGCCAGCAGCTCGGCGAGGTCGGCGTCGCCGAGGCCGCCCGGCGGGGTGCCGAGGCGGGCGGCGACGGCGATGCGCCGCTGCACGCCCGCGTTCACCGGGGCGGTCAGGCCGTGCAGCCGGGCCAGCAGGACGATCTCCCCGTTGAGGAAGTCCGATTCGACCGAGCCGCCGCGGGCCAGGCTCTGCCAGGTGGAGCTGCCCTGGCGCGGGAAGCCGGGGATGTCGTGGATGACGAGCTGGGTGTGGTCGAACCCGCCGTCCTGGCGCAGGTCGGCGATGTCGATGCCGGCGGCGTCGAATGCCCGGCGCGCCTCGGCGACGAGTTCGGCGGAGGCGGCGTCGCGCCGGGGGCTCGGCGGGTAGAGGGCGTCGAGGTTGTAGGCGAGGTTGCCGAGCAGCTTGCCGGCCTTCCAGCGGCCGATGTCGTCGACGATCCGCACGGCGCTCGCCCCGCGGCGCAGGTCGGCGGCGATCTGTTCGACGGCCGGGTCGCCGACGCCGCCGCCGGGCGCGCGGCCCAGCAGGAAGCCGGCGACGAGCGGCGCCGCCGGGGAGATCACCTCGCCCGGCCGCAGGTGCGACGACGGGCTGAGCACCATCGCGTCGACGACGACGGCGAAGCGGCGCAGCGCGGTGCGGGCGTTCTCGATGCCGTTCTGCAGCAGCACGACGGGCAGCGCCTCGGCGGCCGTGGTGCGCCCGCCGTCGACCGGCTGCCAGGCCCAGGCGGCGAGCAGGGCCTCGGAGTCCTGGGACTTGGTGGCGAGCACGAGGACGTCGCCGGAGCGCAGCTCCACCTCGTCCGGCCCGCCGGCCACCGCCAGGTCCACGCGCCGTTCCTCGGCCGGGCCACCCTCGGTGGCCGGCGGGCGGAGGTAGCGCAGCCCGTGGGCGCGCAGCGCCTCCAGGTTGGCACCCCGGGCGACGACGACGACGTCGATGCCGGCGAGGTGCAGCTCCGCGGCGATGGTCGCGCCGACCGCGCCGGCTCCGATGACTATGTACCGGCGGCTCATCGCCCCGATCCCTTCTGTCGTGTCTGGTGGGACGCCGCGGCCGGGGCGGCGGCGAGCTCGGCGGCGAAACGCTGGCCGGGGACCGCGCCGAGCAGCTCGCGGGTGTGCTCCTCGGCCGGTGCGGTGAGGATGGTCTCGGCGGGTCCGCTCTCGACGATCCGCCCGCCCCGCAGCACCGCGACGTGGTGGGCGAGCTGGGCGACGACCGCGAGGTCGTGGGAGATGAACAGGTAGCCGACGCCGAGGTCGGCCTGCAGGCGCAGCAGCAGGGTGAGGATCTGCTCCTGCACGGACACGTCGAGCGCCGACACCGGCTCGTCGAGGAACACCAGTTCGGGTTCGAGGGCGAGCGCCCGGGCGATCGCGACCCGCTGGCGCTGGCCGCCGGAGAGCTCCGCCGGCTTGCGGTCGGCGAACGCGGCCGGCAGGGCCACCTGGTCGAGCAGTTCGCGGACCCGGGCGGCGCGGCTGGCCCGGTCGCCGACCCGGAACGACACCAGCGGCTCGGCGATGGTCTGCGCGACGGTGAACCGCGGGTCCAGCGAGGAGTAGGGGTTCTGGTGGACGAGCTGGAAGCGCCGCCGCAGCGGGCGCAGCTGCGACCAGCCGGCGTCGGTGATGTCGACGCCGTCGAGGTGGACGCGGCCCTGGGTCNGCTTCTCCAGGCCCATCGCGATGCGCAGCGCGGTCGTCTTGCCGGAGCCGGACTCGCCGACGAGGCCGAGGGTCTGCCCGGCGCGCACCGACAGGGTGACATCGTCGAGGGCGCGGAACGTCCGCTCGCCGCCGGCGGTGCGCGGCAGCCGGAAGTCCTTGCCGATCCCGTCCAGGCGCAGTACCTCGGGCGCCGGGGTGACGTCGGTGAAGTGGGGCACGACGCCGCCGGCGTGCGACAGCGCCGGGGCGGCGGCGATGAGGTGGCGGGTGTAGGGCTCGCGGGGCCGCAGCAGGATCGCCGCGGGCTCGCCCTGCTCGACGATCCGCCCGCGCTGCATGACCACGACCCGGTCGGCCCGGTCGGCGGCGACACCGAGATCATGCGTGATGATCAGCAGCGACGCGCCGGTCTCGGCGACGAGGCCGCCGAGGTGGTCGAGGATGCGCCGCTGCACGGTGACGTCAAGCGCGCTGGTCGGCTCGTCGGCGACGATGAGCCGGGGATGCCCGGCGATCGCGATGGCGATGAGCACCCGCTGGCGCAGTCCGCCGGACAGCGCATTGGGGTACTGCCGGGCGCGCACCGCCGGCTGGTCCACCCCGGCGCGCTCCAGCGCCTCGATCACCTCCGCGCCGACGAGGCGCTTGTCGACGCCGCGGCGGCGCACCACCTCGGCGATCTGCCCGCCGATGCGCATCGTCGGGTTGAGTCCGACCATCGGGTCCTGCGGGACGAGCCCGATGACGTTGCCCCGGAAGGTGCGCAGCACCCGGTCGGGCGCACCGGTGACGTCGGTGCCGGCGATCCGGATGCGCCCGGCGGTGATCACCCCGCTCGACGGCAGCAGCCCGAGGATCGCGTTCGCCGTCGTCGTCTTGCCGGAGCCGGACTCGCCGACGACGGCCACCGTCTCCCCGGGGGCGATCGCGAGGTCGACCTCCTCGACCGCCAGGGTGGTGCGGCCGCGCTGGTGGTAGCCGACGGACAGCCCGGCCAGCTCCACGATGGGGCTCGTGTCGGCGGGCGTGACGGGGCCGTCGAGCGGCGCTGCCTCGGTGCTCAACGCTGCATCTCCTCGAGGGTGCGGGCGATGTGGTTGAGGCTGAACACGACCAGGCCGACGAACAGGCCGGGCAGCAGCGACAGCCAGGGGCTGGTGATGAGGAAGTTGCGGCCGTTGGAGATCAGCGTGCCCCACTCGGCGGCGGGCGGCGGCGTGCCGAACCCGAGGAAGCTCAGGGAGGAGATGGTGAGCACGGCGGTGCCGAAGTCGAGCACGGCGAGCACGGACACCGGTCCCCACGAGTTCGGCAGGATGTGGCGCGCCAGCACCCGCCCCCAGGAGGCGCCGCCGGTGCGCGCCGCCTCCACGTAGGGCTGTTCCTTCACCCGTAGCACCTCGGCCCGGGTGGTGCGGGCGAAGGTGGGGGTGATGGTGACCCCCACGGCGATCGCGATCGGCAGCAGGCCGAACCCGAGCGCGGTGACGATCACCAGGGCCATCAGCAGCATCGGGATCGCCAGCAGGATATCGATGATCCGCATGAGCACGCTGTCGACCCAGCCGCCGAAGAAGCCGGCGACGACACCGATGGCCAGGCCCGCGACGATGGCGATGAGCACCGCACCGCCGGTCGCCTTGATGGTCAGGGTGGAGCCGTGCAGGACCCGGCTGAACAGGTCCCGGCCGAGTTCGTCGGTGCCGAACAGATGGTCCAGGCTCGGCCCCTTCAACTTGTCGGTCGGGGACGTCGCGGACGGCTTGTACGAGGTGAACAGGGAGGGCAGGAGGCCCGACACGATCACGAAGGCGACGAACAGCGCGGCGAGGACGAACCCCGGGCGGCGCAGCAGCGGTCCGGCCGCCGCGAACAGGTCGTCCCGGCGTCGCCGATTCTCCCCGTCCACACCGGCGTCGCCCACTGCCGGCGCAGGTGCCGGTTCCGGTGCTGGTGCCGCGGTGACGGTTGACGCCGCGGCACCGCCCGCCGCCGCGAGATCGGTCGCGACGGCAACCGGCGTTATCGGTGGGGCGCCTGCGGCCGGGGCGGCGGCGCGGGCTTCGGCCGCGCGCTGCTCCGGCGCCGCGACGAGGTCGGGCCCGCGGTCGGACTTCGGGGAGAGGATCTTGTCGGGCATCGGTGCGGTCCCCCTCAGGCTGCTCGACCCGCGCGTGCCACGCGCGGGTCGAGCAGCGAGTAGAGCAGGTCGACGAGCAGGTTGACCACGACGAACAGGGCCGCCGCGATCAGGACGATGGCCTGGACGACCGGCACGTCCTGGCCGAGCACCGCCTGCTGCGCGAGCTGGCCGATGCCGTTGCGGGAGAACACCGTCTCGACGACGACCGCGTTGACGACGGTGTACNCGACGAGCACGCCGAGCAGGGTCAGCGCCGGCAACGAGGCGTTGCGCAGCGCGTGCCGGACCTGGATCGTCCAGCGGGACAGGCCCTTGGCCCGGGCGGTGGTGATGTAAGGCTCACGCCAGGTGTCGTTGAGGCTGCGGGTGAGCAGTTGGGCGAGCATCGCGGAGGGCGGCAGGCCCAACGTGATCGCCGGCAGCACCAGACTGCGCCAGCCGTGGGTGCCGGTCGCGGGCAGCCAGGTCAGCGAGAACGAGAAGACCTGGATGAGCAGCAGCCCGACGAAGAACTGCGGCAGTGAGACGCCGACCGCGGGCAGCCGGGCGAGCAGCACCCGAGCCGGGCGCCACTGGACGTAGGTGGCGAGGAAGGCGATGCCGAGGCCGAGCACCAGCACGACCCCGATCGCGACGGCCGTGAGCGCGATCGTCGAGGGCAGCTTGTCAGTGATGAGCGAGCCCACCGAGACGTTCTGCGTCAGCGACATCCCGAAGTCGAAGTNCAGCGCCCTCCACAGGTGATGGAAGTACTGCACGACGATCGGGTCGTCCAGGCCGTAGTGCGCCTTCAGGTCGTGCAGCTGCGCCGGGGTGAGCTGGCTGACGTCGGCGCCGCCCGCGCTGAGCTGCAGGGTGATCGGGTCGCTGGGCAGGACGTTCAGGATGATGAAGGTNACGGTGTAGGCCGCCCAGAGCACGAGGAGTGCCTGGGCGACCNTACCGGCGAGATAACGGGGCATGTGGGTACCGGTCCTACGGTGGCGGGTTCCGGTCCCACGGTGGTGGTTCCGGTTCTAGGTGCGGGGTCCTACTTGGACAGCCAGATGTCGTTGGCGCGCAGGAAGCTCTCCGAGGTCCACGCGAAGCCGTGCACCTTGCCCGAGACGCCGGCGGTCTGCAGCCGGTCGTAGAGCGGGAAGGCCACCCCGTTGTCGATCAGGGCGTCCTGCAGGTCCTTGTAGGCGGCGGCGCGCTGGGTGGGGTCGGCCGTGGACAGCCCCTTGGCGAACAGTGCGCTGATCTTCGCCGCGGTCGCCGGGTCCTGGGAGTACTTCGCCGTGTACTGCTTGGAGACGGCCTGGTCGAGCGACGAGCCGAGCACGCTCGGGTCCGCCCGGGTCAGGTAGCCGCCGGAGAGGTCCCAGTCGCCGGCGTTGCCGGTCGGGGTGAGCTGCGCGGCCGTGACGACCTTGATCTGGTAGTCGATGCCGACCTTCTTGAGCTGGTCCTGGACGAGCTGGTCACCGGGGCCGGCCGCGTTGGTCAGGTAGGACAGCGTCAGCTTCTTGCCGTCCTTGTGGCGGTAGCCGTCGGAGCCCAGCGCCCAGCCGGCGGCGTCGAGCAGCTTGCCCGCCCCGGCGGGGTCGTAGACGAGCTTGGCGGACTGGTCCACCGCGTACGGGGTGGTCGAGGTCACCGAGCTCTTGGCCACCGGGTAGCCGTCCCAGTACACGGTCTTGGCGTAGCTGGTCAGGTCCAGTGCCTTGTACAGCGCCTTGCGCACCTGCAGGTCGGCCAGCGGGCGGCCGGCGGTGACGTTCGGGATCAGCAGCCCGATGATGCCGGGCAGGGCGCGGGTCTGGATGGTGGCGCCGGAGGCCTTGATGACCTGCTGGTCGGCGGAGGTGATCGGCTGGCGCGGCCAGGCGATGTCGATCGTGCCGTTGGTCAGGCTGCCGACCCGGACGTTGTCCTCGGCGATGTAGCTGACGTCGATGCCGTCGAGGTACGCCGCGCCCTTGTTCGCGATCAGCGAGCTGGGCCAGGCGTAGCCGGCGCGCTTGGTGAGCTTGACCGACTTGCCGGCCGAGTAGCTGTCGAGGGTGAACTCGCCCGAGCCGATGATCTTGCCGGCGCAGCGTGCCTCGGGCGTCTCCTTGTACGTCGCCGGCGACAGGATGGCCGTCGTCGTCGTCGAGGAGGCCTGCAGGAACGCGGCGTTGGGAGTGGCGAAGTCGACCTTGACGGTGTACGGGTCGACGACGGTGGTCGACTTGTAGCCGGCCAGGTAGGTGAGGCCGAGCGTCGACTTGGCGCCGAGGTCGTGCAGCCCGTCGTAGGCCGTCTTCACCGCGGTCGCATCGAACTTGGTGCCGTCGCTGAACGTCACGTCCTTGCGCAGGTTGAACGTGTACGAGGTGGCGTCGGGGCTCACCGTCCAGCTCGTCGCGAGCCAGGGGACGATCTTGCCGGTCTTCGGGTCCTGGTCGGTCAGCGAGTCGGCCACGTTGCGGTCGATGCTGCGGGACTCGATCCAGTACACCTGGTTCGGGTCGATGCAGGACTGGAAGTCCGACCAGAAGGCGATCTTCAGGCGCCCGCCGGGGACCGGCTTGCCGTCCTGCGTGCCGCCGGCCGCGGAGGTGCCGGAGGAGCCGGAGGAGCCGCCGCTCCCGCAGGCCGCGAGGGAGACGGCCGCGAGGACGGAGACGGCTGTAGCGGCCAGCCGTCGCCTCGTTCGGTGACGGTGCGACGTGGACATGGTGATGGTGCTCCCCCTTGTGACGTTCCGCGACGAGCGGACGGGATGAATGGGACGGACGGGATAGACGGGACGGACGGGATTCCAGGCCCGACGGCCGGGACGGTGGGGACGCGGCGGCTAGCCGGCGGCAGGCGCTGCAGCGGCAGGCGCTGCGGCGGCGAGGACGCGGCGGCCCGCGATGAGCAGCGCGGTGTCCTCCTGCGGCGGGTGGACCCGGACGCAGTGGACGTCGCGCAGGTGGCGTTCGAGCGGGTTGCGCCGGGTCAGGCCGGGGTTGCCGATCGCGGCGACCGCGGTCTGCACCGCGGTGATCGCGGCCCGGGCGATCAGCGGCTTGGCGAGGATGGAGCGCTCCGCCGCCTGCGGGGCGTCCTCCTCGAAGCGGCGGGCCACCCCGAAGGCGATCTCCTCGGCGGCGACGAGCTGCGCCTCGATCTCCCCGGCGACCGTCTGGATCCGTTCGGTCGTGGCGATCGGCCGGCCCAGCGCGGTGGGGACCCGCTCGTTGGCGAACCGCAGGAAGAACTCCTGCGCGGCCCGGGCCACCCCGATGTAGAGGGCGGTCGCCCCGATCCCGACGGCGGCGAACCCGGCGTCCGGGGTCTGGGCGGAGGCGGGCAGCCCGTGGAAGTTGGCGGCGGGCACCTCGACGTCGCGGTAGATCACGTCGTGGGTGNTGCTCGCCCGCAGCCCGAAGTGATCCCAGGTGCGGACGATCTCGATGCCGGGCGTGTCGGCGGGGATGATCACATGCCCGAGCAGCGGGTCGTCCTCCTCGGTGGCGACCCAGACCAGGTGGTAGCTCAGCCCCTCGGAGCTGGTCGCGAAGCCCTTGCGCCCGTTGACCACCCAGCCGTCGGCGGTGCGGCGGATCTTCGTCGCCGGCAGGCCGCCGCGGGCCGGCGCGCCGAGCTCCGGCTCGGCCCGGATCGCGTTGAGCAGCACCGGCCGCTCCAGCGAGTCGGCGACGACCTTCCGGTAGAGCTCGTCGGGCCAGAACGGGTCACGGGCCTGCAGCACGTGCTGGAAGACGGTCATCGCGGAGACCAGCGCCACCGACGGGTCGCCCTTGCCGAGCGCGAGGAACACCCGGATGCTGTCGGTCGGGCTCAGCGCCTGCCCGCCGTAGCGCGGGTCGATGCCCAGGCGCAGCAGGCCCGCGTCGTGCACGGCCTGCACGCCCTTCCAGGGGAACTCCCCCGACCGGTCGTACTCCTCGGCGGTGGCGGCGATCTGGGCGCCGACCCGGGCCAGCGCCTCGTCGGAGATGTCGACCGCGGGCAGCGGCGCCGCGGACACGGCCTCGCCCGCCGGCACGGCCGTTCCCGCCGGCACGGAGCCGGCCTCGACGGTCGACGACACGATCACGTCGGACGGGGCGGTCATGACGCCACCTGCGCCCCGGCCGCGCCGACGAGTTCTGGCTGGGGCAGTCCCGCGTCGAGTGGCACGACCTCGCCGCGCCGGCCCGTCGCCTCCCGGTGGGCCAGCTCCTGGCGCACCAGCGGCAGGACGTAGCGGCCGTAGTCGACGACGTCGTTGAAGTTGTCGTAGCCGCGGATCGAGATCAGCTCGGCGCCGAGGTCGACGTAGTCGAGGATCGCCGCGGCGACCGTCTCCGGCGTTCCGACCAGCGCCGTCGACGCCCCGGCGGCGTTGGTCGCCTTGGCGGTGGCGGTCCACAGCGCGCGGTCGTGCACCTCACCGCGGGCGGCGGCGGCCAGCAGCCGCTGGGAACCGACGTTGGCCGGGGTGGCGTTGCCGCCCACCCGGAAGCCCTTGTGGACGATCCCGCCGTTGCCCTGCAGGACGCCCAGAATGCGGTGCGCCTTCTCCCAGGCGAGCTGTTCGGTCGGGGCGATGATCGNCCGGAAGGTGACCCAGATCCGCGGGGTGTCGCTGCGCCCGGCGAGGCGGGCCTGCTCGTACACCGCGTCGATCTGCTGCTTCGTCTCGGCCAGCGGCTCGCCCCAGAGCCCGAAGATGTCGCCCTTGGCGCCGCCGACCTGGTAGGCCTCGGCCGAGGAGCCGCCGACCGACACCGGGATGGTGCCGTTGACCGGCCGGACCAGCGAGACGAAGTCCTCGAACGAGTAGTAGGTCCCGGCGTGGTCGAACGGGGCCGTCGAGGTCCACACCTTGCGCAGGATGTCGATGTACTCCGACTGCCGGGCGTAACGCTCGGTCTTGCTCAGTCGGTCGCCCTCGCGAGCCTGCTCGCGGTCGTCACCACCGGCGATGAAGTGCACGACGGCCCGGCCACCGCTGAGCTGATCGAGCGTGGCGAGCTGCTTGGCGGCGACCGTCGGGTACATCGTGTTCGGCCGCAGCGCCACGATGGGCCTGACCCGCTCGGTGTGCTGGGTGATCGCGGAGGCCAGGGTGAACGGGTCGTGGAACGACGAGCTGTAGGCCACGAGCGTGTAGTCGAAGCCGCCCTCATCCAGCGCCCGCGCGTACCGCTTGAAGAACGGCAGGTCGATGTCGGTCTGCCCGAGCCGGTTGAGCTCGTTGGATTGGTTGATGTTGATCGCGCTGATGAACTCGACGGGCATCGGGGTCCTCCGGGAAGGCGGTCAGGCGCGGGGGTGGTGGGGGCAGGTCACGACCAGCGCGCGATGGCAGGCAGCTCGCTGCCGAGCCGCAGGCGTTCGAGGAACAGCACGACGGCGGCAGCGGCGGTGCGGTGGGTGGCGTCGTTGAGGGCGTCGTGCTTGCCCCCGTCGATGGTGACCAGCTCGGCCCGGGGCGCCGCCGCGTAACGGGCGCGCACCTGGCCGAGCGGGCTGACGAGGTCCGCCGTGCCGTGCAGGCCCAGCACCGGCAGGTCCACCCGGCCCAGGTCGCCGTCGGCCAGCCAGGCCGGCGGCACGGGCGTGTCCAGGCCCCCGCGACGCAGGTGCGGGTCGGCGCTGAGCCGGGCCTGGTGGGTCGGGCAGGCCGTACGGGCCGCGAGCTCTGCCGCCCAGCGACCCTCGCCGTCGGCGTCCTCGCCCCCCGCCGCAGCTCCTTCCGCTCCGATTGCCCCCGCTCCGATTGCCCCCGCTTCGGTTGCCCCCGCTTCGGTTGCCCCCACCGCGACCGAGGTGGCGGCCGCCGCGGAGGCCGGGCCCGCCGGAGCCGGGGCGCCGGCGGTGGCCGGCGGCAGGCCGACGAGCAGCAGCGCGTCGGCCTGCACGGTCCCCGTCGCGGCGAGGGCGGCGACGAACGCGGCACCGGCGTCGGAGCCCGCCAGGACGCGGGGCGCGGGCAGGTCGGGGTCGCTCAGCAGGGTGCGGATGTCCGCCGTCACCGCGTCCGCGTCTGCGGTCGGGTCGCCGACGACGCGCACGCGGTACCCGTCGAACGCGATCCGGGTGCCGAACCGCTCGTAGACGCCGGGGTGNTCGCCGCGTCCGACGACCAGGATNATCGTTCCACGTGGGGCGACGGCGGGCGGGTTGTCCCACGCGGCAATGGTCGAGGCCGGCGCGGGGGAGAGCTGGGCGGAGGTCATCGAGGCGTCCTTCGTCCGGGAGAGGGGACTCGGTCGGGTCAGGGGCCCGGGCCGGGGGTACGTGCGGTCGGATACAGGCGGTCGGGGCGGGTGGTGATGGTGGATGCGCTGGGCGCGGTGGCCGGTGGCGCCGGGCCTGGCCGGCGCGAGCACACCGGGGCCGGCGGGCCGTCGACGCACGGGGCAGGCGCGCACGGCCGGCCGTCCGAGCACGAGGGCACGGCGGCGGCGGAGACGTAGCGAGAAGGACGGCTGGGCGGAGGCGGCCGGGCGGGAGGCGCCCGGCCTGGAGCGGCACGGAAGCGCGGGCGGACGGGCACCGCGTGCACCGGGAGGGCCGACAAGCTCAGGCGCCCGCCGACTCTGTCGCGCCGCGCGGGGACTCGGGGCTTGACCTGCGCCCGGGGCGGCGCCACCCGTCGCGGCGGGCCGGCAGGCGGCAGGGCCTACCCGGCCGGCCGGGGCGTCACCGCGCCGAGGCCGTCAGGCGGGGCCGGGGCGGCGTCCGAAGCCGGCTGGCGGTGCGGTTCGCGTCAGCGGCAGCGACAACAGGACGAGGCGAGGATGCCGAAGTCGACGACCCGCCGACGAGTCAACACCCGCCTGGGTAGCGGGACGGCAAGGGCACAGCCGGCACGAGGGGCGTTGACCTGCCCGAACCGGGATGCGCGTGACGTGCCGACCATGTCCATGAGGATGGTGGGTTTTCCTCCGGTTGTCCAACGCCGATCCGCGATCGCACCGATCAGGATTCGCGATCGTTCGTGTTATGGTGCGCCTTGTGTCCTCCGTGCTCGACATAAACGCTTTGCGCAGCCTCATCTCGATCGCTGACAGCGGCGGCTTCCGGCGGGCCGCGGAGACCCTGTGCGTCTCGCAGTCCGCCGTGAGCCAGCACGTCCGGCGGTTGGAGAAGACGGTCGGGCGCCCNCTGGTCGAGCCGGACGGTCGGGCCACCCGCTTCACCCCCGACGGCGAGCTCCTGCTCGCCGCGGCACGACGGCTCCTCGCCCTGCACGACGGCACCCTCGAACAGCTCGGTGTCGGCGCCCCGGCCCGGCCCTCCACGATCACCGTCGGCGCCACCGAGCACGCCGCGGATCACCTGCTGCCGCTGTGGATGGAGGCGCTCACCGCCGGGTTCCCCGAGGCGCGCGTGCAGTTTCGCCTCGACCGGGGGGCCCGCCTCACCGAGGCGCTCGACCAGGGCGCGGTCGACGTCGCCGTGCTCATCGGCTCGGCCCGCGCCGCCGTGTCCCGGCCGGCCGGCACCCTGCCGCTGGCCTGGTACGCGGCCGCCGGCTGGACGCCGCCGCCACCGGACCGTCCGCTGCCCCTGGTGGCCATCAACGATCCGTGCACGATCCGCAGCCAGGCGTTGAACACCCTGGCGCGGGTCGGCCGCACCGCCTGGGTGGTCGGCGAGGCCGGTCACCTCGCCGGGGTGCTGCAGGCCGCCCGGGCCGGCGTCGGGGTGGCGCTGCTCGCGGATGTCGGCCCGGTCCCCCCCGGCCTGGTCCGGCGCGACGACCTGCCCCCGGTCGCCCCCGAGCCGCTGCACATCCGCACTCGGCGGGGTGCACCGCCCCGGCTCGCCGAGCTCATCCGCGACACCGTCATCGCCGCGCTGGCCTGAGGCCAGCCCCCGGGTCCCGCCCCGGTCGCCGGCCCACCCGGCGGGGCCGTCTGTCGGGTTCGCCTGTCGGGGCCGTCCGGCATGACCGCAGGTCACGGCGGGCATGCTCCCCTCGGAGGTGGTCCGGATGGTGCCCGCGTTGGCCGCCGCTGAGTCGGAACTGTCCCAACCGGACACGGTGGTAGCGGATCTACTCGAGATTCTGCGCCGCCAGCTGCGCATGGACCTCGCCGCGCTGGCCAGGGTCGAGGACGGGCACCTTGTCCTGCAGGTGCTGTGCGGGGACGTCGCCGGGTTCGGGCTGCACGCGGGCGCGACGGTCAGCCACCCGGACTCCCTGCTCGGGCAGGTGCTGACCGGCGAGCTGCCCGCGATCGTCGCGGACACTCTGGCCGATCNGAGCCTCGCCGGCAACCGCGACGTCCGGGACTGGGGCATCGGCTCCTACGCCTCGGCGCCGATCGTCGACGCCGAGGGCAGGGTGTATGGCGTCCTGTGCTGTGCCGGGCACCGGTCCCGGCCGGCGAGCCCCGAGCGCGAGGGGCGCTTCCTGCGCCTGCTGGCGGCGTTCCTCAGCGACACCGTCCTCGACCTGCACGAGATGTGGGCGCGGCGGCGCCGGGTCTGGCAGGAGGTCAGCGACCTCATCGACAGTGGCGGCCCACGGATCATCTATCAGCCGATCTTCCGGCTCGCCGACGAGCGCATCATCGGCGTGGAGGCGCTGTCCCGGTTCCCGGACGGACGCGGCGGGGCGCAACGCTGGTATGCCGACGCGACCACCGTCGGGCTGAGCACCGAGCTGGAACGACTCGCGATCGGCCGGGCGCTCGCCGTCCTGCCCGTCCTACCCGGNGATCTCACCCTGGCCGTCAACGCCTCCCCCACCACCATCTCCGCCGGCCTGCTGGATCTGCTTCCCGGTGCTGCGGCCGATCGGCTCGTCGTCGAGATCACCGAGCACGAGCACATCGGGACCGACAAGCACCTGCTGCGGGCCGTCGAGCAACTGCGCAGCCGGGGGGTGCGGATCGCCATCGACGACATCGGCACCGGCTACGCGGGCCTGGAGCAGCTCCTCCACCTACGCCCGGACATCATCAAGCTGGACGGCGTCATCACCCGGGGCATCGACACCGACGCCGCCCGCCGCGCCATCGCGACCGGCCTGGTCCAGGTCGCCGACGAGATCGGGGGCAGCATCGTCGCGGAGGGCATCGAGACCCCGGCGGAGCTGGCCACCGCGATGGCCGCGGGCATCCTCTACGGCCAGGGCTTCCTGCTGGGCCATCCCGGCCCACCCGCCGGGGCCGCCTGGCTGCGGCCCGACACGCGGCCCTCCGCTGTCCCCGGCGACCCCGGCGGCCTGCAGGCACCGGCCGGCCCGGGCGCCCACCGCGAGCCGCGACCGAACCGGCTGGACCGCCACGGCCCGCTATCGTCGGCCGATGCCCGTCGATGATCCCGACCCCCGGCGCACCCAGCGGCAGCGCCGCGCCAGCAGCCGCGAGCTCATCCTCGACGCGGCGGTCCGGGGACTGTTCAAGGACGGTTACGCCCGGACGACCACCGTGGCGATCCAGACCAGAGCCGGGGTGTCCCGCGGCCGGCTGCTGCACCACTTCCCGTCCCGGGAGGACCTGCTGGTGGCGGCGGCCCAGCATCTGGCCGGCGAGCGCATCGAGGAGATGCGGCGGTTCGTCCTGTCCGCCGCCGGCGGGCCCACCGCCGACGACGGCGAGCGGATCGACCTCGCCACCGACCTGCTGTGGGAGACGTTCCGGGCGCCGTACTTCTGGGCGGCGATGGAACTGTGGACCGCGGCCCGCACCGACGCCGACCTCGCCGCCACCCTCGCGGCCGCCGAACGGCAGCTCGGCGGCGCGATCAACAGCGTCGTCGCAACGATGTACGGGCCGGTGCTCAGCGCCCACCCGGACTTCCCCGCCGCCCGGGATCTGATCTTCTCCAGTAGGCGCGGGGTCGCCCTGACCTACGCCGTCACCGGGCACAACCCGCGCACCGAGCCCCATCTGGCCCTGTGGAAGCGGGTGCTGCGCGAGATGCTGACGGCCCCNGAGAGCTGACCGCGGCGGCGTTTCGAGACCCCGATCGAGCCCCGTGTGGCGCCGGCGCCACACTGGTCGACCTGTCCTCGCCCGGTGTCCGCATCGGCGCGCCCGACCTGAAGATGGGCCACCGCGGCCAGCTCACCGCCGACATCGTGTTCACCGACGTGCACGTGCCGGCGGACAACGTCCTCGGTCCGCCCGACGGCGGCCTCGGCGTGGCACTGTCCGCGCTGGTGCGCGGACGGATCGGCATCGGCGCCGCCGGCGTCGGGGTCGCCCAGGCCGCCCTCGACCTCGCCGTGCACCGGTTGCGCACCCGGCACGTGTTCGGCGCCCCGCTCGGCGCCATGCAGCACTGGCAGTTCCAGATGGCCCAGCGGGCCACCGAGATCGAGTGCGCGCGCTCGCTGTACCAGAAGGCCGCGCTCCTGCTCGACCGCGGCGATCGCAGCGCCGAACCGGAGGCCGCGATGGCCAAGGCCTACGGCACGCGCCTGGCCAACGACCTCGTCCGCGAGGCCATCCAGATCCACGGCGCGGTCGGCTTTGCCCGCCGGGTGGCCGAGAGCGGCGAATCCGTCCGCCTCGAGGAGATGTACCGCGACGCCAAGATTCTGGAAATCTTCGAGGGCGCCAACGAGCTCCAGCAGTGGATCATCGCCCGCCAGCTCATCGGCCGCGACGTCACCGGCTGATCTGCTGATCTGCTGATCTGCTGGTCCGCTGGTCCGCGCGGTGTGGGGTGTTGACCGGCTGCGCGGCGGGCTTCGCATAATGGCTGACTGTGACGGTTGCCCGTGCTTCTGCTGAGGCCGCGCGTCAGGCGGTGGTGGAGGGGGTGTTGGAGCGGATCACCTTCGTCAGCGAGGAGACCGGCTACACCATCGCCCGGCTGGCCACCGAGCGGTCCGGTCCGGACCTGCTGACGGTGGTCGGTCCGCTGCTGGGCGCGCAGATCGGGGAGAGTCTGCGGCTGACCGGGCAGTGGGGTAGCCATCCCCGGTATGGCCGGCAGTTCCAGGTGCACTCCTACACCACGGTGCTGCCCGCGACGATCCAGGGCATCCGCCGGTACCTGGGCTCGGGTCTGATCAAGGGGATCGGGCCGGCGATGGCCGAGCGGATGGTCGCGCATTTCGACATCGACATTCTGCGGATCATCGAGGAGGAGCCGGCGCGGCTGATCGAGGTGCGNGGGCTGGGACCCAAACGCACCAAGAAGATCGCCGACGCCTGGGAGGAACAGAAGGCGATCAAGGAGGTGATGGTGTTCCTGCAGGGAGTGGGGGTGTCCACCTCCCTGGCGGTGAAGATCTACAAGAAGTACGGAGACCAGTCCATCGGCGTCGTCCGCACGCAGCCCTACCGGCTCGCCACCGACGTGTGGGGAATCGGGTTCAGGACCGCCGACACCATCGCCCAGGCCGTCGGCATCCCCCACGACAGCCCGGAACGGATCAAGGCCGGTTTGCAGTACACCCTGTCGCAGGCCGCCGACGACGGGCACTGCTTCCTGCCCGCACCGAACCTGATCACCGATGCGGCGAAGATCCTCGAGGTCGAACGGGAGCTGATCGGGCCGTGCCTGGACCAGCTCGCCGCCGACGAAGGCGTGATCCGCGAGGGGATCCCCGCCGGAGACGGCACTGTCCCGGCGGTCTATCTGGTGCCGTTCCACCGCGCGGAGACCTCCCTTGCCGGCGGGCTCCTGCAGCTGCTCACCTGCGACGAGGAGCGGTTGGCGTCGTTCGCGGAGGTGGACTGGGACAGGGCACTGAGCTGGCTGCGCGGCCGGACCGGTCAGGACCTGGCCGACGAACAGGCGGAAGCGGTCAGGCTCGCGCTCACCCGCAAGGTTGCGGTGCTCACCGGCGGCCCGGGGTGCGGCAAGAGCTTCACCGTCCGTTCGGTGGTGGAGCTCGCCCGGGCCCGCAAGGCCCGGGTGGTGCTGGTCGCGCCGACCGGGCGGGCCGCCAAACGGCTGGCGGAACTCACCGGCCACGAGGCCTCCACCGTCCACCGGCTGCTGGAGCTGCAACCCGGCGGTGACCCCAGATATGACCGTGACAATCCGCTGGAGGCCGATCTGGTGGTGGTGGACGAGTCCTCGATGATGGACGTCATCCTGGCCAACAAGCTGGTGAAGGCGGTTCCGCCGGGGGCACATCTGCTGCTCGTCGGTGACGTCGACCAGCTTCCCTCCGTCGGCGCCGGCGAGGTCCTGCGCGACCTGCTCNCCACCGACACCATCCCCCGGGTCCGGCTGACCAGGATCTTCCGGCAGGCCCAGCAGTCCGGCATCGTGGTCAACGCCCACCGCATCAACGCCGGAACACCACCGCGGCTGCACGGCTTCGGTGATTTCTTCTGGTTTACCTGCGAACCGTCCGAGGACTCCGGTCTGCAGCCGGCGGAGGAGACCGCCAAAATGGTGGTGGACATCGTCGCCCACCGCATCCCGAAACGCTTCGGGCTCGATCCCCGCCGCGACGTCCAGGTGCTGGCGCCGATGCACCGCGGACCGGCCGGGGCCGGTAACCTCAACAATCTGCTACAGGAGGCTCTCACCCCTGCCCGGGAAGGCGCTCCCGAACGCCGCTACGGGGGGCGGGTGTTCCGGGTGGGCGACAAGGTCACCCAGCTCCGCAACAACTACGACAAGGGCCGGGCCGGGGTGTTCAACGGCACCGTCGGCGTCGTCACCGGCATCAACACCGAAGACCAGACGTTGACCGTGCTCACCGACGAGGACGAAAGTCTCGGCTACGACTTCTCCGAACTCGACGAACTCGCCCATGCCTACGCCGTCAGCATCCACCGCTCCCAGGGCAGTGAATACCCTGCCGTCGTGCTTCCGCTCACCACCTCCTCGTGGATGATGCTCCAACGCAACCTCCTCTACACCGGGGTCACCCGCGCCAAGAGGCTTGTCGTTCTGGTCGGCTCCCGTAAGGCGCTGGCGGCCGCGGTCCGGACCCCGGGAGCCGGGCGTCGTCACACTGCCCTCACCCACCGCGTCGCCCGGCCGTGAGAGCCCCTGCTGCTACGGCTTGCGACCGACGGCCCCGTAGAAGCTGACCTGGGCGTCGGTGAGGCCGTCGGGGGTGTCGTCGTCAGGCCGCCAGCGATGCACGATCTGGAGGCCGGGATCGAGCAGGTCCAAGCCGTCGAAGAAACGGGCGACCTCGGTGCGACCGCGTTGCTGGGCGGGAATGCCGTTGGCCCGGTAGGTGGCGGCGACCCTTTCCATGCCCTCGTCGTAGTCGGCGGTGGCGTGGGTGAGGGTCAGATGGCTGCCCGATGGCAGCGCCTGCAGGAGACGGCGCAGGAGGGCGTGGGGGTCGTCGGAGTCGGGGAAGAAGTGGATCGTCGCGATCAGGGAGAGGGCCACCGGCCGGGTGAGGTCGAGGGTGGCGCGCAGCTCGGGAGCACCGAGGATGCTCTCGGGGTCGTGCAGGTCGGCGTCGAGGTAGGCGGTACGCCCTTCGGGGGTGGTGGCGAGCAGGGCCCGGGCGTGGGTGAGCACGATCGGATCGTTGCAAGTCGGGTTGTACACACGCTCTATAGGGCCTGAAGCGCGCCGACTCAGCGCGGAGCCGTTCGCGTCCGGCCGTAGATGACCGCTGAGATCAGGTGATCGCCCACAGCCGGGCCGTCCGATCGTCGGAGGCGGTGGCGAGCAGGGTGCCGTCCGGGGAGAACGCCACCCGCCCCACCGTGCCGGTGTGGCCGATGAGGGTGGCGCGTTCGTGGCCGGTGGCCACGTCCCACAGCCGGGCCGTCCGATCG
>NZ_LJJX01000065.1:0-997 GCF_001421075.1 Frankia sp. CpI1-P | reverse complement strand
GGAGGCGGTGGCGAGCAGGGTGCCGTCCGGGGAGAACGCCACCCACCGCACCGGGCCGGTGTGGGCGGTGAGGGTGGCGCGTTGGTGGCCGGTGGCCACGTCCCACAGCCGGGCCGTCCGATCGAAGGAGGCGGTGGCGAGCAGGGTGCCGTCCGGGGAGAACACCACCCACCACACCCGGTCGGTGTGGCCGGTGAGGGTGGCCCGTGGGGCGCCGAACGGGGCGGGCGATGGTAGCGGCTCGGGNGCGGGNGGGAAGGCTGGTTCATCGACCGGGGGCGCCGACCGGGCCGGTACGGGGAACTTCGGGGCGGTGGCCGGTTTCGCTCGACCCGACAGGCTGTGGCTCACCTTCTGGAGCAGGTGAGCGCGGGCCGCTTCCGGCTCCAGATCAAACAGATCAAACCCGACCACGGTCCGCAGCAAACCCGGCCGGTCACACTCCTCTATCCGCACCGGCAACAGCTTGCGCGTGAAGCCGATCGGGTCCGCGGCTAGAACCGCGCGCCATTCCTGCCCGCCGTACACCGACTTCAGGTAGCCCGGGGACAACAGCGCGATCATTTTTTGGGCGTGCGTCACGCCCTGCTGCATGCCGAGGTACCAGTCAGAGCCGGGGACGAAGTCCCACGCCTGGATCAACACCCGATAGCCGGCGTCCTCCAACTGCCAGGCCACCCACTCCGCCCACCGCTCGTCAACGGAGGTGTACGAGACGAAGAAATCCCACGTCCGCACCCCATCACCAGAACCCCCGTCAACCACACCCAGATCATCCCACCCGAACACCCACACGCCGCCAACCCCCCCGACAGGGCCGCCCCTCGCCCGCGCCCTGCATGGACCCGACCGTCACGCGACCCTACGTGTGTCAATAATTACTGAACGTTTCAAGCCGGGTTGTGCACACCTTGCCGTGAGGCGCGGTGCCCTCGGCGCCCGTGAGGCGCGGTGCCCTCGGCGCCCGTGAGGCGCGGTGCCCTCGGCGCCCGTGAGG
>NZ_LJJX01000064.1:0-33319 GCF_001421075.1 Frankia sp. CpI1-P | reverse complement strand
CCAACCCGGCATGGCAGGACGAGTACCGCCGCTGGCGTCCCCCGGTAGAACGCGGAATCGCCTGGCTGGTAGCCCACGGCAACCGCCGCGTGCCCTACCGCGGCGTGACCCGCAACGACACCTGGCTCCACCACCGCGCCGCCGCACTCAACCTCCGCCGGCTGATCAACCTCGGACTCNCCCACACCAGCACCAACGGCTGGNCCCTGACCGCCGCACCCCCTTAAACCACGGCCATCCACCCCCACCAGCACCCCGCAAGATTTTCAGTGATCTTCTAGACGCGGCTCGACTATCGGGTCCGAACCAAGCTCGTCGCCCCGGGTCGTCTGCTGATCCGTCAGCGCTGCACGGTCGCCCGCACCCGGCTATCCCCAGCCGGGTCTGCGGCCAGACTGCGGCCAGATGGTGCCGAGGCTTCGGTACGGTTTTCGGGCGCGAAACCGTACCGAAGCCTCGGCACGATTTCGCGCACAAACGGTCACACAAAGACGCGATGGATGTGGCGGCTGGTGGGCAGGCCGAGCCCCGAGTTCCCCTCCCTCGTCCCATCAGATCCTCGTGGCCGAACACCACCTGGGACGGCCGCGCAGGACCGGGCAGCTCAGGCGTCCGGCGGAGACAGGCCCTGAGCCAGTAGCGCGGCGAGGGCATCCGGGTCGACGAGGGTGTGGTCGGGCTGGTCGAGCAGCGGTGCCATCGACGCGGCGAAGGTGAGCAACTGGGCCGCGGCGACCTGCTCCGGCGTCGGGACGTCGCACCCGAAGATCCGGGCGAGCCGGCCGGCGATCACGGTCGCGGCGGCGTCGGTGCTCTCCATCGCCCGCCGCCGGATCTCCTCGTGGACGGCCAGTTCCTGCAGGACGATGCGATGCACCGGCGACGGCCGGCCGAGCACGACGGTGAGATGCCGCCACAGCTCGGCGATCGCCCGGCGCGACTCCGCCCGCTCCGACGAGGGCACGTCGGGCGCGGGCAGATCGGGCGCGGGCAGATCGGGCGACGGCACGTCGGACGGGGCCAGATCGGGCGCGGGCAGGTCGAGTTCGCCGAGGGTGGTCACCCGATCTCGCTGCACGACCGCGAGCAGCAGGTCCATCTTCGTCTTGAAATGGTAGAAGATCAGCCCGTGCGGCACGCCGGCCGCCGCGGCGATCCGGGCGGTGGACGTCCGGTCGAACCGGTGCTCGGCGAACAGCACCTCCGCGGCGGCCAGGATGCGCTCCCGCGCGCTGAGTTCCGGCTCCCCCGGCGGGGCCACGCTCGGCGTGGTTGCCCGGCCCGCGCCGGCACTCCCCTCGCCGCGCCCCACGTCAGACCTCGGCCTCAGAACTCGGTGTTGCCGGCGTCGGGGGCGATCTCATGCGCGGTGATGAACTTCGACTCGTCCGAGGCCAGGAACAGCACGGTGTCGGCGACGTCCTCGGGCTCGGTGCCGTCGACCGGCAGCAGGTTCATGAACATGGGGCCGAGCCGATCGTAGCCGGCGATCCCCTCCTCGATCCNCTCCCGCATGCTGCCGGTCCCCATCGGCGTGTTCACGCCGGTCGGGTGCACGCTGTTGACCCGGATGTGGTGCTGGCTCAACTCCGCCGCGAACGCCTTCGCCATGCCACGCACCGCGAACTTGCTCGTCGTGTACGGCACCATGAACGGCTGCACTTTCAGCCCCGCCGCCGAGCTGATCAGAATGATCGAGCCCCCGCCGGCGCGCACCAGGTGCGGCGCGCCGACCATCACCGTGTTCCACACCCCGGTGACGTTCGTGCTGATCGTGTCCTCGTAGATCTGCGGGGTCACCTTGTCCCACGCCCGGGGGATGNAGATCCCGGCGTTGGCGACGACGACGTCGAGCCGGCCGAGCTGCGCCACGCCGTCGTCGACGATGCGACGCAGGGCCTCCAGGTCGCGGACGTCCACGATCCCGGACACCACGCGGCGCCCCGTCTTCTCGATCAGCGAGACCGTCTCCGCCAGGTCCTCCGGGGTCGCGGAGAGATAGTCGACGCTCGGCAGGGGCGCACAGACGTCGACCACGATCACGTCGGCGCCCTCCTCCGCGAGCCGCAGCGCGTCCGCCCGCCCCTGCCCGCGCGCGGCCCCCGTCACCAGCGCGACCTTGCCCGCCACCCGACCGCTCATCGCCGTCTCCGATCCCAGGTCAGCATCCTCGGCCACCGCCAACCGGACGCTTGGTTGAGTACTCACTCAGCCTACGACCTATCTCCCGTTTCATGTCAATGACGCACAATGGGTGCTCCTCCCGTGACGTCGCTGGACATAGCTGCCCACGCCCAACCCTCCGTCGCTCGTCCGCCCACCGCCGAGACCGNCGCCCGCGCCGAGCCGGAGCCCTCCGCGTCCGATTTATCCCTCTGACTGAGCGAGGGGTGGGTCGTTTCGGTAACTATGGGATGGTTGTTCGGTGACCGTCGGGGGCGAGGGGGACGCGCTCGACTGCTTCGTGTCGTACGCCGAGGACGGCCAGCCCTGGGCCGAGTGGATCACCGGGACGTTGGAGAACGCCGGCCTGCGGGTCCTCGTCGAATCCTGGGACCGGGCGCCGGGCNCCCACCAGGTCTCCTGGCTGGACCGGGCGACAAGGCAGGCCCGGTACACGATCGCCGTCGTCTCGGACGGCTACCTGGACTCCCCGACGGCGGTCACCGAATGGGGCGCGGCCTGGTCGCCCCGCGTGGCCGACGGCGATCGTCGGCTGCTCGTCGCCCGGGTGACCGACCGCCCGGTGCCCGGCCTGCTCGGCCAGATCGCCCCGGTCAACCTGTTCGACCGCGGCGCGCTCGCCGGCGAGACCGCCCTGCTCGCGGCCGTGCGCGGCGGCGAGCCCGGGCCGCCGGAGGGGGGCCGCGCCGCGCGTCACCCACACAGCCCGATCCACCCCGGTGACCTGCCGGCGGTGTGGAACGTGCCGTCGCCGCCCGCCGCGTTCGTCGGACGCGGCGAGGCGCTCGACCGGCTCGACGCGGCGCTGGCCCGCTCCCCGCTGGTCGCCGTCACCGGACTCGCCGGCATCGGCAAGACCAGCGTCGCCACCGAGTACGTCCGGGCGCACCGCCGGGACTTCGACGCCGTCTGGTGGGTGCCCGCCGGGCGCCCCGCACTGCTCGGCGACCGGATCCGCGCCCTCGCGCCGGCGCTGGGACTGCCCGAGCACGCCGAACCGGCCGCCGTGCTGGCCCGCCTCGACCGCGCCGACGGCCGCTGGCTGATCGTCCTCGACGACGCCGCCGGGACGGCGCTGCCGGACTGGCTGCGCCCCAGCGAGACGGGCCGCCTGCTGCTGACCTCCCGCAACCCCGACTGGGACCGCCTCGGCCAGGTCGTCGCCCTGGCACCGCTGGACCGCGCCGAGTCGATCGCCCTGCTCACCGACCGGCTGCCCGCCGTCGACCTCGCGGTGGCGGCGGGCATCGCCGCCGAACTCGCCGACCACCCGCTCGCCCTCGACCAGGCCGCCCACCGGATCACCACCGGCCGCCTGCCCGCCGAGGTCTACCTGCAGGCGCTGACCGACCAGCCGGCCCGCCTGCTGGGCCAGGGCGAGGTGCCCGGCCGCCCCGGGACCACCGCCGCCACCCTGTGGGACGAGCCGATCCGCCGGCTGTCCGCCGACTCCCCCGCGGCGGCCGAACTGCTGCGCCTCGCCGCCCACGGCGACGCCACGCCCCTGCCGCTGCACCTGCTCACCGCCGCCCCGGACGCCCTCGACCACGCCGAGCTGCGCGCCGCCGCTGCCGACCCGCTCGACCTCGCCGACACGATCGGCGCCCTGGAACGCTCCGCCCTGGCCCACCGCGACGGCTCCGCCGTGACGATGCACGCCCTGGTCCGCGCCGCCGTCCGCGCCGACACCGCCCCCGAGCACGCCGACCAGCTCACCGACTCCCTGCGCCGGATGCTGCACGCCACCCTGCCCGCCGACGTCGCCGGAAACCCCGCCGCCTGGCCCGCCTGGCGCGAGCTCCTCCCCCACACCCTCGCCGTCCTCGACACCGCCGCCGACGCCCGCCCCGACACCGGCCCCACCCCGGCAAAGACCGGCCCCACCCCGACCGAGGCCGACGCCGCCACCGTCGTCGACGGCCCGCACGCGGCCTGGCTCGCCGAGCACGCCGCCGCCTACCTGCTCGAACAGGGCCAGCCCGAGCAGGCCCTACCGCTGGCCGAACGCGCCGCCGCCGCCCGCGAACACCTCGCCGGCCCCGACCACCCCGACACCCTCACCGCCCGCGAAACCCTCACCCGCGCCACCCTCGCCGCGGGCCACGTCGACGACGCCGGCCGCCTCGCCACCCGCACCCTCGCCGACCGCTCCCGCCTCCTCGGCCCCGATCACCCCGCCACCCTGGAATCCAGGGCCACCCTCGCCTGGGCCTACCAACGCGCCGGCCACCTCGACCACGCCACCACCCTGNTCGAACACACCCTCACCGCCCGCACCCGCGTCCTCGGCCCCACCCACCCTGACACCCTCGAAAGCCGCCACAGCCTCGGNCGCGCCTTCGACGCCACCGGGCACGGTGACGAGGCCGCCAGCCTCCTACGTGACNCTCTCACCGACCGCCGCCGCATCCTCGGCGACGATCACCCCGCCACCCTGGACACCACCCACCAGCTCGCCGTCACCTACAGCCGACGCGGCGCACTCGGCGACGCCACCCCCCTCCTCGAACAGACCCTCACCACCCGCAGCCGCGTCCTCAGCCCGGACCACCCCGACACCCTCAACACCCGCCACCACCTCGGAATCGCCTACCATCAGGCCGGACGCCTCGACGACGCCACCCGAGAACTCGACCGAGCCCTGTCGGACCGCGACCGCGTCCTCGGCCCCGACCACCCCGACACCCTCGACAGCACCCACGACCTCGCCCGCACCCACCTCCGCGCCGGCCGACCCGAACAGGCTGTCCCCCTGTTCGACCGTGCCCTCACCGGGCGCGAACGTGCGCTGGGCTCCGACCACGCGGAGACGACGCGGACCCGCGAGCTTCTCGCCGACACCCACCTCAGGCTCGGACGGCCCGGCGACGCCGTGCCTCATCTCGAACGCGCCCTCGACCGCCACGAACGCGTCCTCGGTGCCTCGGATCCGCAGACGGTCGATGCCCGCGAGGTCCTCGCCTACGCCTATCGGCGCAACGGCCAGGTAGAAATGGCGATCCCCCAGCTCGAACGGCTACTCGCAGAGCAGAGCAGGGTGCACGGCGTCGCCGACGCACGCACCCTGCGCACCGCCGACGGCCTCGCCGACACCTACCGCGCCGCCCGCCGACTGCCACAGGCCATCAACCTCAACGAGCGAGTCCTCGTCCTGCGTGAGCAATTCCTCGGTTCCCATCACCCGGACACCCGCACCAGCCGGGACAGCCTCGCCGACACCTACCGCCAAGCCGGCCGGCCCGCAGATGCCGTCGGCCTTCACCGCGATGCGCTCGCCGACGCGATGCGGGAACACGGCCCGTTCCATCCGGACACCACCCGGGCCCGCCGCACCCTCGCGGACACGGTTGAGCAGAGCCGCCGCGCCGTGTCACCACCGGAACGACCGACCTCGGTCGAGCCGAGGTTCGACTCTCGATGGTGATCAGGATCGGTTTCGAGATCTGATCAACCCTGGTCGTCCGCCTCGCCGGGTTCGTCGGCCTGGGGAGGGGACAGCCGATCAAGCTTGTCCAACTTACGCAGCAGTGCTTCCTCCGCCAGCTCCCGCGTGGACCGACCGTCCGCAGAGGCCGACCGCTGCTCTTCCTCCCGCAGTCGGNCCTCCTCCCGGGCCGACTCCGCGTTCATCAACTCCANCGTCTCCCGCCGGAAACGCCGGAACTCCTCGTCCTCCCACTCGCGCTCCTGTTCGGCGGCGAGCTGGTTGGTCCAGTCACGGCCGTAGCGGGAGTTCCAGGTGCGGCTGAAGGAGCCGTCCCAGTCGAGCGGGCGGGTGGACTTCCGGTCGTCATTTGCCCGCTCGGGCGCGGCCGGCTCGGCGTCCGGCTCCGAGTCGGCGTTCACCGGCTGCGCCGCGTCGGCGTCCACGGACGGATGGGGATCGGGCGGTGACGGATGGTCCGGATCATGTCCGGTGGCCGCGTCGCCTGTCGGGTCATCCGGTTCCGCGGACATCGCCGTCCTCTCCCGCTCAGGGACCTTGCCGGACACGGTCATCTGACTGCCTTCCGCCCGGCGATCACCTGCGGCTTGATCGGTGACGGTAGCCGGTCACACCGGAATGTTACGGGTTGGGCCGTCTACGTGATCCGGCCTGGCACGTGCCGGTCAGGAGTCCGTCCGGCGGCGGCGCAGCCTGGAGAACCATCCGGCGATCGAGATCGCGTCACCGATCCCGCCGCCCGTCAGGAGACCTGCGGCTGCCCCGGAAAGCCGATCGCCGCATTGCTTGCAGAGCCGGCGGCCAGTCACCGTTTCCGTCGGCCGCCCCGTCTTCCGCTCCCCGCACTCATCGCAGGCGAAGGTCTCGATGTCACCGCTCCCATCCGGCCGTACCGGATCACCACGCCGATCACAACCTTCCCACGAGGGAGCCGCGGACTCATGATCTAGTTGAGCAATGGTTCCTCAACCTGTGCCGCACGGACTCCGCCAGTGCGGACCTGGTCGCCGAGGCCATCGACATGCTCGCCGAACACGGGCCCGGCCTGGGGCGCCCGCTCGTTGACAGACTCACAGGCAGCACCTACCACCACATGAAAGAACTCCGACCGGGCTCGGCCGGGGCCACCGAGATCCGGCTGATTTTCGCCTTCGACCCACGCCGGGAAGCGGTGTTTCTCGTCGCGGGCGACAAGTCCGGCGTTTGGCGCACCTGGTACCAGACCGCAGTCCCGCTCGCAGACGAAAGATTCGGCGAACACTTGAGGATCTTGAAGGAACAGGAGGGATCATGACCACACCGTCGAACTGGCGTGATGTCAAGGCCCGCGCCCGCGCGACCGATCCCAGGTGGGACAGCNCCGCGCGGACAGCCCGCCGCGCTGAGATGCGAAGCCAGATGCTCGCCTCCGTCAGCGGCGCGCAACTCGCCGAGATCCGCAATCAACTCGGCCTCACCCAGGCACAGCTCGCCGAAGCCACCGGCCTGACCCAGGCGAGGATCAGCCAGATCGAGAACGGCACCNCCACGGGACTGGAGGTTCTGCGCACCTACATCACCGGCCTCGGCGGNCACCTCGACATCGTCGCCCGCATCGGCAACATCCACCTCAACATCGCCTGACAACCGGCATCAGCATCTGCTGGACTGGAGCGATCCCGCCCNAACACGGCGTTAGCGGCACGTAGGCAACGGATCGCCAGCTGGGCTCCGATGCGCCGAGCCGACCAGGTCTGCTACCTACGTCGCGCTCCGGCCTTCCAGCACATCCAAGATCGAATACGTGTCCGGAGCGGCCAGGCGAGACGCACTCCTTAGAAGTACACTTCTAAGAAGTACAGTTAGACCTTCTGGGAAGCGGCGGTGGCGGACGTGATCGAGAAGCCTGCGCACGTGTTCGACCGCGACTTCGAGTGGGGCCACCTGGCGCGCTTCGCGGCCCGGGTGGGTGGGCCCGCCCAGCTGGGGGTGGTCAGCGGGCGACGGCGGCAGGGCAAGACGTTCCTGTTGGAGGCGCTGGCTCGNCAGACCGGAGGGCTCTATTTCGGCGCCACGGAGGCGACCGAGACCGAGTCGCTGGCGCTGTTCGCCGAAGCGCTCGCCGAGGCAACCCGGCTGCCGACGCCGCCGCGGTTCGCGACCTGGGACGAGGCCGTTCGGTACCTGTTCTCGGTCGGTACGACCCTTACGGGCCCGGTGGTGATCGACGAGTTTCCCTATCTGAGCATGGTGTCGCCGGCGCTGCCGTCGATCCTGCAGCGGGAGTTCGACCGCGCCGCGTCGGCGGCGCAGCGGGGCGAGCCGGGAGTATCGCTGTTGCTGTGTGGCTCGGCGCTGTCGGTGATGGGTCGGCTGCTGGCCGGCAGCGCGCCGCTGCGCGGCCGGGCGAACCTGGAAGTCGTGGTCCACCCGTTCGAGTATCCTTTGGCGGCCCGGTTCTGGGGCATCACGGATCCGCGGCTGGCGGTCGCGCAGCACGCCGTCGTCGGCGGCACCCCGGCCTATCGCAGGTTCGTCAACGACGATGTCCCCGCCGGTCCCGGTGACTTCGACGACTGGGTCCTGCGGACGGTCCTCAACCCGGGCAGCCCGCTGTTCCGGGAGGCCCGCTACCTGCTCGACGAGGAGGCCGGCGTCCGCGATGCGNCGATGTACCACTCGGTGCTCGCCGCTGTCGCCGGCGGTTCCAACACTCGCGGTGGCATCGCGAGCTACGTGGGCCGGAAGGCCACCGACATCTCCCATCATCTGGGTGTCCTGGAGGACTGTGGGCTGCTGCGCAGGGAGGAGGACCTGTTCCGCCAGGGTCGGGCGGTGTACCGGATCGCCGAGCCGCTGATCGTCTTCTACCAGGTCGTCATGAGGCCACGCTGGGGTTTCCTGGAGAGCGGTCGGGGTGCCCCGGTCTGGCGGGACGCCCGCCCTCGCTTCTCCGCGCAGGTCCTCGGCCCCCATTTCGAGCAGCTCTGTCGCGACCACGCGGCCTTCGCCCCGTCCGCCCGGTTAGGCGAGATCCCCGGCGAGGTCGGCGCCGGTGTCGTTGCCGACCCCGCGCGCAAGACCCAGATCCAGATTGACGTGGCCGTGCTGGCCCCGTCGGTGCCCGGCGAACCCCGCCGCATCCTGTCCCTCGGCGAGGCGAAGTGGGGCGACGTCGTGGATTCCCGTCATGTCGACCGACTTCGCCGTGCCCGCGACCTGCTCGCGGCCCGCGGCTACGACACCCGCGACACCATCCTGACCTGCTACAGCGGCGCTGGNTTCGACCCGTCCGTCACCGCCGCCGCGAACGACCGCGTCGCCGCCGTCACCCTCGGCCAGCTCTACGAGGCACCCCCAACCAGCTGACGCGGGCGGATTCCGCATCCTGTTCGCCTTCGATCCCGAGCGCCGCGCGGTCCTGCTCGTCGCCGCAGACAAGGTCGGGCAATCCCGCACGATGAGACAGCCGTCCTCGGCGGCGAGGATGCGGCGGCCCCGTCCCAGGCACAACAGGACAGAGAGATGGCCGGAGGGGGGTGAGAGTGCTCCGCACGCACGGGCCGAACGCCAATCCGTTCCGGGTTCAACTTTCAGCGATCATCAGGCCTGTGGAAAGCACTGCAGCGAGCGGCACAACGATCCGAGATCACGATGAAGGTCTACATCGACACGGACGCGGCTGACGCCGGACCACGGCGACCGGAGTCATCAACAACGGGCGAGGTCGCGGCGCCCCTGCACCCGGCCCTGATCCTGCGGACGAAACGCTTCGGTGGCCGCCAGGTCCGCAACCACTCGAAGTTCCTGTCGATCATCATGGCTCCGAGAGTCGGAGCAGGGGCCGGCGGCGGCCCATCCGATCACTCTCAGCTTGCGCACAGGTTGCACGGTGAGTATCCAGCGTATGACGCAGCCCGAGGACCCCTCCAGCGCGACGGTCCTACCCAGCGTCGCGGTCAGCGCCGACGCCCCGGCGGTTCCGGCGGCGCGCGACGGCGATCACGGCGATGCCAATGATCACGCTGATGCCGGTGCGCCAGGGGCGCCCCTCAGCGCGGGCGATCCGCCGCCGGTGAGCCGATGGCGGCGGGCGGTGCGCGGCCGGCCGGCGGATCCGGTGTGGGCCCGGCCGGCGCTCGTCGGGCTGCTCGCCGCGGCGGCGGTGCTCTACATCTGGGACCTGGGCGCCTCGGGCTATGCGAACAGCTTCTACGCGGCGGCGGTCCAGGCCGGGACGAAGAGCTGGAAGGCGTTGCTGTTCGGATCGCTCGACTCCGGGAACTTCATCACGGTCGACAAGCCGCCGGCGTCGCTGTGGGCGATGGCGCTGTCCGGGCGGATCTTCGGCTTTTCGAGCTGGAGCATGCTCGTTCCGCAGGCGCTGGGCGGCGTGGCCGCGGTCGGCCTGATGTTCGCGGCCGTGCGCAGGTGGTTCGGCCCCGTCGCCGGCCTGCTGGCCGGCTCCGCGCTGGCGCTCACCCCGGTGGCGGCGCTGATGTTGCGCTTCGACAACCCGGACGGCCTGCTCACCTTCGTCCTCGTCCTGGCCGGATACTGCCTGGTCCGCGCGCTCGAGGAGGCGTCGACGAAGTGGATGGCGGCGACCGGCGCCGCGCTCGGCCTGGCCTTCCTGACGAAGACGCTGCAGGGTTTCCTGGTGCTGCCCGCGTTCGCGCTGGTCTACCTGATCGCCGCGCCGACCGGCTCGTGGCGGCGGGTGTGGCAGCTGCTCGCGGGCGGGCTGGCGATCGTGGTCGCCGCCGGCTGGTGGGTGGCGACGGTCGAACTGTGGCCGAAGGGTTCGCGTCCTTACATCGGCGGTTCCACCGACAACAGCGCGCTCGGCCTGGCCTTCGGCTACAACGGCGTGGGCCGGATCTTCGGCGGTGACGGCAACCGCGGCGGTGGCGGCGGTGGGTTCGGCGGCGGCCGGACGAACCTGAGCGAGCTGGCCAGGCGCGATCCGCAGCTGGCCGAACGGGTGCAGGCCGCGCTGGGCGGCCGCGGTGGTGGTGGTGGCGGCGGCGGTGGCGGGTTTGGTGGCGGCGGTGGGTTCGGCGGCGGCGCCGGCTGGGACCGGCTGTTCGGCGACCAGATCGGCGGCCAGGTCTCCTGGCTGATCCCGGGCGCGCTGATCCTGCTCCTCGGCGGCCTGTGGGTGACCCGGCGGGCGCCGCGCGTGGACCGGACGCGGGCCGCGCTACTCCTCTGGGGCTCCTGGATGATCGTGACGTCGATCGTGCTGAGCTTCGCGCAGGGAACCTTCCACCCCTACTACACGGCGTCGATCGCGCCGGGCATCGCCGGGCTGGTCGGCGTCGGCACCTGGACGCTGTGGCGGGCCAGGCAGCAGTGGACGAGCCGGCTGCTGCTGGCCGCCGCGGTCGCGGCGACCGGAGCCTGGTCGTTCACCCTGCTGGACCGCACCCCGTCCTGGTATCCCTGGCTGCGGGTGGTGGTGGCGATGGCCGCCGTCGCCGCAACGGTGGCATTGCTGATCCGGCGCGCGCTCGTCGGACGGATGGCCATCGCGGTCGCGACCTGCGGGCTCGTCGCCGTACTCGGCGGCCCGGCGGCGTTCGCGGCCGTCACCGCCACGATCCCGCAGTCCGGGGGCCAGCCGACGGCCGGGCCCGCGGTCCGCGGCAGCCGCGGTGGAAACGGCGGTCCCGGTCGCCTCGGCGCGTTCGGCGGCTCCGCGGCGGCGAGCGGCCGACGTGCCGGCGGGTTCGGCGGCGGGTTCGGCGGGTTCGGCGACGGGTTCGGCGGGTTCGGCGCCACGAACGCCCGGCTGGCGTCGCTACTGAAGGCCAGCCACGGCTACCGGTGGGCTGCCGCAGTGCAGGGATCCTCGGCCGCGGCCGGCCTCGAACTCGCCTCGGACACGTCGGTGATGGCCATCGGCGGCTTCACCGGGCGCGACCCGGCGCCTACCCTGACCCAGTTCGAGAACGACGTCCACGCGGGCCGGGTGCACTACTTCATCGGCGCCGGCCAAACCGGTGGCGGCGGATTCGGCGGGTTCGGTGGCCGGTCCGGCGGGCCGGGCGGCACGATCAGCACCTGGGTCCAGCAGCACTACAAGGCGACGACGATCGGCGGCGAGGCCGTCTACGACCTCACCGCCCCCGCGACAGCGTCGTCCGCCGGCCCGGCACGATCGAGCACGTGAGACGAGTTCCTCGCGCGTTCGCCTACGCCGAGCGTCGGCGGAGGCGGTGCATGGCTGTTTCCGAGCCTGGCCTGAACCGGCCTGAGCTTCACCATCCCCGATGACAATTGCGTGGTGCCGAACCACCATGACCGCGCCGCCATCGAGCAGATCGTCGATCTGCTCGTCGGCCGGCTCGCCGCCCGCCTGCGCACCGAACAGGGCATCGATCTCACCCTCGGCCCACGCGCCCGCGCCCGCCTCCTCGTCGAACTCACCACCGACCAACACCTCGACGACCACAGCATCGGCTCCGCACTCGAGGACATACTGATCGCCCCGCTCGATCAGGCCCTGAGCACACACGACCCGACCCGGTCGGGCACCCTGACAGTCACCGACGTCGCCCGCGAGTACGGCACCTGGACGGTGTCCCTCAGAGGCTGAGGCNAGGGCGAGGGGGTGTGGTGGTTCCGGACCGGTGGTTGGACTGGTCGGGTTCGCCTCGGTACGACCTGGAGAGTCCCCGCCGGCTGGCACGGGATGTACGAAACCGTGCTGCGGGAGGCGTCCAGGACGGCGGATCTGTCCCGCTGACTGGATGGGCGCACGCTGGTCCGNCTTTGGCCTGACCTGGTCCTGCCGCCGCAGGTCCGTAGCCGGTGGGAGACCCGGTTTCCCGAGCTGACCACCGGGCGCTCGTCCGCGGCCTGACCAGCGGATTTCCCGGCCGCCGTCGATGCGATGATCGTGGCGTGCCGAGCGGACGGCCTCAAGGTCGAGACGGAGTTTCGGAACGAGCTGATCGCGCGGCTTCAGGTGTCAATGACATCAGGTGACCGACCCGAGTCAGCCCGACGATGTCCACCGGGTGGAACTGGTCGCCAACTGGCGGCTCCAGCCACCGGTCCAGATGGAGGTCGGTCCGGTGCTGCACCCGGATGACGTCATGGCCGGCAAGGTCGACGCGTTGTGCAACCGCGCCGCCGCCCGCGACTTCCTCGACCTCGACGCCGCGATCAGCGGCGGTCTGGCGGCGAAGCTTGCCGGTCGCCTCGCGCGTCGGCGGTAGGCTCGGCGTGGTGACGAAAGCGCCAGGCTTGCGGCGCGGTCGGGCGGGAGCGACGGTCGAACCAGGGTGGGGGCATGCGAGGTAAGCGGCTCGCGATAGCCGGCGGGCTCTGGCTGGCCGCCTACGAGCGGGTGGTCAAGCCGTGGCAGCAGCGGTGGGGCGCCACGGACGACGAGGTCGACGCCTCGCTTGTGGGTGACTCTCTCGTCGCCCAACCAGCGACCCAGGTGACCCGCGCGATCACGATCGATGCGCCGCCGGCGCGGGTATGGCCGTGGATCGTGCAGCTCGGCGCGGACCGAGGCGGCTTCTACAGCTACGACTGGCTCGAGAACCTGGTCGGTCTGCGGATCCACAGCGCGGACTCGATCGTCGACGCGTGGCAGGAGCTCAACGTCGGCGACGTGGTCTACGCAAGCCGCAACCGCTCCGGGGGCTGGTACGTCCAAGAGCTACGTCCCGACGAAGTACTGGTCCTTAAGCTCGCCAATCTGCCGGCCGGACGCCCCATACGACGCGACGAGAAGCTTAGGTGGGAATTCCTCTGGTCGTTCACGCTGCGGCCGATCGACCCGAACACCACACGGCTGTTTGTCCGCGAACGCGTCGCTTTCGACAGCGTCATCACCCGAACGGTGATGGCGCCCATCGGGCTGGTCAGCTTCGTCATGACCCGCCGCATGATGCTCGGCATCAAGACCCGCGCCGAACGACCGCCGCTGCTGCCACCAGCAGCGTGAGCCCTGTCAACGATCGTCCACACTCGACCGGCTCGCCGCGATGGGAGCAGGCGGCGGATGGCGCCCGCACGACGTGACCCGGGGCTCCTTCACGCTCGCTGGCACGAGCCCATGTTTGCCTACTACAGGCCACGCCCAAGCCTAGTAATGATCTTGTCGAGGTTCTGGAGTTCGCCTGAGGCGCCGGAGCCGTAGGTCGTCGCCAACGCACGGCGGAGGTCTTTGAAAGCGGCCAAAGCGGCCGCGGACTGGCCGGTGGCGGCGAGCATGAAGGCGGCGGTGCGGCGCGCTTCCAGGAGGCGAAGGTGTTCTTCCTTCGCGGCGTCGGCGTTGTCCAGGTAGGCGCGGAGGCGGTCGAGGGCCTTCTCGGGGTCGCCGATGCGGGCGTAGGCGAGGCCGGCGTAGTAGGAACAGTCGAGCACCCACGGGTCGCTGAATTTGAGGTGGTAGCGCAGGCATTCGGCGCGGACGGCGTCGTTGAGGGCGGCCGCCCGGGTGAACCTGTCGGCCAGGTAGAGCGTCTCGGCCAAGAAGCGGCGCAGTTCGAGGCCGCGGGCGGGATCCTGCGCGCCGGCCGCGACGGCCGCCTCGAGCAGGTCGATGGCCTCCGCCGGCCTGTCCGCGTCGACGAGCTCCGCGACCTCGGCCAGCAGCTCGTCGACCGCCGTGTCGGACAGTTGCGCGGCGGCGGACAGTCCCGGGCGGGCCAGCTGGATGGCCAGCGGTCCTGCTCCAGGCAGAGTGCTGGCCGCAGATTCGCCTACGACGGCTATGCCGGGGCGTGGTGCCGGGACGCTACCGGCCGCCGCGATGGTCTGGCGCGGTATGACGAGCAGCGGGTTGCGGAACGGCTGCGTCGGATCGAGCGCGTCGCTGGAGGGCGTCGCGGGCGGGGCCGCGGCCCACGGGGCGAGGGCGTGGTAGGCATCCACTGCCGTGGGACGGGTCCGGAAATCCTTGGCGAGCATCGCGTTGACGAGCTCGGCCAGCTCGGTGGGCACGTCCGGCCGTAGCGAGGTGACCAGCGGCGGGTCGGCTTTGACGTGCAACTCGCGCAGCGACACACCGCTGCCGGTCACGTAGAAGACCCGGTCGCCGGTGAGGAGGCCGAACAGCAGGCAGCCGAGGGAGTAGATGTCGGACCCGGGCGTGATCACGCTGCCGAGGTGCTGCTCGGGCGACATGTAGTCCGGGGTGCCGATGGTGTGATCGACCTGGGTGAGCCGGGGCGGGGCATCGGCGCCGCGCAGGATCGCGATGCCGAAGTCGAGGACCTTCACGAGCCCGCCGGGCATGACAATGAGGTTGTCCGGCTTGATGTCGCGGTGGACAACGTCGACTGCGTGGACGCGGTCCAGGACGGCGGCGACCTGGGCGCCGATACCCGCAGCGCGAGCGATGCCCAGCGGCGCGGTGTCGTAGTCGGTGTCCTCGATGAGCTGCTGCACGGTCGATCCGCGCAGCAGCTGCATGACGAGCCACACCCGGCGGCTGCCGTCGGGGAACGTGTGGACGCNCGTGTCGAACACCGCGGGAATGCCCGGATGGTCGAGGCTGGCGGTGGTGCGGATCTCCCGGAGGAACCGCTTCTCGTTGATCGCCTGCTGTTCCTCGAACGCGATCCGTTCCGCGCTGCCCGGCTGGCCGGGCGGGTTGCCTGGCGGCCGGAGCAGCTTGATGGCGACCGGGCGGTCGAGGCGCTCGTCGTAGCCGTAGAACACCTCGGACATGCCGCCGCTGCCGAGCAGCCCGTCGATCCGATACCGGCCGACAAGCCGGATCCGGTCGTCCAATGAGTCGCTGGTGGTGGTCGTGAAAGGGTCAGTCACGCATTCCCCCGTGCTGCGTTCTCCCGATGCGGTTCGGGGTGCGAGTATCTCAGGTGGTCTCGCGGAGCATTTCGGCGCGGAGGCGGGCCAGGGCCTCGTCGCGGGCCGGGTCGGTGATGATCCGGTAGGCACGCTTGCGGGCGGCCTCCTTGACGGCCTGTTGGAAGTCCTGGTTGTCGAAGTAGAGCTTCATGAAGTCCTCGTTCTTCGCGGCGTTCTCCGCGACGATGTCGTCGAGCCGGCCGTCGGCGACCTGGCCGAAGCGCGCTTCGTCGTTCATCAGCGCGACCTGCTGCATCCGGGAGTCCTCGACCAGGCTGGCGACCTGCTGGAACAGCAGGATCTGGTCGGAGGTCCCCAGGTTCAGGCCGAAGCGCTCGTTCAGGTCGTTGATGACGTCCGCGAGCCGGACCACCTCCGGCTCGACGTAGCCGCCGCCGTCGGCCGCGTGGCCGCGGACGACCTGGTCGCCGGACGGCGAGAGCGACACGTCGTGGCAGCCGGTGAACTCGAGACGGTAGTGCGACAGATCGGCGTCGCCGATGTCGACGGCCGTCGCGGCCCTGCCAGGCAGGCGGAGCAGCAGGATCCGGCCGTACTGGTAGAGCCGTTCGAGCGTTGCGTCGCCCCAGTCGATGACCTGCGCGAGCAGGCTGTAGGCCCGGCAGTACTTCTCCAGCGCATCGCGGAACTCCTCCCGCTCCGCGACGGTCGGCAGCGCCTTGAACCGGTCGATCGCGGGGTCCAGTAGGCGATGCAGCTCGGCGTGCAGCTTCTTCTCAGCGGCATTGGGCATCCGGTCCGGGCCGGCCGACCCGAGCACCCGCATGAACGCCTCCATCTCGGAGACGTCCAGGACTTGGAAGTCCATCACCTCCCGCTGCTTGCGGTAGAGCAGGTTCGCGTCGGGCTGCTCGGTGAGCGTGATCTCGTACCACGGCTTGAACGACGCCTGGATGTTCTCGGCCGTGTTCACGAAGTCGACGATCCGGACGTCGTCCTGGGACTTCAACGGGTGGATCCGGTTCAGCCGGGAGAGGGTCTGGACNGCGGCGACGCCGGTCAGCGGCTTGTCGACGTACATCGCGCACAGCAACGGCTGGTCGAAGCCGGTCTGGTACTTGTCCGCGACAACGAGGATCCGGTACTCCTCCTGGTTGCGCGCCGCCGCGTCGGTGTCGTCGGCCTTCGCGTAGGCGAACCGCTCCGGAAGCCGGCCCTCCGGGAAGCCGTTGATCTTCGACTCGGTGAACTCGTGGCCACTGTCCTCGTCGGTCAGCGAACCGGAGAACGCGACCAGCGGGCGGCAGTCCGCGAGACCCTTGTCGTCGACGTACCGGCGGATCGCCTGGTACACGTTGAACGCCTGCTGCCGGCTGTCGGTGACGACCATCGCCTTCGCCCGTCCGCCGAGCCGGCCGGCGATGTTCGTGTGGAAATCCTCGACGATCAGCTTCGCCTTCTGCGCCGCCGACTCCGGATGCGCCTCGACGAGCNGGACGAGCTTGCGCCGCGCCTTCTTCTTGTCGACCTCCGGGTTGGAGATCTCCGAGTTCTGTTGCTCGACGGCATCGCTGGACAGGCGCCACATCGCGTCGTAGGTCAGGTAGTTCGCGAGGACGTCGAGGATGTAGCCCTCCTCGATCGCCTGCTGCATCGAGTACACGTGGAACGGGGCGAGNAGCGGCTGGCCGTCCTTGTCCAGGCGGTCCGGGTCGGGGGTGCCGAAGAGCTTCAGCGTCGCCGACGTCGGAGTGGCGGTGAAGGCGAAGTACGACAGGTTCGGCTGCTTGCCCCGGATCCGGGTCAGGTAGGTCGCCTCGTCCTCGTCGGGCTCCCGTTCCGACTTCGAGCCGATCGCCTGCTTGAGCTTCGTGGCCTGCTCACCGGTCTGTGACGTGTGCGCCTCGTCGATGATCACCGCATAGCGCTTCGAGCCCAGGCCCTTGCCCGCGACCTTGTCGAGGATGAACGGGTACTTCTCCAGCGTCGAGATGATGATCTGCGACGTCGAGTCCGCGAGCGCGGCCGCGAGCTGAGTCGAGTCCTCGTCGATCTTCTTGACGACCCCTGGAGTGTGGTCGAACTGGTAGATCGTGTCCTGGAGCTGCCGGTCGAGCACGACCCGGTCGGTGATGACGACGACCTTGTCGAACACCTTCCGGTTGTGCGCGTCGAACAGGGTCGACAGACGGTGCCCGAGCCAGGCGATCGTGTTCGACTTGCCCGAGCCGGCCGAATGCTGCACCAGGTAGTTCTGGCCGGCGCCGTGCTCCCGGGCGTGGCGGACCATCGTCTGGACGGCGTGCCACTGGTGGTAGCGAGGGAAGATCCGGCCCTGCTCGTGGACGCTCTTCTTCGAGCCCTTCTTCTGGTCCTTCGCGTCGACGTGCACGAACCGCTGCAGCATCTCCAGCCAGTTGTGCCGACTCCAGACCTCCTCCCACAGGTAGGCGACCCGGTAGGAGCCCTCCCTGGCCTCCGGATTGCCGGCGGCCCCCGACTCCCCCGGGCCGTTGGTGCCCAGGTTGAACGGCAGGAACCGGGTGTCGGGGCCCGTCAGCCGGGTCGCGACGAACGCCTTGTCCGGGTCGACGGCGAAGTGCACCAGGNCGCGCTTCGCGAAGAACAGCTCCTTCGGATCCCGCCTCCGGTACTGCGCGACCGCGTTCTCGGCCGTCTGCCCGGTCATCCCGTTCTTCAGCTCGATGGACGCCACCGGCAGTCCGTTCACGAACAGCGCCAGGTCGACGGACTCGTTCGGCTTCTTCGCGCTGAACCGAAGCTGCCGGGCGACGGTCAGAACGTTGGCGTCGTACTCCTTGAGCGCGTCGGCAGCGAGCGTGTGCCCAGGCCGGAAGTAGGCCAACTCGATCTGCACGCCGCGGTCCCGCACCCCCTGCCGCAGGACGTCCAGCACCCCCCGCTCGTCGAGCTGCGCCGCCACCCGCTGGCAGAACTGCCCATGCGCGAGCTCCTTGCCACCGTAAAGCTCGACGAGCCGATCCCAGCTCTTCTGCTGCGTAGCCCCGATGAACCGAACCAGCTCAGCGGTATCCAACCCAAGCCCGGCATCAAACCCAAACGTGGGCTGCCCCGCCTCCCACCCATGGCCAAGCAGTTCCTGCTCAACCCGATTCTCAAAGGCATGCTCCGTGTGCGCCCCGGGCGTCATGCGGTTTCCCCCAGCCCACGCGCGGTCCCAACATCGATCTGCCCAGTCACGGCAGCCGTGATCAGTGCCTGGCGGCGCTCCGTAAGAGCGGCAATTTGATTGAAGAGCCCCAAGTCCAACTCGACCACCGCCTTGAGTCGGCTATCGATATGCTTGACAAGTTCACGTTGCGTCGGCAGGTCTGGTAGCGGCACACGGAAGTCACGGATCTTGCTGCTACTGGTTGATGCGAGGTTCGTTGTCTTGTTCCCAGTGCTTTCGAAGTACCGTCGCGCTCGCGATGTTCGCGTGAGCAACGCCAGATACTCGGGCTCTATTGCACGAAGGTCTGGCCGAACGGCGAAGACGTGATTCTGATGTAGACACTCCGGAATCTCTCCGTGNCAAACGGTTCCGCGACCGAGTTTGTCGAGGTCGCCACCCTCGGTCATCAGAACGTCCCCGATCCGCAGGCGCGAGGTCGCCGCGGTCGTGCGCGGCACCGTGATCTCGGCAACCTCGCGAAGATCGACATGATCAGCCTGCACATTAGCGACCCGCAAGTACGGCAGCGTGACGGCGTCGCCGTCGTTCTGGCGTCCGCTGTCAACCGTCACGCCGCTCTGAACGAAGGCCAAGTACCCAAGGCGGACAGTCGGGATGAAGCCTAGACGGTCGATAGACTCATCGATCAAGCTCAGAGTCAACTCATCAAGCAGTTCCCGCTGTCGAAGCCGCTGTGAGACGAGTCGGTCGATGCGGGCGGTCTCGGCGTCGAGGAAGTCGGCGATGCGGCGCTGCTCGTCGAGNGGCGGAACGGAGACAGCGATGTTGGCATATCGCTCAGCGTTGAAATTTTGGATCGTGCTCGTAACCGCATCAGCCCCGATGGCTNCCTGGAAACCACTCGACGCGGCAACGTAGGCCATAAATCGCGGGTCGGTTTCTAGACGAGGGCGAAACCGAACCAGGTACCCCGCATAGGTGCTTGACTCCTCCAGCTCACCGAGAAGCATGCCACGACCGATAGTTCCACTACGGGACAGCAAGAGGTCGCCAGGCCTGATCTCGTGCCGTGGTTCCAACGGGAGATCGATGTAAACAGCACCATTCTTGGAACGAAGGCGACCGTTCTCATCGATATCCGAAGTGCGGATTAGACGATGACCCGAATCGNCGTAGTCTTGCGCAGATACGTTTAGCCCGTACTGCCCGGAGTCGACACACAGATACTTGAGCCTTGAGATCTTCCAAGTCATGCTGTCACCTCGCCGAGGAGCTTCTGGATCTGGGCTTCCAGGTCCTTGAGTTCGGCGTCGATCTCGGCGAGGGGCCTTGGGGGTGTGTAGACGTAGAAGTGGCGGGTGAAGGGGATCTCGTAGCCGGTCTTGGTCTTGTCCTCGTCGATCCAGGCGTCGGGGACATGGGGGGTGACCTCGCGGGCGAAGTAGGTGTGGATGTCCTCGTCCAGGGGGACGTTCTCGAAGTCGCGCAGGTCCGGGTCCGGGATCGGCTTGCCCTTGTGGAGCTGGACCTCGCCCGCCGGGTCCGAGACGGCGACGGCGTTCCAGAAGGCTTTCAGGTGCGCCGCGGTGCCGGGCAGGCTCGCTCCCCCGGCCATGGCGGCGGTCAGCAGCTCGGCCGTGGCCTCGTCCTTGGTCCACCAGACCGAGCCGATCGCGCCGCGCAGGGCCTCGACCAGCTTCTCCCGGCCGTCCCACTTCGCNAGCGCCTTCGCCTCAGTCAGGGCGAGCAGCGTGTCCTCGGTGATCTCGAAGCGCTGCTTGAGTGGCCGCTCGACGGTGATGCGGTGGTAGCCGAAGTCCCGCGTCCCGAAGATCTTCACCTTGCCGTGATCCGGGTGCGCCGGATCGCCGGCAACCTCCAGCGCCCGTTCATACAGCTTTNTAATGTGGTCGATCTGCTTGTCGCTGATGAGCTTGCGCTTGTCGCCGAGGGACTTGCGCATCTTCACCCACTGGTCGCGGGCGTCGAGCAGGATTACCTTTCCGGCAAGCTTGGCTGGCTTGCGATTGGAGAGGATCCAGAAGTAGGTGGAGATCCCGGTGTTATAGAAGAGCTGGTCGGGCAGGGCGACGATGCCTTCGAGCCAGTCGTTCTCCAGGATCCAGCGCCGGATGTTCGACTCNCCGGATTCCGCGGCACCGGTGAACAGCGGCGAGCCGTTGAAGACGATCGCGAGCCGGGCCCCCTTGACCTTGCCCTCGACCCGCTCCATCTTCGAGATCATGTTCTGCAGGAAGAGGAACGATCCGTCGTTGATTCGCGGCAGGCCGGCGCCGAAGCGGCCCGCGTAGCCGAGCTCGGCCTCCCGGTCGACCTCGTCCTTGACCTTCTTCCACTCCACCCCGAACGGCGGGTTGGCGAGCATGTAGTCGAACCGGCGCCCGGCGAATCNGTCCTCGCTGAACGAGTTGCCGAGCTTGATCTCGCTTTGCTGGCCGCGCAGCAGCATCTCNGCCTGGCAGATCGCCCACGACTCGGGGTTGAGCTCCTGGCCGTAGAGGAAGATCTGCGTGTCGGGGTTGAGCGACTTCAGGTGGTCCTCGGCGGTGGTCAGCATGCCGCCGGTCCCGCAGGCGGGGTCATAGATGTTGATCACCTGCCCAGGCCCGGCGACGATGTCCTCGTCGGGGGCCACCAGCAGGTTGACCATGAGCTTGATAACTTCACGAGGCGTGAAGTNCTCACCGGCGGTCTCGTTCGAGTCCTCCGCGAACTTGCGGATCAGGTGCTCGAACACGTAGCCCATGTCGTGGGGCTCAAGCTGGTCGAGATCGTGCATCGTCGCGAACTTCCCGACCACGAGGTAGAGCAGCTTCGCGCTGGCCAGCCGGCCGATCGTCTCGTCGAACCGGAAGCGCTCCAGCACCTCGCGGACATTCGGCGAGAAGCCGTTGACGTAGTCCCGCAGGTTCTTCGCGACCACCGACTGGTTCGTCGAGTCGGAGGCGATCGTGGCGAAGTCCTGCCGGGAGACGTTGTAGAACGGCCGGCCGGCCGCGATCTCCAGCAGCCGCTGCTTGTTCGTGATGGTCAGCGACGCGTCCCTGTCCCGCACCTCCTGCCGGGTGTCGGCTATGACCGCGTCGAGCCGCCGCATCAGCGTGAACGGGAGGATCACGCCGCCGTACTCGTGGCGCCGGTAGTCGCCGCGCAGCAGGTCGGCCACCGACCAGATGTCGGCGGCCATTTTCGAGTGGCTGGGCCCCGGGGAAGTCACAGGTTCTCCTCGTGCGTCGGCGTCGTCGGTGCAAGCCGGTCGGGGGTCAGGGTCCCGGCCGTCAGCCCGTGTACGGTCTGGTCGATCACGGTGGTGCTGAGCCTGGCNAGCGTCGTCAGCGCCTCGCGCAGGTCGGACAGTCGCCGGAATTCGGCGCCGTAATGGCGCTGTTCGGCGATCGAGAGGCGTGGGATCCGGCAGCGCCGCAGATCCTCGCGGCCGAGCACACCGATTGTCCGCGGGATCGGCACGGCCTCGACCTCGGGCCGCAGGAACGTCGCCACGAAGTCGGGATCGAGGCGGGCCGGGTCCGGTTCGATAACGTGGGTCGTCATCGAATCGGTCTGTTCCTCGCCGGTCGCCGCGATGACGCCCGGAGTCCGCGGCCAGACGAGGACGTCGCCGGCGCGCGGCGTCGTGCCCCGTGGCCTGATTGTCAGCGCGCCCACGCGTTCGAGCTCTGCGAGCGTCACGTAGGCGAAGTCGTCTCGTGCGCGGGCCGNTGCGTACCGCGGCAAGCCGGCGCCGAGCCGGGCGTAGACCGCTTCGAGCCGCCCGGTGACCCGCGCGATGTCATCGGCACCGGCCTCCGCCTCGGTGGTCACGTACCGGGAGGGCAGGACATTGGCCTCGCCGTCCTGGAGCAGCCGGGCCCGGGTCACCGCGCGAGCCGGTACCGGGCCGGGCCGCGCCCGCCCCGCGCCGCCCGACATCGCCAGGCCGAACAGCTGCCGCCACTCACCGAACTGTTGCGGTGCCGCCGCCCTGTCGGCAGAGGAAAAGTCGACCAGGACGACCGGTTCGTCCTCTTCCTCGCCGCGCGGGCGGCGCAGCACCCAGAGACATGCCTCGCCGGTCACGGTGCTCATCTCGGCCGGTAGCGCGATCACCGCGCGCAACGCGCCCTTGCCGATCATCAGCTTCCGGATCGCCTGCCCGGACGGCGAGACACAGGCACGCGGCGAGACGACGACGACGGCGGTGCCACGCGGGCGCAGGTGGGCGTAGCAGTGCTGCACCCAGGCCAGCTCGCCGTCGCGGGGCTCCGGACGGCCGAACTCCCAGCGACGGTCGGTCGCCAGCTCCTCCGCGGGCCAGCCCGGCCGGTCGAACGGCGGCTCGCACACCACCGCCGCCGCCTTGCCGAGCAGCTCGGTGAACCGGTTGCCGCGCAGCGAGTCGCCGAGGCGGACGTCATACGGGCCGGCGAGCGGATGGCCGCGCAGGTCGAGGGTGGCGCTGCGCGTCAGCCCCTCGTCGATCTCCTGGCCGCACAAGCGAACCCGGTCCTCGAACCGGTCCGCGGCCGCCAGCAGAAGGGTGCCGTCACCGCAGGCCGGGTCGAAGACAACCGGCAGATCGTCAGCGATGGCGAAGTGATCGTCGCCGCCGCCGCCGGCGCTGGCGGCGGTCGTCGGCGGCAGCAGCGAGACGAGGACTCGGGCCAGCCGCTGCTCGGCCTCGACGTTCCGCCTGGCCCACTCGACGGACGCGTCGCGGATCGTCCAGCCGCCGGTGGGGCCGTCGAGAGCCTGCGTTCCGGTCTCCGTTCGACCTGCCTTCGCGAGCTGCTCCGCGCGGCCGGACCGTTCCAGCCAGTCCGCGACGGCGGCCCAGCGAAACGTCGGGTTGGTGTCGCCGCCTCCCACGGGCCGCGGGAAGTCGTCGTAGCGGCGGCGCCAGTTCGACACGGCGGCGCGGCCGACGCCGATCCGCCGCGCGATGGCGGCGGCCGTCAGCTCTTCCTGCCCGTCGATCTCCACACCCCGGACCATACAGGCTTGATCGCGCCCCAGGCAAGCCTTGTGAACGCTTTGAGCTTGCGTACACAAGATGACTGTTCACACTTGACGAGCGGTCCGGCCTGACCCTAAGCTCCTGACCTGTCGCGGATCAGTCGCGATGCGCACAGGCCAGGCCCCGGCGCCGTCGCCCTCCGGACGCGGAGGCGACCCACCGCTCGACCCTTGGCCGGCTCCACCTTCGGCGCCGCCGCCGTTCCTCGCGGGGCGCTTCTTCATTCAGTGTCCGACACACCCCTCACCGTCCCGCAGGCGGCCTCGCCATGCCCGGCGCGCCCNCGTGTTCACAGCGCGTTTTCCAGCCACCGCCGGCTGGGCCGAGGGCCAGGTTCCCCCTGCGCCGGTCCCGTCCGGTCGACGGCGCAAGACGGGTTGCCGCCCGTGAGGTCCCCGGTGTTTCAGGGGGCTCCGGGGGCCTCGCGGGCAGCAACCCTCGACCGCCGGCAGGAAAGCCAGCAACCGCACACCCGCCGCACCTGAACGAGCTGACACCGCGAACACCCACCAGGACTCTTGGGGGAAACAATGGCCGAGACCGATCTGCCCGAGCCGCGCGTTCCGCGCGGCGAGAGTTCCACCTCCGCGCTGGCCGCAGCGGAGCCGGGCACGCCAGCGCCGGAGCCCGCGCCGGACCCGCAGCCGACGGTCATGGCGACGCCGATCGCCGAGCTGGCAGCGGCGCGGCTGGCCGCGGCGGCACTACCCGAGTCGGCGAAGGCCGCACTGCGGGAGGCGTTCGGCGCGGTGGAAACACCGGCCGCCAGCGCGCTGGGCCGGATCTATCTGGAATCGATCGCCGTCACCGGCTATCGCGGCATCGGCGCTCCGACCCGGCTGTCGCTGTCCGCCAGCCCGGGCGTGACGCTGGTGGTCGGGCGCAACGGTTCCGGGAAGACGAGCCTGGCCGAGGGCGCCGAGACGGCCTTCCTCGGCACGAACACCCGCTGGGAACGGCAGGACGACGCCCGCCGTGGCGCCTGGCGCAACCGGCACGAGCTCACCCGCCGGCCCCGGATCGACGTGGCGCTCGCGGTCGGCGGCGGCCGGGCGACGCTGACCCGCACCTGGCCCGGCGACGATTTCACGAACTCCGACGGCGTGTTCCAGCGCCGTGGCCACCCGGCCGTGCCCGCCGCACAGGCCGGCTGGGCGCGGGCCGCGACCGAGTACCGTCCCTTCCTCTCCTATGCCGACCTGGGTCAGCTGATCGACGACAAGGCGGTCCGGCAGTACGACGTCGTCGACAAGATCCTCGGTCTCGGCTACCTGACCGCCGTCGACAGNCTGCTCAAGGCCGAGCAGAGCCAGCACACCGCGGCGGCCAAGAGCATCGACACCGGGCGGGACACGCTCACCACCGCGCTCAACGAACTACTCCGCGATCTACCTGAGGAAACCCGCGCCCGCGACGCGCTTGCCGCTGTGGGCACGAAGAAGAACGGTCCCGACCTCGCAGCGCTCGACCGGATCCTGGCGAACCTGCCCTCGACCGAGGGCGGTGACCTCGCCGAGCTGCGCCGGCTCGCCGACCTTCAGGGCCCCGACCTCGACCTGGTCGACCAGGCGGTGCAGCGGCTGCGCGGCGCCCTCGCCGCCGCCGCGGCCATCACAGGCACGAACGCCGAGGACGCCTCGCTGCGCGCCGAGCTGCTCTCCCGGGCGCTACGGCACCGCGACCGGCACTCCGGCGTCGAGACGTGCCCGGTCTGCGGCACCGAGCAGGTCCTCGACGACGCCTGGGCGCAGCGGGCGGCCGCGCAGGTCACCGCGCTGCGCGACGAGGGCCAGGCGGTCGCGGTCGCGGACGCTGAGCTGCGGCAGGCCGAGACCGGGCTGAAGGCGCTCATCGTCTCGCCGCCCGCGGTCCCGCCCGCACTCGCTGCGGTGCGGCAGGCGTGGGAGGCGTGCCGATCGCGCATGGACCTGGCCGCGCTGGCCGACGAGGCCCTCGGCACGGCGCGGACACTGGCCGAGGCGTGTGCCAGTGCCCGCAAGCAGGCCCGGGTCCTGCTGGCGGAACGCGACGATCGGTGGCGTCCCCTCTTCGCCAGCCTGCAGCTCTGGACCGAGCAGGCCCGCGCCGTGGACACGGCCAAGGCACGCAGGAGCGACCTGCGGAAGGCCCGCAAGTGGCTCGACACGCTCATCATTGACCTGCGCCGGGAACGGCTTGCCACCTTCGAGGCCCAGGCGCAGGAAATCTGGGAGGCGCTGCGGCACGAAAGCAGCGTCAGCCTCAAGAAGGTCGGCTTGGACGGCAAGGAGACCTCGACGCTGCGCCGACTGATCCTCGACGTCTCCGTCGACGACGCCGACGCCTCGGCGCTCGCCGTGATGAGCCAGGGCGAGCTGCACGCGCTCGCGCTGGCACTGTTCCTGCCGAGGGCCCGCACCGCCGACAGCCCGTTCGGCTTCCTTCTCATCGACGACCCGGTGCAGTCCATGGACCCCGCCAAGGTCAACGGACTCGCCCAGGTGCTCTCCGATCTGGGTCGGCAGCGGCAGATCGTCGTCTTCACCCACGACACCCGCCTCCAGCGGGCGTTCAGCAGCCAGGGCCTCTCCGTCACGATCCGCAAGGTCGAGCGCGGGGCGGCGTCGAAGGTTGAGATCGAGAACGCGCTCGACCCGGTCAAGCAGGCGCTCAAGGAGGCCCGCGGCCTCGCGCAGGCCAGCAAGAAGCTTCCGGCGGCAGTGCGGACCCACGTCCTGCCCGGTCTCTGCCGGATCGCCCTGGAGAACGCCTTCACCGAGGCCGCCTGGATCCGCCACCACCAGGCCGGCGGGGCCGAACCCGTCTTCGACGCCGCCCTCTCCGACGCGGAGAAGCTCACGAAGGTCGCCGCCCTCGCCTTCTTCGGCGACACCGAGAAGTCTGGGGACGTCTACGACCAGCTGCGGGACCGATGTGGTGGCTGGGCGGTCGGCGTCGTCAAGGACTGCCAGAAGGGCTCCCACCCCGACGGCGCCCAGATCGACGACCCGCTCCGCTTCGTCGACCTCGTCAAGAACATCGCCGACACGGTCCGCGGGCCGAGCCTCGTCGCCGGCTGATCCGCTCGTCCTGCTCGTCCTGCTCGTCCTGCTCGTCCTGCTCGTCCTGCTCGTCCTGCTCGTCCACAGTCTGTCCCCGTCTCGCCGCCGACCGGGAGAAACGAGTGAGCACGTCACCTGCCGGCACCGCCGACGCCACGATCACCGAACTACTCGAGACCGCCGACGCGCTGCTCGCCGGCCGCCTCCAGACAACGCTCGCCGCCCGCCACCGCGGCGCCGCGCTCGTCCTGCGCACCGCCCTGGAGCTCGCCATCAACGCGGCGCTCGCCGCCGCCGAGCCGGGCCTGGCCACCCCGAACATGACCGCCAAGCTCCACTGCCTGCACCACTACAGCACCCCCGCCACCGCCGGACGGGCCCGCCGGACCTGGTCCCACCTCTGCCTCGCCTGCCACTACCACCAGTACGAAATCGGCCCCACCAGGTCACAGGTCCAGGCCTGGCACGCCGAGGTCTCCACGCTGGCCACATTGCTCGGCCGTCACCACGCGGTCGCCGGGTGAGCGCACAGGTACTGGCCAGACCACCGACGCGCTGGCGGACCGCGGCGGCCTGTGCCCGCGCGTCGAGTTGCCGGTCGGTCGGCCGCGAGAAACTCGTAGAACTACTACCCGCTCAGCGCCCGTTTCGTGGGGCGACTTCGCTGAACGGCATCGCGCGGAAGCCCGAGTCGTCTCCCTGGTGGAAGAACAGGTGCCCGGTGAGCACGCCGTCCTCGCCCAGGGCGGCCCAGCCGCGCCCGCTGACCTCATCGCCCTCGTCGACGCCGTCCCAGCTGAACTCGACAAAGGGCCGGCCGTCGCGCTCGGTGAAACGGCAGTCCAGCCAGCCGCGGACGGCGATGAACCCGAACTGGCCGCTCCCGTCCTTGGCGAACTCGATGAACCCGGGTTCGACGAGGTCGATGGCCTCCTGATCCCACAGGTCCATCTCCACGATCCGCCACCGCCCGATCAGGCTCGCCATCCGATCCTCCGCGCTCGCCATGGTCGGGTTAAGATCGACTCTCGAAGATCTACTGGTGGGCCGCGAGCGCCAGCATAGACAATGNCCGGGATCAGCGTTGAGCCACGTCCACCGGACGGGGCGACATCGCCACGGTCGCCTGGACCAGACCTGCCTGCGGGCAGCGCGTCAGCGGTGGGTGGGCCGCTNGTCGGCCCACTCGGCGGCGGTGAAGAACGCCCCCGGCGGCGGGCGGAAGCCGAGGGTGTGGGCCAGCGGGGTGGCGATCACCGTCTCGTCGCGGAATGGGCTGAGGGCAGGGGCGTCACCGCTCAGCGCAGGCCGGTGGCGGCACACGCCTCGGGCAGCGTCGACCAGCCGGTGCCGAGCATCAGCCAGCCGTCGTGGCCGGCGAGACGGTTGGTCNGATCGTGGACCTTGACCTGCCAGCTCCCGGCGCTGGTCTCCCGGGCGTAGGCGGTTTTGCCACGGTACGTTCCGTAGTAGCTGCCGAGCTCCGCTAGCGGTTCGGGCCGCACTGAGGTGGGCACGTGTTCGGACGGCATGGGTGGCTCCCGCGGGGCGGTCACCGGGATGCCCGGCGGTGAGCAGTCATGCTCGCGGGGTGCGGCGTGGGCGGCAGTCCCCGACCCGGGTCGGCTGGTTCTCAGCATCCTCAGGCTACGCCCCCTCCTCCACCCGAGACGTTGATGGCCTTCGCGCTCGGTGACGAAGGTGCCTCGTCCGGCGCCGCGTGCGGGTGACTTCCTGGTCTACGGTTCGAGNCGCGGCGAGGTGATTCGGCGCTGACCGGTGAGGGGCTGCTGCTGTGGACGACGATCTTGCGGCGAGCCTGGCGGGACTGTCGGGGCTGTTGGCGGGGCTCCGGCCGGTGCGCGAAACGCTGATCAATATCGCGGAGTTCGCGGTACAGGCGATTCCGGGGGCGGAGGGTGCCGGCCTCACGATGCTGGAGGACAACCGGGCCCAGACGGTGGTGGCNAGTGCCGAATTCGTGCAGGCGGTGGACAACGTGCAGTACCGGCTGGGCGAGGGACCGTGCCTGCTNGCGGTCCAGTCGGGGCGCACGCAGTGGTCGGGGTCGCTGGGTGGGGAGACACGCTGGCCACGGTTCGGCCCGCGGGTCGGGCGGATGGGAGTGCACAGCGTGCTCTCACTGCCGTTGCTGCTGCCTGCTCGGGTGGTGGGAGCGATGAACGTCTACGCCCATGCCAAGGACGCGTTCGGGCCCAAGGCGATCCGGATCGGTGAGCTCTTCGCCCAGCCGGCGGCGGTATCGGTACACAACACCCAGGTCCTGGCGCAGTCGCAGCGACTGGCCGCCCAGTTGCAGGAGGCGTTGACCAGCCGTGCTGTCATCGACCAGGCGCTGGGGGTCATCATGAGCCGCACGGGGAGCGACCCCGAGGAAGCGTTCGAGCGGCTGCGGGCGATGAGCCAGTCCCAGCACCTCAAGGTTGCGCAGTTGTCTCGGATGCTGGTGGACGAGGCGGTGCGCCGCGCCCGCGCCCGGAAGGCCCCCGGGGTGCAGGACAACACCGCGCCCTGATCCCCGGAGACGCTGGACGTCGGCCGGTTCGGAACGGGATCGCCGCGATCGGCACCAGCCAGTGAACACGGCACGGACGTGTCCGTGGCGGCGTTACGGTCGGCAAGTGACGGTGCCTGTCTTCTACGCACGGCCCCACCCCGGGGACAGCACGCTCGGTGTTGATCCCGCGCTCGCGAGCTGGGACAGGGCGGGGTCGCCCGGCCAGGCACGGTCGGCCGCCTTCATCGACGGTGTGTACGCGGCCGTCGCCGAGAACGTCCGCGCGACCTCCGGCCCGCTCGCCTTACGACTCGATGTCGGGCTGGCCGACACCGTGCCGCTGTACGCGCTGAACGATCTCGACAACTACCTGTTCCCGCTCGTGCCGAAGCTGACGGAACGGACGGGCCGGGCCTTCGCCTNCGTGTGGGCGACCAAGCGTCACGCGGCGACGTCGTCAGTAGGAGTTGGTGCGGCGGTCCCCGTCGACGACCCGTGCGGGACGTACACGTTCGAGGTGACCACGACGGCGTCGGCCGACACAACCGCTTTCAAGGAGCAGGTACGCGACCAGATCACCGCCGCCAGCCCGTTGTCGGGCCGCGGTGTCGCGCTCCAGCTCGCGTTTGTCGTCGGTCCTCGCCGCGCCTGGCCCAACCTGTGGAAGGCGACGATCGACGCGCTCGGCTCGATCCTCGGCCGCGACGACGGCGCCCGCGAATGGAACGCCCGCGACGGCCGCATCATCGACCTCGGGCTGCACTGCGCCGTCGATCCAGCCGCGGGCGACGGGGTCACGATCGCGATCCGCGCGTCAGCGATCGGCGAAGAGGTGACTGCGTGACGGAGATCCTGCCCGAGGTGCCAGCCGGCGATACCGCCGCGGTCGACTGGACGGCCGGCAAGTCGGGCTGGCCGGCCGAGCCGGGTGCCGAGCGGCCACCCGGCTCGGCCTGGTCACTGCGCGAAGTTCAGGTCACTGCGCGAGGTTGATGAGGTCGAACGGTTGGTCCTGCCAGTGCTCCGGGGTGGCGGTCGCGACCGCGGCGCCGTCGATGCGCTCCGGCGTCGGCGTGGCCGCGTAGCGGGTGTGGGCGGTGGCCCAGTTCTCCTCGCGGGCGACGGCGAGGGCGGCGGGCAGGTCGAGATCCAGCACGATCACCGCCGCCAGGGAGGCGATGTGCTCGGCCACGCCCCGACGGGCCCGGTCCGCTTCGACCAGTGCGCACGCCGGGGCGTACAGGTACAGATCATCCCCGCGGTCGGCCCGGGCGACCAGACGCGAGGCGGCGACGTTGCCGCCGCCGAGGGCGAGCATCGCCGTCTGGTCGAGCACGACGTGTGCCGGCGCGCTCACCGGCGGACTCGGTCGAGCATCGGATCGAGCTTGGCATCGATCTCCGCGATCTCCGCCTCCGTCGGGTTGTAGCCGTTCCAGGCACGCAGGATGTCCCGCGTGCGCATGGACCGCTCGGCGCGCTCGCCCGGGGTCATCGCGGAGTCGGAGAGGCGGGTGAGGTAGGTCCGCAGGGACATTCCCTCCGCAGAGGCGATGCGGGCGAGCCGGTCACGTACCTCGATGGGAACCCGGATGTCGGCGTCGGTCAGGGCCATGTGTCCTCCGGTCATGTCTGCAGACGGACAGTGCTCGGTCAGCGTACGCCGCGTCGGAGCCATCTGGATCATCTTTGAAGCAAATGCTGTCCGCCGCCTGCAGACCACCAAGAGCAACAGGGAGACCACCGCTGCCGCCAGATCACCGCTGCCGCCAGACCGGCGCGGTCGCGCTATCCGCGTGGGTCGGCGGTCACCTCCTCGCGGGTGTGCAGGGAGGCGAGGTCGGCGGCGGCCCGGCCGGAGGCCCATCCCTCGCCGTCGGTCGCGCTCACCGCGCGGGAGATGATCTCCGGGAACATCGTCTCGGTCGCCTCCCGGACGGAGTCCGTGCGGGCGGCGAGCACGGGCAGCAGGCGGCCGTCACCCGTCTCGGCCGCGGCCTGCTCGCTCGCCTGCTCGGTCGCGGCCATCAGGCGTTCGCCGATGCGGACCGCGAACGAGGCGAGGAACGACTGGCGGAACGACCGGGTGCGGGATCGTCCCGCGCGGTCCTGGCGGGACCCGGCCCTCATCATCGCCGCGGTCGCCTGGACCAGCAGCGACGTGTAGAGCAGCTCCACGGCGTCGAGGTCGGGCTGGAAACCGACCACCGTCGCGAACCCGAGCTCCTTGGCCCACACCGAACGGCACCGGTTCGCGCCGGCGACCACGTCGAGCAGGCTGGCCTTGGCCGCCTCGTAGGGATTGTCGATGCCGACCCGGCAGCCGGCCGGCTGCTCGCGGGACCCCTCCCCCGCCGCGAGCAGCGCCTCGTCGATGCTGTGCCGGGCCATGAACTCCTGCGCCTTGGCGGTGAGCGCCTCGGCCTCCTCGGCGAACTCGGTCGACTCGGCCTTCGCCAGCAGCGCGCGGACCTTGTCGAGCATGCGCGGGTTGGCACTCGGGTCGGCGCTCGGGTCGGACGTCGATCCGGCCGGCTGGCCACCCTCGGCTCGCCGAGCGTTCCCGTTCCCTTGGCCGTTCCCGAGGCCGTGGGGGGCGCGTCGCGCGGTGCCAGGTAGGGGGCAGAGAAGTTCGATCCTGGGCAGGGAGTGCAGTTCGGCGAGCAGATCGAGCATGTCGACGAGCACCTGCGCCCGGTCCCGCCCCTCCCGGTCGCCCCAGGCGTCCAGCCACGCGTCGTCGTGATCCCACCACACGGTGGCGTCGAGCACCTGAAGCTGCGCCTTCCACCGCTCGTCGACAGTCGCGGCCGCGTACTGACGCATCTGCAGAGCGATGGCGTCGACGACGAGCCGCGCGGGCCGCTGGCCAGCCCGACGGGTCACGATCCGGTGCAGGTCCACCGGCTGCCAGCCGCCCTGCCAGAGCCCCCCGACGGCGCGGTCGACCCAGCCGGTCAGGGATCGGTTGACGGCCCGGCGTCCGATCGGCCCGCCCGGCGCGGCGACCAGCGCCCCCAGGCACTCCGCCACCACCGCGTCATCCTGGTCGCTCCTGGCGTTCAGCGTCGTCGCGACCAGCATGTCGATCGCCTCCGCGAGCGACTCCCGCTGGCTGCGTTCCTGCTGGAAGAACGCCCCCGGGCCAGAGCCGGCCGCCTGAGCGCGGCCGCGGCTCGCGCGGGCCTTCTGCTTGGCCTTACGTCGTTCACGGTTGCGACTGCCCACCATCACCTCGCATGCTCTGGCGCCCTGGACCAGCCTGCCGGTCGCAGTCCGGACCCGCCTGCCGGCTCCGCACGATTCAACCCTTGCACGCCGGCCGGAAGCAGGTCAGCGGCGGGATACCTGTGCACGCATGTGGTCTCGACACCGGTCCCGTCGAGGCCGCCACAAACTCGACGTTGCCGTCCGTCCCAGGACCGCCGCGAACCTGCCTCAAGGCCCTCCAGATCCCCGGTTCGAGGCCTTCCAGATCCCTGACTCAGGGCCCTCCAGATCCAGCGGTCGAGGAGCTCCAAATCCGTAGGTCCACCAGGCTTGCGGCCATGGGCACCAGGCTGCACGGACTGGTGCCGCGACGACTGGCACCGATCGTCGCGAGCAGGATGGCGGCGCGGCGGGGTGGGCCGGTCAGTGGTGGGCCGGTCAGTGGTGGAGCGCCGCCTCGTAGGCGTCCAGACCCTCGTCGCCAAGGAGGTCGGCGTAGCCGTCCGGCGCGTCCACGCACGAGGTGTAACGGGCGGACCCGACCAGCTCGGCGAGNCGCCGACCGAGTTCGACCGGGTCGGGCTGCAGCTCGTCGCACAGCCGCAGATGCAGCTCCGCAAGAGGCTCACCGATCTCCTCCGGCTCGATGTCCTGGACCTCTCGGGCATCTTGAGGTGGTCCCCGTTCTTCGGACAGTGATCCCTATGTGGGATAATTGATCCGTGANCGGAGGAGATCAATGAGTCAGTCGCGGAGGCNGTACACGCCCGAGTACAAGGACGAGGCCGTGAAACTCGTCATCGATTCGGGTCGGCCGGTATCGGCGATCGCGAAGGATCTCGGTATCAACGAGGGAACCTTGGGGAGCTGGGTGGCCACCTGGCGTCGGACCCACCAGGGCGAAGAAGAGCCACTTTCGATGTCCGACCGCGCACGGTTGAAGGAGCTGGAGA
>NZ_LJJX01000063.1:0-33715 GCF_001421075.1 Frankia sp. CpI1-P | reverse complement strand
ATCCACGACACCGCGCTGGTCGAAGGGATCGACCCCGACCGGCTCTCCTTCACCCACACCGTCAAAGTCGTCCGCCGCCAAGTCGTGCGCCGGGCGCTTTTCCCCCCTCCGCCGGACGGCCCGGATCCTGGCCGCGGTGACCGCTGAGATCGCCGAACACGTCCTACCGAAACGGCTCCGCTCCCNCCCCCGCGTCGTCCGACGCACCAAACGCNCNCCGTTCCCCGCCAAGAAGCCGATCGANAAGCACCTCGCAGGACCGCCNCCCACCGTGGTCACAGTCCTGATCCGAACCTAAAGTTCCTGGTATTGCGTCGACACCTGGCGGNGGCACAAAGTCTCGTTCGTGCTGGTGGAGAACGGCACACTGCCGGAGAACATCACTTACACCCGGGCGCTGTACCTGGCCATCGAACGGTACGGGCGCGAGGAGGGGTTCGGCCGATTCGTGCTCTGGCGCGACCACGACCTGATGTGGCAGAGCGAGCCGGGCGCGGGCAAGTACGGAACCTTTCCCTACCCGCACGCGGTCGCCCCCGTCGACTCACCGCACATCCAGTATCTGGTCCAGCACGCCGAGGCCCGCCGCCGGATGCTGCACTGGCAGCCCGACCTGCGTCACCTCGCGGTCCTGCCGAACACGTTCAGCGCGCCGCCGNCCGCCGTCGACGAACACAACGCCGGTTTCCGTCGGGACCACGGCATTCCGGCGCAGGCGATCCTCATCGCCCGTCCCACCCGCCTCATCCCGCAGAAGCGCATCGACCGCGACATCCATCTCCTCGCGGCACTGCTCGCCCATCCACGGCTGCCCGACGACATTCACCTGTTCGTCACCGGCGACCGGGTGGAATCCCCGACCGAGTACGCGCGTCTCGCCGCGTTCGCCCGGCGGCTCGGGGTGGCCGACCGGGTGGTGTTCGGCGGCTGGCTCGCCCCGCACGCCGGCGAGGTGGGTCGACCGGCGGGGCGCGGTTATTCGGTGCGGGATCTGCTCGCCCACGCCGACCTGGTCTCGTTCCTGACCTCCGGCGACTACGAGAGTTACGGCAATCCGATCGGGGAGGCCATCGCCGCCGGCGTCCCGTACATCACCACCGGCTATGACCTGTACGACGCGGTGTACGGCAGCGCGGGATTCCAGGCGCCGGTGATGGATCTCGCGGCCGGCGACCTGCCGACGCCGGACTTCGTCGACGCCGTCGCGGACCTGCTCGTCGACGCCGAGACGCGCCGGCGGACCGTCGCCGTCAACCGCCGGCTCGGTGCCCGACGCCTCGCCCGCAGCCGTCGCCAGGTCCGCGACCTGCTCGACGGGATGGTCGGGCCGGCGGCGGCACCACGGCCCACGCCGATGGACGCCGGCATCCGGATGAGCGTCGTGCTGCCGGTCTACAACGAGGCCGCGAACCTGCCGGCGGTGCTGGCGTCGCTGCACGGCCAGTGCGGCGACGACGGGACGCCGCTGCGGGACAGGGCGCCGTACGAGGTGGTGGTCGTCGACAACAACTCCACCGACGCCACCGTCGACGTCGCCCGCGGGTTCGCCGCCACGCATCCCGACCTCCCCGTCCAGGTGATCCATGAGGGCGAGCAGGGGGTCGCCTGCGCCCGCCGGGCGGGCATGCAGTTCGCGGTCGCGCGCAGCCGGGCCCGGGCCGAGGCCGAACCGGCCCGGCGGTTCTACCTGGTCTCCGCGGACGCGGACTGCCGGGTCGACCCCACCTGGCTGTGGGAGCTGTTCGTCGCCATGGAGGCGGGAAAGGCGGCGATCGGGGTCTGTGACTACTACTACCGCGCCGAGCATTTCGCCGGCCGGCCGCGGCTGTGGGCCGCGATCGACCGGACCCTGCGCTGCCGCGCGGTGACCTTCCGNCTGTTCGGCGGATTTCCCGACGGAAAGGGCTTCGCGGTCGAGCGCGGCGCGTACGAGAAGGTCGGCGGAATCGAGATCTTCTATCAGGTTCAGGACGGCCGGTTCGTCCCGCACCTGTCCGACGACTGGGATTTCGGCATCGCGGTGCGGGGATCCGGCGAGGAGATCGTGTACGCCCCGAGATCGCGGGTCGAGATCAANCCCCGGCGGGTCGACCACGCCCTGGACGAGGTCATCGCCGGCCGGGCGTACGGCCACGGCGGCACGATCGTGATGCGCGACATCCGGGACCCCGACCTTACCGTCGACGGAGCCCNGGACCTCACCGCGGCGCAGGCACGGCAGGCGTGGGAGTTCTCCGTCAAGGACTTCACGCCGAAGAACACGATCCTGCCCGTCCTGCTCACCCCGTCCCTGCTCGACGACGCCGCCGTGGCGGATTTCTTCACGCCGTCGTTGGCCCGGCGGCTGGGCCGCCGCAGCGCCGAGATCATCGCCGAGATGCGCGTCGTCGACCTCACTCCGATCCACGCCTACAAGACGCCGAGCTACCGGTTGTACTTCGAGTTCGCCGACGAGATCTTCGCCCGGCTGCGCGCGACGGCGGGGTCGGACATCGGCCGTCCACCGCCGCTGCCGACCTGCCTGCGTGAGGTGCCCGCCGGCCGTTTCCGGGAGTTCGTCCGCTATTACTGCGAGGACCGGGAATCGGGCGCGGCCCACGACTACTTCGGCAACGGCGGGGNGTTCTGATGACGATCGTCGGCGAGAACGCGGAACTGGCCTCTCTGCGGGAGATCGACCCGTCGTACCCGACTCCGACGGTGCTGTCCGTACTCGGCGCGCCGCAGAACCGGGAACTGCTGGACTACGTCGCCCGGGATCCGTTCGGTGCGCACGTCTTTCCCGGCGATCTGGNCGACCATCCGCCGGAGNTTTTTCTCGCCGACCTCGCCGACCAGCTCGTCGACACCGCGCCCATCCACCTGTGGTCCTACATTCCGACCTGTTCCTACCGCTGCCGGTTCTGCCAGTACCCGACGGTCCTGATCGCCGGTGAACCCGCGGTGGCCGCGGCCCGGGCGGCCCGGTGGGTGGATCTGAACATCGCCGAGGCTCGGCTCTGGCTCGACCGGGTGCCCACCCTGGCGGCTGCGCCGGTCGGCGAGTTCAACGTCTTCGGTGGCACACCGTCCCTGCTGCCCGCCTCCGCCATCCGCAGGCTTCTCGGGTTCTACCGGGAGAACTTCGGCTTCACCCCCGACACCGCGATCCGGTTCGAGGGCGATCCGAGCAGCCTCACGGCCGAGCAACTGGAGACACTCGCCGAGCTCGGCGTCACCAAGCTGTCCTGCGGCGTGCAGTCCTTCGACGACCGGGTGCTGGCGCAGTCCGGCCGGCCGCACACCGGCGCGCGGTGCGTGGAGTTCATCCGGGACGCCCAGCGGCTGGGGTTCGCCTGGATCAGCGTCGACCTGATGTACGGCCTGCTGGACCAGACCGTCGACAGCGTCCGCCGGGACCTGGACGTCGTCGTGGACACCGGACCGACCGCGGTGGTCTGCACGAAACTTCACCTGCGGCCCTATGCCGAGACAAGGACCGGGGTCGCCGGGGAGCGGCCGGCGGCCTGGCAGATTCCCGCCTACCGCGACCGGCTCGCCGCCGCCGGCCATCGTTGGCCGACGCTCGGCGAGCAGTACCAGATGCGTGAGGTGCTCACCGACGGGCTGGCCGGCGCCGGTTATGTGGAGCATCCGACCATGTACTTCGCCCGCGCCGGGTTCGGTCCCGAAACCTGGAAGTCGATCATGGTGGATCAGGACCGGCAGGAGGCCGAGGTGGCGATCGGCCTCGGCGGCAGCTCGAGCTGCCGTGCCTCGGAGGCGATCACCGAGGTGGCCTGGGGGCGCTACACCGCGGCCATCGAGTCCGGCCGGCTGCCGCTGGCGTCCGCGACGTCGTTCTCGCCGGCCGCCCGTGAGTCACGGGCGGTCCGGATGGCCCTGTCCACCCTGCAACCGCTGCGTGATCGCCTGCACCGCGCCCGGTTTCCCGGCAGCTCCCTGCTCGCCGAGCCGTGGCGGGGCCGGTTCCGCGCCCTGGCGGACCGCGGGCTGGCCGGCGTCGACGAGTCCGCCGGGACGGTGACGCTGACCCGGGACGGCCGGACGCTGGTCGAGGCGATCATCAACACCGCCCTGTGACGGGTGGGTCGGGGCGCTCGGCGGTCAGCAGTGCACGGTGTGCAGGAGGGCCGAGACCGCGGCGAGTCTCAGCATGATCAGTTCGTTCGCGTCGAGGATGTGCCGCAGCCCGTCGGGTTGGGCGAGCTGGTCCGTCAGCCGGATGCGCATGGACCGGTCGTAGGCGATCCGCCGGCCGGGCCCGGCCCGCTTCGCGGCGTACATCGCGAGGTCGGCGGCGTTCAGCAGCTCCTCTCCGTCGCCCAGCTCTTCGCCGTCGCCCAGCTTGGGGCCGGACAGGGCGAGGCCGACGCTGCCGGTCAGCACGATCGGGCGCTCCCGCAGCTGGGTCGGTACCGCCAGCGCCGCGAGCACCCGGTCGGCGATCGCCGCCAGATCCGCGATGCTGGCCACGTCCTCGCACAGGACGGCGAACTCGTCGCCGGCGAGCCGGCCCACCACGTCACCGGGTCGCACCGCCTGTCCCAGCCGGACGGCGGTGGCCCGCAGCACCTCGTCGCCGGCCTGGTGTCCGAGGGTGTCGTTGACCGCCTTGAAGCCGTCGAGGTCGATGAAGAGCACCCCGACCCGGCGGTCGTCGTGGCGGGCGCGGCGCAGCGCCCGGTCGAGGTGGTCGAGCAGCGCGGTGCGGTTCGGCAGCCCGGTGAGGCCGTCGTGCAGGGATCGATGGCGGATCTCGTTCTCCATCCGAAAGCGGATGGCCGCCGATCCGAGCACCGCGGCGACGGAGTGGAGGAACCCGGCGTCCTGCTCGGTGAACGCCTCCGCGCCCGGCGGCCGCCGCACCTCGATCGTCGCGAGGACCTGGTCGGCCCGCCCGACCGGGACCGTCAGACCGTCCGCTGTGGCCTCATCCGCGGTGTTGGGCGGGACGCGTCGATCCACGCGGGCGAGCAGGCCACCCCGCTGTCCGTACTCGTCCACGTCGTGGGCCTGCACGAGGTCGGCGCCGAGATGGTCGGCCAGTGCTGTCACCGCGCGTTCCCACAACGCGGCCGGAGACTCGGCCTCCAGCGCCCGCTGGCCGAGGTCGGCGATCACCGCCTGTTCGGCGGACCGGACCCGCAGGTTCGCCACGGCCTGCTGTCGTTCGGTGATGTCGGTGACCACCGCGGCGACGGAACCCACCTCGCCGCTGTCCGGGATGGGCACGAGATGCACGTCGAGGCAGCGGCCGAACACCTCCACGATCTCGTTGACCCGCTCCCCGGCCAGCGCCCTGCGCATGATCGAGATGGCCTGGGGAAGATCGGCGAATATCGTGAAGATCGAGGACTGGCGCGCCTCCCACAGCCCCGCCGCAGCCTGCGGATTCACCGTCCCCTCGCTCACCAGGACCCGGCCGTCGCGGTCCGCCAGGAAGATCGACACCGGGGTGTTCTCCACCACGAGCCGGAGCCGGTTGTGCGCCGCGATCTCCTCGGACACGTCCTGGAGATGGGCGAGGAAGTACTGTTCCCCGTCGGGATCGGTCAGCAGCGCGATGGTGGACAGGGCGTGGACGACGGAGCCGTCCGGGCGCAGCAGACGCAGCATCATCCGGCTCCGGGACCGACCCGTTGCGAGCCGCAGGCGCGCCTGCGCGGTCCAGCGTTCCCTGTCCTCCGGGACGGCGATGTCCTCCCAGGTCAGGCCGATGACCTCGGACTCGGTACGGCCGAGGACGGCGCAGGCGGCCGCGTTGACGCGCCGGATGCGATGGTCCAACGCACCCGTCTCGGTGACCGCAATGTCCAGTACCTCGAAAAGGTCCGGACGCTCCCCCTGCGTCACGACCACTCACCCACTCCGCCCGACCCGTCCCGAGGGCCTTCTACCCGATCGCGCCCAAGGTAATCAGTCAGACACAATGCGCATCACCGGTGAAGATATCGGCGATAAGCCGTAGGTCACCGGGGTTTGACCAGTTCCTCGTCGCCGGTCGCGACCGGGGAGGTCGGAGGCGCTCGCTACAGTGATTCTCGGCCGTGATCGGATCCTCGGCCGTGATCGGACCAGTCGCACGGGGAGATCGACAGGATGGATGTGGCGAAGGCGGTCCGCCGGGTGATCCCGGGGGATCCGGAGACGGCGCGCGACCGGGTGATGGTGCCGGCACGCTCGCTGTGGCGCAGGGCCTGGGCCCGGCGCGGCATCGACATCACCTCGTCCATGGCGACGAGATCCTGTCTCGTGGTCGCCCCGCACCCCGACGACGAGACGTTGGGGTGCGCGGTGGCGATCCTGCGCAAGCGGGCCGCCGGCACCCCGGTCACGGTGGTGATCGTCAGTGATGGCTCCCGCGGGGAGCCNGCGACGCTGCCGCCGGCGGAGCTGGTCGAGCTGCGCAAGGCGGAGACACGCCGGGCCTGCGCCCTGCTGGACGTCGACGAGTCCGACGTGCTGTTCCTCGGATTCCCCGACGCGGAGCTCACCGAGGAGGTGGAGGCCGTCGCCGCGCGGCTCGGCGAGCTCATCGGCGCCCTCGCGCCCGAGCAGATCCTGGCACCGACCTCCTGCGAGGGGCATCCGGACCACGACGCGACCAACGAGGCGGTCCGCCGGGCGGTGGCGGCGACCGGGTACCGCGGCCAGGTGCTCGAATACACCGTCTGGCTCTGGACGCACTGGCCCTGGACCCTGGGGTACGGGTCGGCGGGCTGGTCGGCGCAGCGGCTGCTCGTCCAGCCGGTCCATCGGTTGNGGGAACGCCGCCCGTTGCTGGTGGACGCACGCGGCCTGCGGGCGCGCCAGCGCCTGGCCCTCGCGGAGCACGCCACCCAGGTGGGGGAGGGGGACGCGGAGCCCGACGCCGCCGCGCCGGTGACCGGCTCGCTGCTCGCGACCCTGCAGAGCCCGTACGAGGTCTACGTCGACGCGGGGGCGCTGAACCACCTCGACTTCGACCGTCCGTGGCGGTCCGACCCCGGCGCCGTCCGACCCCGGTAGCGTCCGGCGCCGGTAGCGGCGCCGGCCCGGCGACGGGCCCCGGGCCGACCTGCACCGCCCACCGGGGCGGCCGGTCGGCCGGTCGGCCGGGGCGCCGCCTCAGCCGCGGGGGGCGGGCCAGTGCCGGCGCCGTTCCCCGGGCAGGTCGGGGTAGAGGGCGCCGGTGGCCGGGGGGCTCGACCGGCGGCGTTGCTGCGGCAGGTTCTGCGCCCCGAAGTGCGCGATGGCGCGCCGGTACGCCTCGACCTTGCGCCGGGCGATGGCCGCGGGTTCGATCTCGACCACGCCGAGACGCCCCCGGGCCCCGAACGCGCTCGCCCGCGCGGGGTCGAGCAGGAACGGCGCCAGCGCGTCGGCCAGCGGCGCCGGATCGCCCGCCGGAACCGAGCACCCCGCCTCCCACCGCTCGACGAAGGGCGCGACCCCGGCCTGGTTCGTGGTCACCACCGGCCGCCCGGCCGCCATCGCCTCGGCGGCGACGATCGAGAAGCTCTCGAAGCGGCTCGGCACCGCGACGACCCGGGCCCGCCGGTAGACCTCCTGGAGCTGGGCACCGGACAGGTGGCCGGTGAACTCCACGTCCAGCCCGAGTTGGAACGCCCGGCGGGCCAGCCACTCGCCCGAGGAAATCCCGTCGATCTCACCCGCCGAGCGCCCCGCGAGGACCAGCCGGTGCGACACCCCCGCCGCGCGCAGCCGCGCCGAGGCGTCGAGCAGGACGTCCACCCCCTTGAAGGCCTCGAGCCGGCCCACGCAGGCGATGGTCGGCGTGGTGTCGGCGACGTCGGGAACGCTCTGCCATGGCTCCGCGTCGAAGGGGTTGGGAATCACCTCGACCTCGCGGTCATCCAGCCAGCCCTGCTCCCGCAGCGTGTCGACGAGGAGCTGGGACGGGGAGGTGACCACGTCGGNCCGGGCGGCCGAGATCCGGTCCAACCGGTCGGCGAGCAGACCCTTCGTCCCGATCGGCTGGCCCGAGAGCCGGACCGTGAGNATGGTCGGGCAGTGCAGGTGGATGGCCAGCGGCACCGAGTGGCGCGCCGCCTGGATCAGGGCCCGGGTCTCGCCGTCCTGCGTCTCGATCACGTCCGGTCGCAGCCCGAGCTGACGTGTCCAGAGGCTGTAGGACAGCGGGAGGCTGGCGCGCAGCGTCAGCGAGTCACGCGGGTACAGCGGCCCTCGAAGCTGGGCTCCGACCCTTCCCAGCGCGCGGCTGACCGGCACCCGCAGTAACGGGCGTCGGTGGACGTGCACCCCGTCCTCCACGGAGTCGGCGATCTGGTAACCCTGCGCNCACAGCACATGCACCTCGTGGCCGAGCCGCGCGAGTGCCGCGGCCAGTGNCGCCGTGTAGGTACCCGCACCGTCCCAGACGACCGGCGGGTACTGCTCGCAGAAGAAGAGAATGCACAGTCGCTGTAAAGAGAGCAATGACTCCGCCACGTGGTGTCCCCGATTCCGCCGTGCCGTAACGAGAGAGTGCGAAGAATATCGCCAATACGTTACTTGGTGGACGGGTCGCGCGTCCGTGTGGTCCGCTGGTTCCGACGAGTTTGAGGGAAACTTAAGGTGACGAGTTGGGGCTGGTACCCCGGTCGTGCCGGTCGCGGCGGTTGCGGGGGGTGGTCCCCGGACGCGCCCGCGCTTGCCGACGAGCGAAAGTTAACATTCGCGTAAGGGTGGAGTGTGGCCAGGCGGTCCGGCGGCCAGCCGGGTCGGATCGTAGGTCTTAGTTACGGTTCAAAGTGGGACCTATCGTCCCTTTCGGCTCCTTGGTGTGGAGAGGGCCGGCGGCGGCGGAGTTCGACGGCCGGGCCGGCGGCGGAGTTCGGCGGTCTCGTCCGTGACAGGCACCGTTGATCCCGTGCCGTTGATCCCGTGCCGTTGATCCCGTGCCGTTGATCCCGTGCCGTTGATCCCGTGCCGTTGATCCCGTGCCGTGAGCCGACCGCGGTGCGCGGATCCGGCGGACCCCGGCAATCAAACAACCGCGGGCGGGTGCGCTCTTCCCGCCGGCGGGCTGGAAGTGAACCGTCAGGAGCGGTCGAGGTCCAGGTCGAGCATGCGGATGGCGTTGCCTCGCATGATCTTGTAGATCTCGTCGTCGGGGACGCCCGCCATGAGCCGCTCGGCCACCTCCCGGGTGTTCGGCCAGGTGGAGTCGGTGTGCGGGTAGTCNGTCTCGAAGGTGATGTTGTCGATGCCGACGTCGTGCCGGGATCGGACGCCGAAGCGGTCGTCGAAGAAGCAGCCGAAGATGCGATTGTGGTAGTAGTGCGAGGGCGGCTCGGGCAGGCCCCCGTCGCCGAGCCAGGAACGGGCGTCACGCCACTTGGCGTCGATCCGTTCCAGCAGGAACGGAATCCAGCCGATCTGCGACTCGGAATAGGCGAGCTTCAGGTTCGGGTAGCGCACCATGAGGCCCGACCAGAGATAGTCCGACATCGAGGCCATGGCATTGTTGAACGCGACGGAGGCGTTCACCGCGTGCGGCGCGTCCGGCGACGTCGACGGCATGCGCGAGGACGACCCGATGTGCATGCACACGACGGTGCCGGTCTCGTCGCAGGCGGCGAAGAACGGGTTNCAGTAGCCGGAGTGGATGCTGGGCAGGCCGAGGAACGGCGGGATCTCGCTGAACGCCACGGCCCGGACGCCGCGGGCGGCGTTGCGCCGGACCTCGGCCGCCGCGAGGTCGGCGTCCCACAGCGGGACCAGGCACAGCGGGATGAGCCGCCCGCCGGAGTCGCCGCACCACTCCTCGACCATCCAGTTGTTGTAGGCCTCGACGCAGGTCNGGCCGAGCTCGCGGTCGTCGGTCGCCTCGTGGAAGGTCTGACCGCAGAACCGGGGGAACGTCGGGAAGCACAGCGACGCCTCGACCCAGTTCACGTCCATGTCCGCCAGCCGGGCCTTCGGGTCGTAGCAGCCCGGCCTCATCTCGTCGTAGGTGATCGAGGTCAGGGACATCTCCTCGCGGGCGAAGCCGACCGCGGCCGTGGTGCGCTTCTGGACGAAGACCAGATCCTCGAAGACCCAGCAGTCCGCCGGACGCCCGCTCGGGTCGAAATCGTGCGCATATCTGGGGCCGGGGCCGACCACCCGGATTCCGGCGACCCCACGACGCTCGACCCGGGGGCCGCGTTCGCGAAACTTCGCGGGCAGCCAGCTCTGCCACAGGTGGGCCGGCTCGACGACGTGGTCATCGGTGCTGACGATCCTCGGGAGTTCGATCCTCGGGAGTTCCATGCGCGCCTCGCAGCTCTCCGAACCGGCGGATGAGCCCGACCGTAACGTCGGCAAGATGTCGCTTACCTGTCGAGCCGCGACTCGTATCCGGATAAAGCTGACTTTGTCTGCACGAAAAGCCCGGATCGTTCCGGGCCCGTCTTCTGCTCGCGGAACGCTGACATTTGACCGAGGAGTCGGGATATCGTCCAGCATCCGCAGAGTGACACGCGACACACAGCCCATCGCAATTCGTGTACTTCGCGACCGTCGTCGCGAGAGGAGCTGGACATGCGGGCAGACACGCAGGCGCAGCGGGCCCAGGATGCCGGTGCCGAACTTCGCCGGGAGGTGCGCCTGGACGGCCCCGTCGTCGTGGTGGCCGACGGCGCCCGGCCCGACGCCGAGGCGCTGGCCCTGCTGGCGGGCCGCGAGCGGTGGCGACTGGTCGAGGCCGGGGGAGTGGACGCCGCCCGCCGCGCCACCTCGCTCCGCAAGGCGTCGCTGATCGCCGTCGTCACCGACGACCCACGGTTCGCCGTCGAAGTGACCCGCGCAATGTGCCGCTCCTGCGACGCCCCGGTCATCGTCGTGGGCGACCTCGACCCGATGATCCGGGTGCGCGTGCTCACCGACGGGGCGGACCTGGCCCTGCCGACCGGGCTGGACCAGTCCGCCGTGGGGGCGCAGATCATGGCCCTGCTCCGCCGGGTCAGCGACACCTGGGAGCCGACCGTGCGCTACCTGAGCGCCGCCGAGCTGCAGGTCGACCTGTGGGCCCGGACCTGCCTGCTGGGCGGGGCGGAGCTCACCCTGTCGCCCACCGAGTTCCGCCTGCTCGCGTACCTGATGCGCCACCCGCACCGGGCCCTGCCGCGGTTCCGGATCGTCCGCACGCTGTGGGGCAGTGCCGGCGGGCCGGGCGACACCAACGCCCTGCGCATCCAGGTCTCCCGGCTCCGCAACAAGATCACCATTGCGGGGCGGCCGACACCGCTGATCCGCGCGGTGCGCGGCGTCGGGTACGAGTTCACCGAGAACGTCCTGGAGATGGGCGACGACGTCAGCGGCGCCGCCGCCCGGCTGACGTCGCTGACGATGCCACGCACGGTCCTCGACATCGCCCGCCGGCTGCCCCGCGCCTCGCAGACCGCGGCGGCGGAGTTCCTCACCACCACGCTGGTGACCAGTTCCGCCTGCGACGCCGCGGCGATCTTCCGCCGCGGCGGCGGGCTCATGCACCTGGTCGCCGAGCGGGGCAACACCGCGCGGTGGCGGGAGCTGATGGCCGGCGGCGTGCCCTTACGGTCCAGCTTCGCCCAGGTCCACGCGTTCGAGACCAGCCAGCCGACCCAGATCGCCGACATCGTCGGCGGCGCGCACGGCTACCGCGAGACGACCCGCGCGCTGGCGGCCGACGGCTTCCACAGCTGCCTGTTCGTCCCGATCTTCAACGGCCCCACCGCCTGGGGCGGGCTGGGCCTGGCCAGCCGGTCCCGCCGCCCGCTCGACCCGGCCGTCACGACCTTCGGCGTGGCGATCGCCGCCATGTTCTCGCTGGTCATCCGGCCGGCGTCCGAACTGGCGGGATGACCGCACTGGCGGGATGACCGCGGGCCGGCGGTTCACCGGGCCGGCGATCGAACGTCAACCGACATCTTCCCGGCGGTAACGTCCCGCCCGAGGAGGACGATCGATGACATTCACGAACTCCCAGAGCAGGGTCGTTCCCGCACCGGTCCGCGCCGCCGACGCGCACGCGCCCACCCGCCTGAGCCACCTGGCCCTGGTGACGCGAGACGCCGCCGCCACCACCGCCTTCTACAGCACCGTGATGCGGATGGAACTTGTGGCCGCGGTGATGCACGAGCGGGTGCCGTCGACCGGGGACACCATGCCCTACCTGCACATCTTCTTCCGGATGCAGGACGGGTCGACGGTGGCCTTCTTCGAGGTTCCCGACCTGCCCGCCGCGGCGCCGGCCCCTCATCCGGCCCACGACGTCTTCCGGCACATCGCGCTGGAGGTGNCCACCACCGACATGGTCGACGAATGGCGGGAATGGGTGCGCGGCCACGGCGTCGACGTTCTCGGTCCGGTCGACCACACCATCATTTACAGCATCTACTTCTACGATCCCGACGGCAACCGGCTCGAGATCACGACGCCGTTGGTCGCCGACTGGAACGACCGGCCGACCCGGGCCCGCCGGACACTCGAGGCGTGGACGGCGACGAAGGAGCGGGCCCGCCGCGACGGCACCNAGGTGTCGGCCGCGCTGCACGACCTCGTCGTCACCTCCGAGTCGACCACCCTTGGCTGAGAGCCGCCGGATGCTGTACGAACTGCGCCGCTACGAGCTGTTCGGCCACAACCGCGACGCCCTCCACGACCGGTTCGCCGACCACACCGTGCCGCTGTTCGACCGGCACGGGTTTCGTCAGGTCGGCTACTTCGAGACCGTGATCGGTGACGGCCCCGACCTCACCTACCTGCTCGCCTGGGACGGCCTCGACGAACGCCAGCGAGCGTGGGCCGAGTTCCACCGGGATCCCGAGTGGGCCGAGGTGCGCCGGCGCAGCACCGCCGAACACGGGCTGCTCGTGGCGAGGACCCACAGCAGCATCCTGCGCCCGCTGCCGTTCTCGAACCTGCGCTGACGCCGTCCGGTGCGACCGACGACGGCATCGGTGTACCGAGGCGGCTCAGCCCGGCAGGTAGGCGGTTCCCGCCAGCAGCCGCCGGGCGGTGCGCAGCACGCNCACCGACACGATCTTCCCAGGCGAGGTGCGGACGGTCACGGTCAACGCGCCCCTGGGATGGGTGATGCGGACCGAACCCGGATCGCCGCTGCGGGCGGCGGCGAACGGCAGGGTGCCNGCGGTGCGGGCGGCGGCGGCCGTGCACAGCGCGGTGGTGATCGGGCAGGCGTGGTGGGCGCGTCCCAGGGACATCGCCCGGACCACGAGATCGGCCGCACCGTGCCGGTCCCCGGCACTCGCCCCGTGGCCGGGGACGGCTTCCGCGGGCGCGGTGGGTCCCGCCTGCGGCGACGGGGAGACGATGGTGAGCCGGGGCAGGACCGGGGAGCCGACCGCGGCCGCGGCCTCGTCGGCCGCGAGCCCGATGCGGACGGCGCCGGCGGCGCGGATGGACTCCAGCCGCGCAAGTAAGCCCGGCGTGGCGTTGAGCGCGACCGGCGCCTCGTCGCCGCGCAGCCCGAGGTCCGCCGCCCGGACGAACACGATCGGCGCCGCCAGGTCGACGAGCGACACCTCGATCGGGTTGCCGACGCTCGGCGTGAGCACGTCGCGCGGTCGGCCGGTCGGCAACAGCGCCCCGGTGACCGGACCGGACGGGTCGAGGTACTCGGTCAGCACCGCCAGCCCCGTGGTGGGCATCCCCGCGAGCCGTGCCTCCTCCCGCCAGTCACCCTCCCGCCAGTCACCCTTCTGCCAGTCGCGGCGGGTCGGCGGGGCCGGCACGAGGGCGTCGATGCGCTGCCCCACGTTGCGGTTGAACATCCGCACCAGGCCGGGTCGGGCGTCGCCGGCGAGCAGGCCCTCCTCCAGGGCGTACACCGCGGCGGCCGCGGTGAGGTTCCCGCAGTTGCCGGCGTAGTCGACGATCGGACGGTCGATGCCGACCTGGACGAACAGGTAGTCGATGTCGCAGCCCGGGTGCTCGCTCGGCCGGACCAGCACCACCTTGCTGGTGCTCGAATGCGTCCCGCCGAGCCCGTCGAGCTGCATCGGGTCGGGCGAGCCCAGCAGGGCCAGGATCGCTCGGTCCCGCTCGGGCCCGGCGCCGGGCAGCGCGTCGTCGGAGACGAACACGCCCTTGCTCGTACCGCCGCGCATGAGCACCAGCGGGATCGCGGTGGCCGTGCTGGGGGTCATTCCTCCTCCGTTCGCCGCGACAGCCGATGTTAGGCCGCCGCCGGCCCGGCGGCGGCGGACTCGGGGGCGCTGGCATCGAACCGAAAGGGTTCCGCGCATACCGTGCTGCCGCGGGCAGGGCCTGCGCGCAGGAGGACCGGGCGAAAGGGGGAGGACGTGGCGGGATCGGAGACCGGGGCGGGTTCGCTGGGCAGGTTGTTGAACCCGGCGTCCGTGGCCGTCGTCGGCGTGAGCGAGCGGCGCCCCATGTCCAATGTCGCCGTGGGCCACCTGCTCGCCGCGCCCGTCGAGCTGCACCTGGTCAGCCCCCGACCTGGCAGCGCCTACGGGCGGGCCACGGTCGCCAGCCTGCGGGCGGTCGGCGGGCCGGTCGACGCCGTGCTCAGCCTGGTCGGCGCGGCGGGGTCGGTGGGCGTCGTCGAGGAGGCGGCGCGGCTCGGGTGCGGCGGGGTGGTCGTCGTGGCCAGCGGGTTCGGTGAGGCCGGCGACGAGGGCCGCGAGCGCCAGGACCGCCTGGCGCGGGCCGCGGCCGGCGCCGCCCTGCCGGTGTGCGGGCCGAACTGCACCGGCCTGGTGAACGTCACCAGCGGAGTGTCGCTGTTCACCGGGACGGCGGTGGCGGTGCCGGCCGGCGGGGTCTCCCTGGTGTCCTCCAGCGGGTACCTGATGCGCGCGGTGATGGCGGCGGCCCGCGAGCGCAACCTCGGCCTGCGCCTGGCGATCTCGGCCGGCAACGAGGCGGTGACGGTGCTGGCCGACTACCTCGACTTCCTCGTCGCCGATCCGCTTACCCGCGTCATCACCGTCGTCATCGAGAAGCTGCGCGACCCGGCGTCGTTCTTCGCTGCGGTCGACCGCGCCCGGGCGGCCGGCAAGCCCGTCGTCGTNCTCAAACTCGGCCGCAGCGAGCGGGCGCGCGCCATCGTGCGCTCGCACACCGGGGCGCTGACCGGCGAGAGCTGGGTCTACGACCTCGCCTTCCGCGCCGCCGGGGTCGTCGACGCCCGCGACGTCGACGACCTGATGGACCGGGCGGCGATCCTGGCCCAGCTCCCCGCGCACCGGCTGCGTCCGGTCGAGCGGATCGCCGTGATCGCCTCCTCGGGCGGCGTCGCCGCGCTGGCCTCGGACGTGCTGGCCGGCNGGGACGTCGAGACGCCGGAGCTGACCGAGATCGCCGACGAGGTGCGGGCGATCATCCCCGGCGCCGAGGTGGTGAACCCGCTCGATCTGACCGGCTTCGTCATGGCCCGGCGCGAGTCGCTCGACGCCGTGCTGCGGACCTATCTCGACGCCGAGGCGCTCGATGCCGTCGTCGTCACCTGGTGGCTCGACGAGGAGGACCGCGAGCGGGCGGAGGTGCTGCTGGGACCGGCCCGCGAGGCGGCGAGGCGCGCGGGCAAGCCGGTCGTGCTGACCACCGTGCAGCAGTCGCGGCTGGGGTCGTGGACCTCGACGGCCGGTGGGCCGGGCCTGGCCTTCGCCCGCGGGCTCGGCGGCGCGGTGCGCGGCCTCGCCGCGATCACCCGGCACCTGTCGCCGCAGCCCCGCGCGCGCCGTGCGGCCCCGCCGCGCCCGATTCCGCCGCCGCGGCCGGGCGACGTGGTGCGAGGCGACGCCGGGCCGATGCTGTCGTTCGCGGCGACGATGACGCTGTTGGCCGAGCGCGGCCTGACCGTCGCGCCGTGGGTGGTCCTCGACGATCCCGCCGACTGGCCGCCCCGGGCCGGTGCGCTCGGCGACGGCGCCCAGGTGGTCGTCAAGCTGGCCGACGTCGCGCACCGCACCGAGCTGGGCGCCGTCCGCCTCGGGGTCGCGCCCGGGGAGGTGGCCGCGGTCGCCGCCGAGCTGCAGGAGATCGCCGCGGCCCACGGGGTGCGGCGCACCGTCGCCGTGCAGGGCCAGCTCGCCGGCGCCGGCGAGGCCTTCGTCGGCTTCCAGGCCCGCACCGACCTCGGCCCGGTCGTCGTGGCCGGCCTCGGCGGCATCCTCGTCGAGCTGACCCGCGCGGTCGTCGGCCGGCTGCTGCCGGTGGACGGCCCGGGCGTCGAGTCGATGCTGGACGAGCTCGGCGGGGCGACCGTGTTCCGGGGGCTGCGCGCGGCGGGCGGCTGGGACCGGGCGGCGCTGGCGAGGGTGGTACTGGCCGTCGCCGAGCTGGGGGTGGCCGGCGCGGACTGGATCGGCTCGATCGACGTCAACCCCCTGATCTACTCGCCGTCGGGCTGCGCGGTCGTCGACGCGCTCGTGCTCGTCGAGGAAACCGCTGCCGTCGCTGGAGCTGCTGTCGCCGCTGGAAGCTGACGTCATCGCTGGAAGCTGACGTCGCCGCCGGGAACCGAAGTCGCCGCCGGGAACCGAAGTCGCCGCCGGGAACCGAAGTCGCAGGGAGGTCATCGTGCCATTACCGAACGGGGTCGAGCGGGAACTGGTGGAGATACCGATTCCGCCGTCCGGACGGGTGGACGTGTTCTCGGGAGTCGCCCGCCTGTCCGGGGCGATCTGGGCTTCCGAGGTGCGCCCGGCGGGCCCCAGGCCCCGCACGGCCGTGCTGATCGTGCATCCGACGGCCAACTTTCTGGGTCACTACGCGCTGGGGACGCTCGCCGAGCTCGGCGTCGCCGCGGTCGGGCTCGCCACCCGGTACGTGGGCAACGACGCGAACCTCAACGTCGAGAACTGCCTGCTCGACATCGGCGCCGCGATCGGGACGCTGCGCGGGCGGGGCTACGAGCGGATCGTGCTCGTCGGCAACTCGGGCGGGGGCTCGATCGTCCCCTACTACCAGGCGCAGGCCGAGCGGCCGACGGTCGTGGCCCCGCCGGGCGGCGTCGGGCCGGACCTCACCCGCGCCGACCTGCCGCCGGCCGACTCGATCGTGCTGTTCATGGCCCATCCCTCCCGCGCCCGGGTGTCGATGGAGTGGCTCGACCCGGCGATCATCGACGAGTCCGCGCCGTTCGGCCGGGACCCGGACCTCGACGCCTTCGACCCGCGCAACACCCCGCCGTTCCCGGCCGAGTTCATCGCCCGCTACCGCGCCGCCCAGCTCGCCCGCAACCGGCGGATCACGGCGTGGGCGCGGGCGCAGCTACGCCTGGTCACCGCCGCGGGACACTGGCCGGCGGGGCTGGACGACCTGGCGTTCGTCGTCCACGGCACCAGTGCCGACCTGCGCTTCCTCGACCCGGCCATCGACGCCAGCGACCGGACGATCGGCAGCACCCTGTGGGGCCGTCCCGAGATCGCCGACTACCTGCCGGCCGGGCTCAACCGTTACACGACGCTGCGGTCGTGGATCAACCAGTGGTCGATCGACGACACCAACGGCGACGCCCTGAGATGGCTGCCGGAGCTGTCCACCCCGACGCTGGTCGTCGGCGGCTCGGCGGACACCGGCTCGCCGCCGGTGGTACTCGAACAGCTCCACGACGCGATCGGGCGGGCGAAGAAGGACTACCTGCTCATCGACGGGGCGACGCACTACTTCGAGGGCCGGCCCGACCTGCTGCGCACGGCGTGCGATGCCATCGCGACCTGGTGAGCCCGCCCGCACGTTCAGCGCGGCCTGGCGGCGCGCCGTCGCCGGCCAGGGCGGGAGCCCGTTCCTGATCTGGGAGTCCTCAGCCGGGGTGGTGACGACGTGGACCTACGCCGAGTTCGACCGGCTGACCGGACGGGTCGCGGCCCGGCTGCGCGCGGCGGGTCTGCGCGGCGGCGGCGCCGTCCACCTCGCGCTGGCCAACTCGCCGGCCTTCGTCGCGGTGTGGCTGGCCGCCGTCGGCCTCGGCGCGCACATCGTGCCCGCCGACCCGGCCGCCACCGCCCCGGAGATCGCCGCGCAGCTCGCCCGGACGAGGGCCGTGGTCGGGATCTGCTCGCCGCGGCGTCGGGCGGTGTACACCGAGGCGGCCGGAGCAGGTGCCGACGCGGCCGGCGGCGGTTCGGACCTCGCCGTGTTCGCCGTCGACGAGGATGACGTCGAGCTCGCGACCCTGACCGGTGCCGCTGCCGGCATCGGGGAGGCCGCGTCGGCTGGCGGTCCCGATTCGCCGAGCCCCGACCTGCCGGGCCCCGAAGCACCAGGCCCCGAAGCACCAGGTCCCGAAGCGCCGAGCCCCGAAACGACTGCCGCGATCCTGTTTACCTCCGGCACGACCAGCGCACCCAAGGGCGTCGTGATCACCCAGGCCAACTACGCCTTCGCGGGCGCGACGATGGCGGCGGCGGCCGGATTGGCGCCCGCGGACCGCCAGCTCGTCGCGCTGCCGCTGTTCCACGCGAACGCCCAGTACTACTCGTTCGCCGCCGCCATCTCCGTCGGGGCGAGCGTCGCGCTGCTCAGCTCCTTCTCGGCATCGCGGTTCCTCGCGCAGGCCGCCCGACACCGGGCGACGCACGCAAGCCTGTTCGCGGCCCCGATGCGGATGATCCTGGCCCGGGGGGCCGGGCGGCGCGACGACCTGGCGCTGCGGCACGTGTGGTTCGCCCAGAACGTGACCGCCGACCAGTACGCGCGGCTCTCGACCCTGCTCGGCTGCCGCCCCCGCCAGCTCTACGGGATGACGGAGACGACCGCGGCGGTCCTGAGCAGCCGACCCGACGAGGCCCGCCCCGACGCGATGGGCCGCCCCACGCCGGGCTGCGCCGTGCGGCTGAGCCCCCGGCCCGACGGCGGCGAGCGGGCGCCGGGGGAGGTCGGCGAGCTGCTCGTCGGCGGCGAGCGGGGCGTCCGGCTGTTCGGCGGCTACCTCGACGACCCCGACACGACCCGGCGCGCCTTCGTCGACGGCTGGTTCCGCACCGGCGACCGGGCCTACCGGGACACCGACGGCATCTACCACTTCGCCGGGCGTGACAACGAGACGCTGAAGGTGGCCGGCGAGAACGTGTCGGTGGTCGAGGTCGAGGCGGTCCTCGCCGAGCACCCCGGCGTGCTCGAGGCGGCCGTCGTCGGCCGGCCCGACCCGGTGCGCGACGAGGTCCCAGTCGCCTACGTCGTCGCCGACCCCCGCGGCGCCGCCCCCGGAGCCGCGGAGCTGGCCGAATGGTGCCGGCGTCGGCTGAGCCCGGTCAAGCGTCCCCGCGAGTTCGTCCTCGTCGACGAGCTTCCGCGGACCTCCGTCGGCAAGATCCGCAAGTTCCTGCTGCCTCAGGCCCCCGCGCGCGGCTCGTAGCTTCGATGCAGCCAGGGCGTGGTGAACTGGGCCTCGCGGGCCGCCTTCAGGCCGCGCACGCCCTCCTCGCGGCGGATCTCGGCGAAGGGGCGGCCGTCGGGGGCCTGCGCCCGTCCGCTCATCGCCAGCGTGATGATGTCGTACCCCGAGGCTGCGACGCGGGCGGCCTCGTCGCCGGAGGCGTCGGCGGCGGCGTCGACCGCTCGCTTGTTCAGCGTGGTGGCCTCCCGGGGCATCCGGGACAGCCGGGCGGCGAGGTCACGGGCGCGCGGGTCGAGTTCGGCGGCCGGCACGACCGCCGTGACCAGTCCGATCCGCTGGGCCAGGCCGGCGTCGATCAGCTCGCCGGTGAGGATCAGGAACTTCGCCCACTGCCGTCCGATCAGCGGCACCAGCCCGGCCGCGCCGGGCAGCCCAAGACGTCCCTCGGGCAGGCCGAAGCGGGCGTCGTCGCCGGCGACGACCAGGTCGCAGCTCGCCGCGAGGACGACGGCGGCGCCCAGGCAGTAGCCCCGTACGGCGGCGACCACCGGCAACGGGCAGCGGCGCACCCGGCGGTGGAAGTCATCGGCGGTTTCGCGGAAGCGGGCCTCGTCGGCGGCGTGCTCGCGGATCGGATTGCCGGCGAGGTCGCCGCCCGCGGAGAACGCCGCGCCGGCGCCGGTGACGAGCACGGCGCCGACGGTCGGATCCGCCTCGGCGTCGGCGAGAGCGGCGAGGATCTGATCCCGGGTGCCGCCGGGCCGAGCCGAGATGGGGTTGCGCGACTCCGGCCGGTTCAGGCGGATCTCGGCGACCCCGTCCAGCTTGCCGTAGGCGATCTCGTCGAAAAGTCCGATCATTTCGGAGCCCATGACGGTCGGTCTCCGATCAGGCGCTTGTGGTGGTGGGGGTGAACCGGGCGGGCAGGTGCTTCACCCCGTGCAGGAAGTTCGAGCGCAGCAGGTCCGGCTCGGCCGTNGCCTCGATATCGGGCAGCAGCTCGAACAGGGTTCGGAACGCGATCGCCAGCTCGACCCGGGCGAGGTTGGCTCCCAGGCAGTGGTGCGGGCCCGGCGCGCCGAAGGTGACGTGCGGGTTGGGATCGCGGGTCACCTGGAACGACGTCGCGTCGTCGAAGTACGCCTCGTCCTGGTTGGCCGAGCGGTACCACAGCACGACCTTGTCACCCTCGTCGAAACGCTGCTCACCGAGCCTCACCCCGTCGCGGGCGACCGTGCGACGCATGTACAGCACCGGGGAGGCCCACCGCAGCAGCTCCTCCACGGCGCCCGGGGTGTACCGGTCGAGGTCCGAGCGCCACAGCTCCCGCTGCTGCGGGAACCGGGTGATGGCCGACAGCCCGTGGGCCAGCGCGTTGCGGGTGGTCTCGTTGCCCGCCCCGACGAGCAGGTTGAAGAAGGTCGCCAGCTCCGTCGGCGTGAGGTTCTCCTCTTCTTGGGCGGCGACGAGCGAGCTGACCAGGTCGTCCTGCGGGTCACGGATCCGGTCGCGGGCCAGCTCCTCCAGCAGGCCGCTCATCGCCTCGCCGGCGCCGCGCACGGCCCGCGCGACCGACCGGGGGGTCTGGTCCGGGACGTACTCCGGATCGCTTGCGCCCATCAGGATGTTCGTCTGCTCGAACAGGAACCGCTCCTCGCTGCGCGGGATGCCCAGCATGTTGTTCACGATCCGCAGCGGCAGCAGCGCCGCCACCTCGGTGACGAAGTCGCACTCGCCCCGTCCCGCCACCGCGGAGATCACCTCGCGGCTGGTGCGGGTGATGTCGTCGACCAGCGCGGCCACCGCCTTCGGCGTGAAGCCCCGGGAGACGATGCGCCGCTGACGGGCGTGCTCCGGGTTGTCCATGTCGATGATCGAGCCGCGGAACTCCCGCAGGCTCGGCGGCTGGTCGAAGATCAGGCTCCCTCGGCCGGAGCAGAAGTCCGCCGGCCGCCGGCTGACCTCGCGCACGTCGTCCAGGCGGGTCAACGCCCAGAAGCCACCGCCGCGCGCGGCCCCGGTCAGGTCGAGCTCTGGGACGTACGGCCGCGGCTCGTGGGCGCGCAGCCAGGCGAACGTCGCATCGCGTTCGGCCGCCGGCCGGGTCCACCACGTCAGGTCGTCCAGGACGTCGCCGGGCAGCCCCTGCGTTCCCGGCATCTCCCCGGTCGTGGTCACGCCGGCTGCCCGGCTGTCCGCACCGGTTCCGAAGCCGGACGCGCTTCGGCTGCCATCCGCGCCTCGCCCGCCTGCCGCGCCTCGCCCGCCTGCCGCGCCTCGCCCGCCTGCCGTGCCTCGGCCGCCCGCCGCGCGTCGGCCGCCCGCCGCGCGTCGAGCGCGTCGGCGGCCGGGTAGCGCAGCACGGTGCGCAGGAAACGACCGCTGCGCATGTCCTCGTAGCCGTCGTTGACACCGGCGAGCGGGTAGCTGTGGCTGACCACCGCGTCGAGGTCGACCTGGCCGCGCTGCCACAGCTCGACCAGCTTCGGGATGTCCGCGCGCGCGTTGCCGGAGCCGTAGATCGTGCCGACGATGTGCTTCTCGGACAGCGTCAGATCCATCATGTTCAGCGATACCGTCCGCTGCGCCGCCGGATGGACGTTGGTCACCACGACCCGGCCGCGGCTGGCGGTCATCGCCAGCGCCTGACCCAGCAGCTCGCCGTCGCCGCGGCTCATCGTGCAGATGAACCGGTCGACCCCGCGGTTCCAGGTCGCCTCCCGCACGACGGCGGCGGCCTGCTCCCACGAGGCGGCGACGTGGGTCGCGCCGAGGCGGAGGATGAGGTCCTGCTTCTCGGCCACCGTCTCGACGGCGACGATGACGCGGGCGCCGGCCAGCCGGGCACCCTGGATCGCCGCGGCGCCGATGCCCCCCACCCCGGCCACCGCGACCGTATCGCCCGGCCGTACGTCGGCGGCGTACACCGCCGACCCCCAGCCGGTGACGAATCCGCAGCCCAGCAGGCACGCCCGGTCGAGCGGGACGTGCGCCGGGATGCGGATACAGCTCGACTCGTGGGCCACGGTGTGATGGGCGAACGTGCCGATCATGCAGGCGATCGCCAGGTCCTGGCCGCGGGCGTGGTGGCGCGCGGTGCCGTCGGCGATCTGGCGGCCGGTGTACATCCTGGCGCCGAGCTCGCACAGGTTCTGGTGGCCGGTCGCGCACTGCCGGCACCGCCCGCAGGACGGCACGAAGCCGAAGACCACGTGGTCGCCGGGGACCAGCGAGCGGACCCGGGAACCGACCTCGAGCACGACGCCGGCGCCCTCGTGCCCGCCGACGCACGGCAACCGGAACGGCATGTCGCCGGTGACGATGTGCTCCTCCGAATGACACAGGCCGGAGGCGTGCAGTTCGACGAGCACCTCGTCCGGGCCGGGCGGATCGAGCTGGATCGGCTCGACCGACCAGGGGGAACTCCGGTCCCACAGCACAGCGGCGAGGGTCTCCACGGCACCTTCTCTCGGTCGCGTTCTGTCGAGTGCGTTCTCTCGGTCGCGTTCTGTCGGGTGCGTTCTGTCGGGTGCGGTCTCGATCGCGGGCCGCGCGTCGGCGCGGAGGCTCAGCCGCCGGGGCGGACGATGGACTGGAGCNCCACGAAGGCGCTGATGCCCTCGGGTCCGCCCTCCCGCCCGATGCCGGACGCGCCCACCCCGCCGAACGGGCTGCCCACATCCAGCGGCGCCGGCGAGTTGACGGCGACCGAACCGGTGCGCAGCCGCGCGGCAACGCGACCCGCCCGCTCGGGGTCCTCGCTCCACACCGACCCGGCCAGGCCGTAGTCGGAGTCGTTGGCGATGGCGACGGCCTCGTCGACGCCGTCGTAGCCGATCACCACCGCCACCGGGCCGAAGATCTCCTCCCGGGCGACCGGGGCGTCGTTGCCGACCCCGGCCAGCAGCGTCGGCTCGACGAACCACCCCCGATCGAGTCCGGCCGGCCGACCTCCGCCGGCGGCGACGCGGGCGCCGTCGGCCCGAGCGCGGGCGATGTGCGCCTCGATCCGGGCCCGCGCCGGCGCCGAGATGACCGGGCCGATCTGGGTCTTCGGCTCGGTCGGGTCGCCGACGCGCAGCGCCGCCACCCGCTCGGCCAGCACGTCGACCACCTCGGAGTAGCGCGAGCGGGGGGCGAGGATGCGGGTCTGGGCCATGCAGACCTGGCCGGAGTTCGCCATCGCGCCGAAGGTGAGCGTGGTGACCGTCCGGCGGGTCAGCGCCAGGTCGTCCAGCAGGATCGCGGCCGACTTGCCGCCCAGCTCCAGGGTGCACCGGCGCAGGTCACGGCCGCAGATCTCGCCGATGCGCCGGCCCACCGCCGTCGAACCGGTAAAGGTGATCTTGTCGATGCCGGGATGGCCGACCAGATACTCGCTCGCCGCGGCCGCGGCGGGCACGATGTTGACCACCCCGGGCGGCAGGCCCGCCTCGACGACCGCGTCGGCGAACAGGTAGGACCACAGGGTCGCCGCCGGCGCCGGCTTCACCACCACCGTGCATCCGGCGACCAGGGCCGGCGCGAGCTTGAGCGCGGTGATGAACAGCGGTGCGTTCCACGGGACGACGGCCCCGACGACGCCGACGGGCAGCCGCCGGACCAGCACCGAGCCGTGCGCCGCCGGGCGCTCGTCCGCCCACGGGTAGGCCCCGGCCAGCGCGGCGAAGGCGTCGAACGCGGCCAGGGCGGTGCCCACCTGGTAGGGATCCGACCAGGACCGGGGCGAGCCGACCTCCGCTGTGAGCACCGCGGCGAGTTCGTCGGCCCGGGCGCGCAGCGCGTCGGTCAGCCGCACCAGCGCCGCCGCCCGCTGCGCCGGGGTCGCGCTCGCCCACGGGCCGTCGTCCAGCGCGCGCCGGGCGGCGGCCACGGCCCGGTCGACGTCGCCGACACCGGCCGCCGCAACCACGCCGATGGTCTCCTCGGTGGCCGGCGACACCACGTCCAGCGTCTCGTCCGTCGCCGCGGGGACCAGCCGCCCTCCGATGAACAGCTCCCGATGCTCGCGCACACCGACTCCTCGGTCGTCCCCAATTCCGCCGCCGAATTCTAGGGTCCGCCCGAGCGGATATTCAATGATTTCTCTTTGCTGTCGGTTCGGCCCGCGGTCGCGCGTCGAACTTCTTCTCGTGCGAGAGTTCCGACGTGATATCCGGGTCCATTCCTGCCCCGCGAGACGGAGGGATCGAATGGCTCTCCTCACCGCTGACAGCACCTGGGAGCTGGTCGAGGCGCGCGCCGCGGCCTCGCCCGACGATCTGGCCGTCGTCGACGAGCACCGGCGGTGCCTGACGTTCCGCGAGCTGCGCGACCGGGCCGAGGAGGCCGCCGCGGGGCTGCGCGAGCTCGGCGTCCGGCCCGGATCGGTCGTGTCCTGGCAGTTGCCCAACACGATCGAGACGGTCGCGGTCTGCCTGGCGCTGTCCCGGCTCGGCGCCGTCCAGAACCCACTGATCATGATGCTGCGCGAGCGTGAGATCACCTTCATCTGCCGGCAGACCGGCAGCGAGCTGCTGCTCGTCCCGAGCAGCGTCCGCGGCGTCGACCATGCGGCGATGGCGCGGGCGGTGGCCGCGACCCTGCCCGGTCTCGCCGTGCACGTCGTCGACTCCGCATCACCGGGGGAGCTCGAACCGCCGGGGAAGGCCGAACCGCCGGGGAAGCTCGCATCACCGGGGGAGCTCGAACCGCCGGGGGAGCTCGCATCACCGGGGGAGCTCGAACCGCCGGGGGAGCTCGAACCGCCGGGGAAGGCCGAACCGCCGGCAGCCGCGGAGCCCGCCGACGGGCCCGGAGCGGGGCCGTCCGGCGGCGGGCCCGTCCGGTGGATCTTCTATACGTCGGGCACGACCTCGGACCCGAAGGGCGCCCGGCACACCGACCGCGGGTTGCTGGCCGCCTCGTCGACGTTCTGCGAGCATCTCGCCGTCGTGCCCACCGACCGGCTGCCGATCCTGCTGCCGATCTCCCACATCGGCGGGATCGCGCACCTGCTCACCGGCCTGCAGGCCGGTTGTGGGGTCATCGTGAGCAGCGGGTTCGACCCCGAGACGACGCCGGCTGCCCTCGCGGCGGCGGGCATGACGCTCGTCGGGTCGGGCACGCAGATGCTGCAGACCTACCTGGCGCGCCAGCGCCGCCAGCCGGACGTGCCCCTGTTCCCGCTGGCCCGGGCGGCACTGTGCGGTGGTGCGGGCCGGCCGGTGGCGCTGCACTTCGAGGTCAAGGAGCTCCTCGGTGGCGTCGGGGTGATCTCCGGGTACGGCCTGACCGAGTGCCCGTTCGTCACCTGGGGCCGCCACGACGACACCGACTCCCAGCACGCGAGCACGGAGGGATGCGCCGGGCTCGACGTCGAGATCGTCGTCATGCTCGACGACGCCACGCCCGCGGTCGCCGGCGAGGTCGGCGAGATCCGGGTGCGCGGCCCTCAGCTCATGGTCGGCTACGTCGACGCCACCGCGGACCGGGACGCCTTCGACGCGAAGGGGTTCCTGCGCACCGGCGACCTCGGCACCCTCGACGAGGACGGCTACCTGCGCATCACCGGACGGATCAAGGACGTCATCATCCGCAAGGGCGAGAACATCTCCGCCCGGGAGCTGGAGGAGCTGCTGATCGACCATCCGGCGGTGGGCGAGGTGTCCATCGTCGGGCTGCCCGATGCCTCCTCCGGCGAGCGGGTGTGCGCCGTGGTGGTGCCAGCGGAGTCGGTGGCCCCGCCGGACCTGGCGGCCCTCTGCGCCCACCTGCGCGCGCAGGGGCTGAACATCCGCAAGCTTCCCGAGCAGCTCGAGCTCGTGCCCGAGCTGCCACGCAATGCCATGGGAAAGGTCGTGAAGCGCGACCTGAGGGCCCGTTTCGCGCGCTGAGCGTATGGGTTGCGCCTNCTCGGTGGCCGTGGCGGAGCTGATCGGTGGCGGCGGTCCTCTTCGGCTCGGCGTCCGACGCCCCCACCGGCAGCCAACTCCCGGGCACCTCTCCGCGACCAGCCGCACACAGAATCATGCCGAGGGTCCGGTACGGTTTTCAGCCGAAAAACCGTACCGAAACCTCGGCATGATCTGGCCGCCATCTGGCCGGAATCCGCGCAAGCCGGAAACCGCGCAAGCCGGAAACCGGGAAAGCGGGAAACCGGGAAAGCGGGCGGCGGTGGGCGGCATCGACAGCTGATCGACATCGTCGGTTCGTTATCGTTTCGGCGCCGCCATCGGCACGTTCGGAGGTCGCCGAGGCTCGGGTGAAAGGGGGGAGCCATGCTCGCTCGACAAGCCGTCCACGGGGCGGCGGTGCTCGCTGCCGTCCGGATCGTCCCCGACGACCGCGTCCCCGACGACCGCGACGCCGACGACCGCGACGGTGGCCACGTGGCCGGGCAGCCATGAGCGTCGCCGCTACCAGCGACGACGCCGTGCTCGCGCGGACGCTGAGTAGTTGGCTGCGTCAGGCGCTGAAGTGGCCGTCGCTGGAGGTCGCCGGGCTGTCCAGGCCGAAGGCGGGCACATCCAACGAGACCGTGATCGTCACTGTGCGGTGGGCCGATGACGGCCGCCGACGCGACGAACGCCTGGTGGTCCGCATCCAGCCGACCGGGCGTCAGTTGTTCCAGCATCCGGACACGATCGGCGAGGGGCGTGTCCTGCGGGCCGTCGCGGCGGCCGCGCCGGTGCCGGTGCCGCGGGTCCTCGCGTTCGAGCCGGACGCCGGGGTGGTCGGGTCGCCGTTCTTCGTGATGAGCCACGTCCCGGGCAGGGTGCTCTCGGACATCCCGAGCTGCCACGCCACCGGCTGGCTGCTGGACCAGACCCCGGCGCAGCGCGCCGCCCTGTGGGACAACGGCCTGCGGACCCTCGTCGACATCGGGCGCATCCCCGTCCGCGGCGACCTGGCGTTCCTGTGGGCGCCCGCGCTTGGCCCGACCGGGCTGCAGCAGCTCGTCACCGCGACCCGTCACTGGTTCGACTGGGTCCGCGGCGGGCGTGACCTCGACGTGCTCAGCCGGGCGATGGATCACGTCGAACGGGAGCGCCCCGACCACGATGACCGGACGCTGAGCTGGGGCGACGCCCGAGTCGGCAACATGATGTTCGCGCCGGACGGGACCGTCGCCGCCGTCCTCGACTGGGAGACCCCCGCGGTCGGCCCGGCCGAGGTCGATCTCGGCTGGTGGCTGATGATGGACGAGTTCTACAGCCACGGACTGGGTTCGCCGCCGCTGCCCGGGGTGCCGGACGAGGATGCCCAGGTCGCCCGATGGGAGGGGCTGATCGGCCGTCCCGCGCGGGAACTGACCTACTACAAGCTGCTGGCGGCGTTGCGGTTCGCCATCGTCTGCGCCCGCTCGACCGACATCTCGATCGCCCGCGGCGTGGCCCGCCCGGACACCACCATGCACACCCGCAACCCGGCGGGTCTGCTGCTCTACCGCTGGCTGGGCGAGCCCGTTCCGGACCTGGCGCCTGAGTTCACCGCGATGATGGCCCGCTTCGCCCGCAAACGGGCCGGCCGGACGGGCTGAACGAGCCGAGGGCTGAACGAGCCGAGGGCTGAACGAGCCGGGAGTCGAACGAGCTGGGAGCCGAACGAGTAGAGGGGATCTCACGTCGATGAGCGATGTCATGCGCGCGGAGACGGTGTCGCTGCGGGGCGCGGGGGACGACGACGTCGAGGCGTACCTTGCCCAGCCGCTCGACGGGTTACCCGTGGGCGGCGTCGTGGTGATCCACCACATGCCGGGCTACGACGAGTCGACGAAGGAGATCACCCGCAGGTTCGCCGCCCACGGCTACCTCGCCGTCTGCCCGAACCTGTACTGGCGGGAGGCCCCCGGCGCCAGCCCCGAGGACGCCGCTGCCGTGGCGCGGGCCCGCGGCGGCGTGCCCGACGAGCGGCTGGTCGGCGACGTCGAGGGCGCCGTGCGCTACCTGCGGGCGTCGCCGTCGTCCAACGGGAAGGTGGCGGTGATCGGCTTCTGTTCGGGTGGGCGCCAGGCGTTCCTCGCCGCGTGCAGCCTCGATCTGGACGCCGCCGTCGACTGCTACGGCGCCTACGTCGTCGCCACGCCGCCGGAGGACTCGGTGCTGCGCGGGGTCCGGCCGGTCGTCGACCTGGCGGGCAAGCTGTCCTGCCCGCTGCTCGGCCTGTTCGGTGACGACGACCGGATGCCCTCGCCGGCCGAGGTCGCGGCCCTCGCGCAGGCGCTCACCGAGCACGACAGGACCTTCGAGTTCCACAGCTTCCCCGCCGCCGGTCACGCGTTCTTCGCGACGGACCGCGACGCCTACCGGCCCGCGGCGGCCCGGGCGGGCTGGCAGCGGATCTGGGCGTTCCTCGGCCCCCACCTCGCCGCCTGACTCGGCCGGCCGCACCCATCGCCGACCGGGCACCAGGCGAGGAGACCTTGGGTGCACCATCAGACCGCGCGCCTGCCCGTGACTATGAAAGGCGGCGCGCAGGCCCCGTCCTGCACGTCAGGGCGGGGTTGGCGCGTCAACAACAGCACCAGCCAGTCGAACAGGTGTGCTATTCTGATGGCTGCGGGAAGCCGGGTGGTGAAGCGGGCATATAGCTATNGGTTCTACCCGGATCCGGAGCAGTCCGCGCAGCTTGCCATGACGTTTGGTGAAGCCCGTCCGGACGGCCGGCGGCCGGGTAGAACAGGGACCTGCGGGTTCAGAGAGCTGACACGTCCCAAAGCCATACCTCGAAGCCGCCGGCGGTGGCGAGCGTCTCCCCGTCCGGAGCGAACCCTGCTGACGTGACCCGGCCGTTGTGGCCNGTGAGGGGGCGGCTGAGGGATCGGGCGCGGTGCGGGTCGGTGACGTCCCAGAGCCGTACCGTCTGATCGCCGCCGGCGGTGGCGAGGGTCCGCCCGTCGGGAGAGAAGACTGCCGATTCGACTCGGCCGTTGTGGCCGGTGAGACCGACGCCGAATGGACGGGCGCGGCGCGGGTCGGTGACGTCCCACAGTCGCGCTGACTGATCGCTGCTGGCGGTGGCCACGATCTGCCCGTCGGGGGAGAACGCCACCGACCGCACCGAGTCGGTGTGACCGATGCGTGGGCCACCGAGCGGCTCGACGAGGTAGGGGTCGGCGATGTCCCACAGCCGTAGCGTCCGATCGGCGCCGGCGGTGGCCAGGGTGTACCCATTGGTCGAGAACGCCACCGACCACACCGCGGCAGAATGCGCGGTGAGCGGGTCTCCGAATGNCTGGGCGCGGGACGGGTCGGCGATGTCCCACAGCCGCACCGTCCGGTCGGTGCTGGTGGTGGCGAGGGTCAGCCCGTCCGGCGCGAACGCTACCGACCGTACGGAGCCGGTGTGGCCGGCGAGGGGCCTGCCGATCAGGCAGGCGTTGGACGGATCGCTGACATCCCAGAGCCGAACCGTTTGATCATTACTGGTGGTGGCGAGGATCAGCCCGTCCGGCGCGAACGCCACGGACCAGACCCCACCCGTGTGACCGGTAAGGGGGGCCCCGATAGGACGAGCGCGCCGCGGGTTACCGACCGCCCACAGACGTACGGTGCGGTCGCCGGCGGCGCTGGCAAGGAGTCCCCCGTCCGGCGAGAACGCCACCGACCGCACTCGGTCGGTGTGGCCCGTGAGGGGGACCCCGAGGGGACGTGGCCGGGACTGCGGCGGTGATGCCCGCGGTGGTGGCGTCCGCTGGGGGAGGCGGGGGAACGACGGCTCGGCCTCGGGTTTCACCCGCCCCGCCAACGCTGCTCGGACCCCGTCAAGCAGACGGAGGCGGGCCACGTCGGCGGCGACGTCGAACAGGTCGACGGAGACCACCGTGCGCAGGACCCCAGGACGGTCGCAGTCCTCGACACGGACAGGAAGCAGCTTGCGCGCGAGCCCTTCCGGGTCAGCGGCTCGCGCGGCGCGCCACTCCTCGCCGCCGTAGACGGAGGAGAGGTAGGAGTCGGAAAGGACGGCGATGGTCCGGGTGGCGTGGGTGATGCCCTGTTCCATCTTGAAGCGCCAGTCCGAGCCGGGTACGAAGTCCCACGACTGGATCAACACCCGGTAGCGGACAGCCTCGAGCTNCCAGGCCACCCACTCCGCCCACGCTTGATCCTCAGCGGTGTAGGAGATGAAGAAGTCCCATCCGACCGTTCCGCCACCAAGCCCGGACATGGCACACCATCTTCTACCGTTGCCACCCTCTCCGGCGAGNTAGGCCAGCCACGGGGGAAGTGCGGACGTTCCGGCGGCGATGGGCTGCCCGACGGCGTCGTACGGCGAGAGGCGTCGTGCGGTGGAAGGCCGCCAGCGGCGGAGGCATCCCGAGAAGGGGAGATGCCTGGGTGCAGCAGGTTCTGCTCCCGCGATAGGACTCGAACCTATAACCTGCCGGTTAACAGCCGGCTGCTCTGCCAATTGAGCTACGCGGGACCGGGTGCTCTGCGCACCTGACGTCGTCAGCCTACCTGAGGTTCGAGCGGTCTTGGACGTGGGGTAGTAATCAACTTGACGGCACAACGCCGACCGGCCGGCGGCCATCCGCCAGCACGTCCATCGGTCTCCCGGGAGGCAACATGCGCATCAGGCCCAGCGTCGTCATCGCACTCGGCCTCGGGTACGTCCTGGGGTCCCGAGGCGGACGCGAGCACTACGACGTGATCATGCGACAGCTTCGAGAGGTTCGGGAACGACCGGAGGTGCAGAGCGCCGCCGGTGTCGTGTCCGCGCAGGCAGGGACGGTCTTCCAGCGCGTCCGCGGCCTGTTCGCCGGGGAGGTCGAGTCGTCCGGAACCCGCCCGTTCCGTCCGGTTGCGGCGCACAGCTCGAACGGGGTCAGCTCCGTCGGCGCCCATTGAGAGCCGGGTGNGCCGCCGTCGCACAGTCCCGGGAGCGGCTCGGCAGGCGGTGTCGCGCCGGTTCTCGTCGGATGGGCCCCCGTTGGGTGGTTCGGTCGTCGCCGCCGCCCTGGTGACCGCCGACCCCACCTCCGACTGCCGCCCCAGGGGGTGATTCTGGTTATATCCGGCACCCCGCCGGGCGAGCGTGGGGGCGTGACGGATCGGAGCACGGCATGTCGATGAAGCAGGCCAGGTCGGCGCGGGGGCGGACGGCGGGGCAGGGGCGATCGGGTGACTCGACGCCGGCGGAGGTTCCCGGTGGGGCGCCGCCCGCCCTCGCCGCCCTGGTGGACCTGCTGGGCCGGCGTTTCGCCCTCGGCCTCTACTGGCACCTGCGGGGTGGCTCGTTGCCGTTCCGCACACTGGCGGCCCGGCTGGACGCCCCCGAGGCGCAGCTCGTCCAGCGGCTGCGGGAGCTGCGGGAGGCCGGCCTGGTCGAGGTGGACGAGGTCGGCGAATATCGGCTGACTACCCACGGCCGCCGCCTGCAGGGCGTGATCGAGCCTCTCGCCGCCTGGGCGGCGGAATGGGCGGCGCTCAGTCCGCGCCAGCGAAGCCCGCGCGGTGCCTCCACTCGCGGCCACGACGAGCCCTGAGCGCGCCCAGGCACCCCTGTCAGGACATCACGGGATGTCAACTACTGATCGACGGAGCGTGATTCTGAGATCACAGCTTGTCTTTTGCTGATCTTAAGAATCCTTTAGGCCCCGGGAGATGTGCTGGTCACCGTCGAACCTGGTGCTCACGAGCGCCGGAGGTCGACCTGGTGGATTCGAGCTGCACCCGGCGGAGGTAACCCCGACCTCCGGTGGGTCTCCCTAGCCCGGGTCGCGGCCCGTCCCAGCCGCGGCCCGGGCTCATCAGTTGTGGCCGCTCCGGCTAGACCCAGGGTGGGTGGGCGCCGGGTTCGGTTCGGGGCGACCTCTCAGCCGGCGGCGAGCCGATCCCGGGCCGCGGCGATCCGGCGGCGGGTGGCCTCCCGGCCGAACACCTCCAGCGACTCGAACAGCGGCAGCCCCACGGTCCGCCCGGTGACGGCCACCCGCACCGGCGCCTGCGCCTTGGCGAGCTTCAGTCCGTGGCGCTCGCCGATCTCGGTCAGCGTCGTCTTCAGGGTCTCGGCGTCCCATTCGACCTTGCCGAACAGGTCGTGGACGTCGGTGAGCAGGTCCGTCGCCGGCCCCTTCATCGCCTTCGCCCAGGCCGCGTCATCCACCGGCGCCTCGGGCAGGAACAGGAAATCGACCATCGGCACGATCTCCGACAGCACCGACAGCCGGGACTGCGCGAGCCCGGCGACGGCGGCGAACACGTCCGCGTCGAATGCGTCGGCCGCCCACGGAGCCGCCGGCGGCGCGAGCCATGGGCCCACCGCGGAGATGAACTCCTCGACGCTGAGCGCGCGGATATATTCGCCGTTGAACGACCGCAGCTTCTTCTCGTCGAAGAACGCCGGGGAGGGCTTCACGTCGGCCAGGTCGAACGTCGACTCGATCGTCTCCCACGGCACGATCTCGTCCTCGCCGGGCGGCGNCCAGCCGAGCAGCATCAGGTAGTTCTTCATCGCACCGGCCAGGTAGCCCTCGTCCCGGTAGGACTCCAGCGCCACCTTGTCCCGCCGCTTGGACAGCTTCTGCCGCTTCTCGTTGACGATGACCGGCACGTGCGCCCACACCGGCGGCTCGGCGGCGCCGAGCGCGGTCCACAGGAGCTGCTGCTTGGGCGTGTTCGACAGGTGCTCCTCGCCCCGGATGACGTGGGTGATCCCCATCTCCAGGTCGTCGACGACGTTGGCGAGCAGGAACACCGCCGAGCCGTCGGCCCGCGCGATCACGAAGTCCTCGATGGTGTCGTTCGGGAACTCCGGGGTCCCGCGGATCAGGTCGCGTACCGTCGTCGCCCCCTCGTCGGGGGTGCGGAAGCGCAGCGCGCGGCCGGGACCGGGCTCCAGCCCGCGGTCGCGGCAGAAGCCGTCGTAGCCGTGCTGGGCGTTGCCCGTGCGCTCCGCCAGCGCCTCGCGGGTGCAGTCGCAGAAGTACGCCAGCCCCGCTTCCCGCAGGCGGACCGCCGCAGCCCGATGCCGGTCTGCCCGAGAGGACTGCAGCACCGGGCCCTCGTACCGGCCGGGGCTGATCCCGAGCCAGTCCAGCGCGCTGATGATGCCGTCGGNCCACTCGGGCCGGTTGCGCGAGGCGTCGGTGTCCTCGATGCGCAGCACGAAGTCGCCGCCCGTGCGCAGCGCCACCAGCCAGTTGAACAGCGCCGAGCGCGCCCCACCCACATGGAAGATGCCGGTGGGAGACGGCGCGAATCGAACCCGTACCCGCCCAGATCCCATGCGGGGCAGCGTACAGGGATCTCGGTGGTCCGACGGAGCGCTGCGGTGGTGCCGACGCCGTCCACATCCACATCCACCCGCACGCCTCGACGGTCAGCGATCAAGCCTCAAGGTCACGACTGCCTGCGCGGCCCAGGTGCCGAGGAGGTCTAGTAGACCGTCGCCACTAATGTTTGGGGTATAGGTGGCGGAGTTTGGTGCGGGCGT
>NZ_LJJX01000062.1:0-34330 GCF_001421075.1 Frankia sp. CpI1-P | reverse complement strand
CCAACCCTGATCACCCACGGGGATCGCCGAAGGCGATTCCCGGAGACCACCCACGGTCACAACCACCAGCAGGGGTCCCCGCAGATTCGCGAAGCGGATCTGCGGGGCTGCTCAGTCTCCGGCGAAGCGGCGCAGGCGGTCGACCTGGAGGATCGTGATCGTCTGNCCTTCCGACAGAATCCAGGTGCGCCGTTCGAATTCGCGCAACGCCTGGTTGACGGACTGGCGGGAACCGCCAAGCAGCGAGGCGATCTCCGTCTGGGTGAGGCCGAGCTCGATCACCGGCCGGCCCGCTTCTCGCATCCGCAACAGCAGCAGCTTCGCCACCCGGCGCGGCAGGTCGAGAAAGACGAGGTCGGCGTTGGCTCCGGTGAGCCGCCGGACGTGGGCGACCAGCGCCNGGATGAGCTGCTCGGCGACGGCCGGGCGTTCCCGGACGAGCTCCCATACGGCGGCTCGGTCGAGGACCAACGCAGTGCTGGATTCCAGGGCCTCGACGCTGGCGGATCTCGTCCCGGCTTCGACGATGTTGAGTTCGCCCAGCGTCTCCCGAGGGCCGGCGATGTTCAGCACGTGATCGCGCCCGTCGTCCGCCTTGGTGAGCACCTTGAGCCGCCCCGTGGCGACCACGAGAAGAGTATCTCCCGGCTCACNCTCGGTGAAGACAACCTGCCNGCGGCGGAATCGCCGCGTGACCGCCCGTGAGGCGAGTCGCAGCAGGTCCTCCTCGTCCAGCTCCTTCAGCAGCGTGGTCGCTCGAAGCAGGGCGACCGCCTCATTGTCGTGCATGCGGTGACCGTAGCGCCATTGCTCCGCCTGATGTTCCGCAGCCACCGGGGTATGCCGCTCCGGAGCGGACGGCNCATCGGGAACATCCTTGGCGTACGTCACGCAGGCATCATACCGTTATATGTTGGTCACTCCAGCACCGCACCACGTCGCGCATGGAAAGAATTCCGGCCACTCCACCACCCGACGTGACGATGAGATGACGAAATCCTCCGCGCAGCATCGCGGCTGCCGCGTCGTCGAGCGACCAGCCTGGATCCGCGAAGACGACATCGCGGGTGAGGTGATCGCCGGCGATCTCGACATCCGGATCCTGTTCCGCCGCGATCGAGCGGAGAATGTCCCGCTCGGTGAGAATTCCGTAGCCCTGACTGTCCGCATCGTGGACGACCGCCGCGCCCACCTTGCGCGCGGCCATCAGCCGGGCCGCCTGGCGGAGCGTGTGGCCTGGGCCGATCATGAGAACAAGGGAGCTCATCCCCTCCGAAACGCGCACGACGCCCTCCGAACCCCGCTATACCGTCCGAAACCCTGGCAGTACCCTCCGACACCGGTAATGCCGTGCGCAGCGGTAATGCCGTCCACAGGCTCCGCGATGCCCGCACGGCGCTTGTGCATTCGTGAAGCCTGCTACTCGCGACGGTAGGCGCCGTGAAGCCGATTGGCCAGGGCGAAACGGGGATTGCCGTGGCCACATTGTGACCTCGACCACGCCACAAAAGCGAAGAATGTGGCCGAAGCGGATGTCAGGTCAACGATGGCACCGCCGACCCGCCGACCCGCCGACCCGCCAAGGGGATGCGCGGGGACACGGGAAAGACCGCGTCCACCCGCTGCCCGGGTAGCTCGCGCACATGGAATCCGCCGAGGCATGTCGCGGACGCGCGGACCGNTGTGCCTCGGCGGATCGACGAGTCGCGGCTGCCTAGCTCCGGACCAGCTCGTTCCAGGAGCGGTAGCGGTCCAGCTCACCTCGCGTGGCCCGGTGGAAGATCTCCAGCAGCTCGCGGGTCACCGGACCCGGCTTGCCCGCCCCGACCTGCCGGTCGTCAACCGAGACGATCGGCACGATCTCGGCCNCCGTCCCGGTGAAGAAGGCCTCGTCGGCCAGGTAGAGGTCGGTGCGCACGACGTGCTGCTCGATCACCTCGTACCCCTGGTCGGCGGCGATCTGCATGATCGAGGCGCGGGTGATGCCGCCCAACGGCCCGTCGGTCAGCAGCGGAGTGATGACCTGACGGCCGGAGACGATGAAGACGTTCTCACCGGTGCCGTCTGCTATATGGCCGTTCGGGCTGGTCAGGATCGCCTCGTCGTAACCCGCCTTCACCGCCGCGACCTTCGCCAGCGACGAGTTCAGGTACTGCCCGGACGCCTTCGCCGCCGGCGGGGNGATGTTGGGGTCGTTCCGCTTCCAGGAGGAGATCTGCGCTCGCACACCGTTCGCCTCGGCCTCCTCGCCGAGGTAGGCACCCCACGGCCAGACCGCGATCATCACCTCGACCGGTGAGGGCAGCGGGTTGAGACCCATCTCCCCGTAGCCGAGGTAGACCAGGGGCCGGATGTAGCAGGAGGAGATGTCGTTGACCGCGATGGTCTCCTTGGTGGCCGCCACCACCTGCTCCTGAGTGAAGGAGGGCTCCATCACGTAGATCTTCGCGCTGCGGTAGAGGCGGGCGATGTGATCCGACAGCCGAAAGACGGCGGGGCCGTCGGCCGTCTCGTAACAGCGGATGCCCTCGAACACGCCCCAGCCGTAGTGCAGGGTCGGGTTGAGCACGTGGATGCGGGCGTCGTCCCAATCGACGAGCTTGCCACTCATCCAGATCTTCGAGGTGGGGGTGATGGGCACAGCGGACTCCAGGCCAGGATCGACGAAGCGAACAGGGATGACGAATTCGCCGATCATCGCCGTGGTGGGCCCCGTCGGCTGCCGTCTACCGGATCTACGGCTCCCGCTTCGAGGATAACCACCTCGCCGCGCGGCGGGGAACTCCGCGAGAACGGCAGACGACCGGCGACGACGGCCGACGCGGTCCCGACGGCCGACGCGCCGGAGTGGGACGGAGCGCCGGAGTGGGACGGAGCGCCGGAGTGGGACGGAGCGCCGGAGTGGGACGGAGCAGCGAAGTCCGCGGCGACCGAGTCGCGAGCTAGCCGACCGCGCGCGCGGCCAGGTCCTCGCCGCGCTCCCGGGTCGACAGGGCCGCGGCGCCCGCGCCCACCCGGCCCGCGAGCGATGCTGCAACCGCGGCCTCGACCCTCGCTGCCTCCTCGGCGTGTCCCAGGTGGTCGAGCAGCATCGCGACGGAGGCGACCGTCGCCGTCGGGTCGGCGAGCTGCTTGCCGGCGATGTCGGGCGCNCTGCCGTGGACCGGCTCGAACATGCTCGGGTGGGCGCCGGACGGGTCGAGATTGCCGCTGGCGGCCAGCCCGATGCCGCCGGTGATCGCCGCGCCGATATCGGTGATGATGTCGCCGAACATGTTGTCTGTGACGACGACGTCGAACCGTCCCGGATCGGTCACGAAGAACATCGAGGCCGCGTCCACGTGCTGGTAGTCGACCCGCACGTCGGGGAACTCCGGCGCCACCTCGGCGACCGTGCGCGACCACAGGTCGCCGGCCTTGGTCAGGACGTTGTTCTTGTGCACGAGGGTGAGATGGCGGCGCTCGCGGCGAGCGGCGCGGCGGAAGGCGTCCCGCACGACCCGCTCGACGCCGTAGCGGGTGTTGAGGCTCTCCTCGGTGGCAACCTCGTGCGGAGTCCCCCGCCGCAGCACGCCGCCGGCACCCGCGTACGGACCCTCGGTGCCCTCACGCACCACGATCATGTCGATCGTGGGCTCTCCGGCCAGCGGCGAGGCGACCCCGGGATACAGCCGCACCGGCCGCAGGTTGACATGGTGGTCGAGCTCGAAGCGCAGACGCAGAAGCAGGCCGCGCTCGAGCACGCCGCTCGGCACCCCCGGATCGCCGACCGCGCCGAGCAGGATCGCGTCGTGACCGCGCAGTTCCTCGAGCACCGAGTCGGGCAGCGTCTCCCCGGTCTGATGCCAACGCCGGGCGCCCAGGTCGTACTCGGTCGTGTCGACCTTGGGGTGTACGGCCCGCAGTACCCGCAGCCCCTCCGCCACCACTTCGGGGCCGATCCCGTCACCGCCGATCACCGCAAGCCTCATGTGCCCGACTGTAGCCGGAACCCGCGGATCGCAGCGGCTCGACTCGATCCGGCGCCGGGGGCTCCGCGGGGGACCCTCGAACCTGCGCGGCGAACCTCCCGGCCGTGGCGGCGGGGTGGCGCGGGCAGGGCGCCCTCGGACGGCACCGGGTGTGGAGACACGGCGACGGACGGACACGGTGGGATGAGCCGCTACGCCCCCCGCTACCACAGGGCATCACCGGACGACCAGCGAGACCACCACACTGCGGCCTAACGATTACCACCAGTGACCACCGTCCGGCCGGGCCGCGCGGGGTATCACGTTCGTTGTTCCCGAATTGATGTGCGCCCGCCGGAGCACCGACTCCGACCGCACGGCACCGATACCTCAGAAAGTGAGGCGCATTGTCGTGCTCGACAACAGATCGGTGACGATCGACGGCCCAGCCGTATAGAACACGCCGCCCCCGCCGGGCGGTCGCAAGAAAGACGACAACCAGCAATCCGACCGCCACCCGCCGGTCACACAAAAGACCGCAGGATTCACAACTCCGGACGGTACTCGCGACCGGCATCGAGGCCAGATGGTAAGAAACTCACTTACAGGACAGGTGCGACGTGCTTCGAGGCGAGGGGGTGCACGGCGCATGATTACTCGACAGCGGACTCCCGCGGGATCTCCACCCCGCGGCCGCTCCGATGTCGGCGACTCCGCAGAGACATCCGGCGAGACATCCGGCGAGGTGGCCGACGCCCGGCGCGCGGTCGCGTCCGCGGGAGCCGAAACGTCGGGCGCGTCGAGTCCGCCGAGACTCGCCGGCGGGGAGCAGGACGCCTACGAGGCCGACCATCCCGACCTGGCCCGGGTTCTCGCCGATCCCGCCGAACCTGTGCTGTACTTCCAGCCGATCGTAGATCTGCAGCGTGGGGTTATCGCCGGATATGAGGCGCTCGCCCGCTTCCACAGCCATCCGACGCACTCCCCCGACCGCATTTTCGCCGCGGCGGACCGGCTCGGGCACGCGGCCGAACTCGAGGCCCGGGTTCTCGCTGCCGCGCTCGCGGCCCGCGATCGGCTTCCCGACCGCTGCTTCCTGGCCGTCAACGTTCTGCCCCACCTGCTGGACGAGCCCGCGGTCGCCGAGGTCTGGCGGGACGCGGACCTGCGCCGGCTCGTGCTGGAACTCAACGAGGCGGTCGACCTCGACGCCACGACCGGGCTGACCGCCACCGCAAGCGCTCTGCGCAACCGCGGCGCCTTCGTCGCCATGGACGATGTCGGCTCCGGCTACGCCGGGCTACGCCAGCTCGCCCGGATCCGACCCGACTTCGTCAAGCTGGACCGCTCGCTGGTGGTCAACGTCGATGACGACCAGGTCAAGATCGCTCTGACCGAGCTGGTCGGCAACTTNGCCAGCCGGCTGAATGGCTGGGTGATCGCGGAGGGCATCGAGCGGGGCGACGAGCTGGCCATGCTGGTCGCGCTCGGCGTTCCCCTCGGGCAGGGATTCCTGCTCGGGCGCCCGTCCGAGGGCTGGCAGCAGCTCGATCCGGGGGTGGCCCGGCGCATCCGGCAGCTCTCCGAACGCAGCAACCGCGCGGCGAGCATCGAGAGCCTCATGGAACAGGTCACCGTCCGCGTGGGCGACTCGGGCTCGTGCGCCATGTCGCCGGACTGCCCGAGCTGCCCCATGCGGACGGCCGCGAACCGCGGTGATCCGACCACCGCCGGCCCCGACGACGAGCAGGCTCCCAGAGCGACGATCATCGTGTCCAACCGGTGCCGCCCGGTCGCGCTGCACCTGTCCAGCGGTCCCGGCGGCGGCACCGAACCCCGCCGGGTACCCACCACCCTGTTCGCCCGCCCGGAGGAACCGGTGACGGAGGTGGCGCGCCGCGCCATGACCCGCGCCAGGGCCAGCCGGTTCGACCCGGTGATAATCGTGACCGAGATGGGTCGACCCCTCGGTCTGGTACGGATGGAGCGTCTGATGCTGCGTCTCGCGGAAATGTCCACATGAGACGGAACCGATACTGGACCGCCCAGGCGCTGATGTCACCGAGCCCGGCGGCCGGGGGTCATTCCCTGCCCGCGGAGATCACCGTTCGGCGGCCGGCCATGAAGGAATTCTACTGTGGCGCGATCATTCACGGGTGCGAGACACGCATCGTCGCGTCTGCCGAGGAGGATCTGCTCCGTGCCGTGGACACCCACGCCCGCGTGGATCACGGCATGACCGACGTCCCGGAGGCGATGCTGGATCAGGTCCGCCGCAGCGTCCGGGACGTGGAACCGGCGGATCTCCGCGACTGATCGCCGCCGTGTCGACCCAGCGGCACGGCCGGCGGCCTGCGGCAGCCGCAAGGCCGCCACAGGCCGCCGGTCATGCCCGCGGAGAGCCCGGCTCAGGCCACCGGTGCGGCGGCGGGCCGGCCGCCGTCCCTCGGCGCCGCGACGGCCGGCCCGGGGACCGGCGCCGCCGCCCGGTCACGGGAGGCACGGTTGACGGCGCTCACGACGGCCCGCAACGACGCGGTGACGATGTTGGGATCGATGCCGACCCCCCAGTACACCCGGTCGTCGACGGAGACCTCGAGGTAGGCCGCCGCCCGGGCGTCGGCGCCCGAACCCAGCGCGTGCTCGTTGTAGTCAAGGATGCGCACGCTCAGGCCGCGGGTCGCCAGGGCGGCCACGAAGGCGTCGATGGGGCCGTTGCCGACCCCGGTGAGCACCGAATCCGCGCCGTCGAACCGAACCGAGACCGAGACCTCGTCGCGCTCCCCCGAAGCGGCGTTCGTCCGCGACCCCAGCAGCTCCAGCGGGCCCGCCGTCTCGGCGCCGTCGAGGAAGTACTCGCTACGGAAGATCCGCCACAGCTCCGCGGCGGTGACCTCGCCGCCCTCGGCGTCGGTGTGGCGCTGCACGACTCCGGAGAACTCGATCTGCAGCCGTCGCGGCAGTTCCAGCGAATGCTCCGACTTCAGCAGGTAGGCGACGCCGCCCTTGCCGGACTGGCTGTTCACCCGGATGACGGCCTCGTAGGTGCGGCCCACGTCCTTGGGGTCGATCGGCAGGTAGGGCACCTCCCACCGGGTCTGGCCGGTCCGTTCCATCGCCTCCAGGCCCTTCTTGATGGCGTCCTGGTGGGAGCCGGAGAAGGCGGTGTAGACGAGGTCGCCACCGTAGGGGTGGCGGGGGTGCANGGGTAGCTGGTTGCAGTACTCGACCGCCCGGCGGACCCCGTCGATGTCCGAGAAATCGATCATCGGATCGACGCCCTGCGAGAACAGGTTCAGACCGAGGGTGACCAGGCAGACGTTGCCGGTGCGCTCGCCGTTGCCGAACAGGCAGCCCTCGACCCGGTCCGCGCCGGCCAGCACGCCGAGCTCCGCCGCGGCGACCGCGCAGCCCCGGTCGTTGTGCGGGTGCAGCGACAGGATCACGGCATCGCGCCGCGTCAGGTTCCGCCCGACCCACTCGATCTGGTCGGCGTAGACGTTCGGCGTCGACATCTCGACCGTCGCCGGCAGGTTCAGCACGACTGGCCGCTGCGGCGTCGGCGACCACACGTCCATGACCGCCTCGCACACCTCGACGGCGTAGTCCAGCTCGGTACCGGTGAACGACTCCGGGCTGTACTGCCAGCGCACATCGGTGCCCTCGAGCAGCTTCTCGGCGTACTGGACGCACCAGCGCGCGCCCTGTACGGCAATCTCGGTGACGCCGGCCCGGTCCAGGCCGAACACGACCCGCCGCTGCAGCGTCGACGTCGAGTTGTACAGGTGGATCAGCGCCCGGTCGGCGCCCACCAGCGACGCGGCCGTCCGCTCGATCAGCTCCTCGCGCGCCTGGGTCAGCACCTGGATGACGACGTCATCCGGGATGCGGTCTTCCTCGATGAGCTGGCGGATGAAGTCGAAGTCGGTCTGGCTCGCGGCGGGGAACCCGACCTCGATCTCCTTGTAGCCCATCGCGACCAGCAGCTCGAACATCTGCATCTTGCGCGCGGGGGTCATCGGGTCGATCAGTGCCTGGTTGCCGTCGCGCAGGTCGACGCTGCACCACTGCGGGGCGCGGACGATCGACTTCTCGGGCCAGGTCCGGTCCGGCAGCGGGACGGGGGTGAACGCCTGGTACTTCTCGATCGGCATGCCGGACGGCTGCTGCGTGGTCATCGTGCTCCTGCTTCCTCGGAAGAGCCCCACGTCGACCGGATCTCACGACCGCACAGGGGACTTGGGGGCCGGCAGATCCCTCCACGGCGTCGGACGGGCGGCCGCCCGGGCTGGGCATGACCGCCGGGCCACCATGACCGCGGGGATCCCGACGCTGGCGCACGAGAACACCGCGACGGGGAAGCCAGCTGGATCAGGCCCCGCCGCGGCGGCTAAGGAGGAGCAGCGCACGCATCGCGAATAAACAGTACCCGATGTCGGCCCGATCGGTCGGTGGTGGGCCGCCGCGGCTCGGTCGCGCCTCGCCTCGGTCGCCCGCTGCGAATCGGCCGCCCGCGCCCTCAGGCGCCGATCGAGCCGATGGCCCGGAACGGGCCGGTGCGGGCCCGCAGGTCGTCCGTGCGCACCGTACAGGCAACCGAGCGCGCGCCGTCCTGCCAGCTCGGCTCGGACGGGTAGATCGTGCCGACGATGTAGTGCGGGGTGGCGTCGATGGCCCCGGCGAAGTCGCGCAGCGCCCCGGCACAGCGCGCGTCCGCCACCTGGGTCACCGCCGACGCGCCGGGCCAGCGGCCGAACAGCGGCGCGAGGTTCACCAGCCGGGTGACCTCGTCGATGTGCGGACGGTCGCAGCTCACCCGGACCGCGACCACCGGCACCATCGGCACGGGTGCGCCTGCCGGGTAGGGCGTCCAGTTCAGACAGTCGCCGCGGTGCAGGGCGGCCAGCAGTGCCGGGGCGACCGCGTAGCCGGCGGGAGGGCCGGTCAGGGAGCCGCTGACCGCGGGCCTGGCACTCGCGGCGCTCGCCGCGCCGTCCTGCGACGCGCTCGGTGCGGCCAGGCGGGTGGCGCTGCCCGCCCCGCCCCGGGTAGCCGTCTGCCGCAGGGCCACCACCGTGATAGTGATCATCCCGACGATGATGGCGATGAAGGTGACCATCTGGGCGATCTGCCGGGGGCGTCCCGGCGGCTTCGGCGGCGCCACGAGCCGGTGAAAGAACCCGGGCAGCCCGCGGGGAGCGGGAACGACCTGGCAACGACCGGATGCGGTCCGGCCGTGCTGCCGGCTGCGTTCGGCCGCGGACGGCTCGAGGAAGCGGGCTCCGCGGACGAATCGCTCATCCAGGCGAAGCCCCTCGAACGGGTCCTGATGCCGCGACGCCATGCTAGCCACGGTAAACCCGACACCCAGCCAAAGCCGCATGTTCGGCGTAAAGATCACTCCGGGCACTTCCGGGCGAGAGCGGCGCGGCCGGCACCGCCGCGCCGGCCTGGCGGGCGGCTCCGACCGGCCGCCGCCGACGGCCCACCTGCGGTGTCGCAGCGCCCCGACGGCAGCCGACCGCCGCGCCGCCGCCGTACCGTCGGCCGGCCCGCCCGCCGGTCGCCGCGGCGCGCCCCCACCGGGGTGCCACCGCCGCGACTGCGCAGTCCGGCACCGACCGGCCACCCGATACCGGAGGTCGGGCGCGAGCTGCCGACCGCCCGGTCCGGCGCTACTCCGCCTGGATCACTACTCGGTCTGGATGCTGACCGCGCGCGCGTAGGAAGCGCCGATTATCTTCGCGATGTCGGCCAGGATGTCGGCGGCGACCGCGTCGTCCAGCGACAGCGACATCAGCGCCTCCCCACCCGCCTGGAGCCGGCTCACCTGAGCACTGGCGATGTTGATGTTCGCCTCGCCCAGCAGCGCGCCGACCGCACCGACGATTCCGGGCCGGTCCTCGTAGCGGAAGAACGCCAGGTGCGCCTCGGGTCGGATGTCGACCTCGAAGCCATCGATCGCGGTGATCTTCTCGACCTGCCGGGAACCGACGAGGGTCCCGCTGACCGACACCGGGGTGCCGTCGGCGAGCACGCCGCGCACGGTCACCAGGTTGCGGTAGTCCCTGGAGCCCTCCTCGGAGGTCTCCAGGGTGACATCGACGCCGCGCTCCTTCGCCAGCAGCGGGGCGTTGACGTAGGTGACCTGCTCCTCGATGACGTCGGTGAAGACGCCCTTGAGTACGGCGAGCTGGAGCACCGAGACGTCGTGGACCGCGATCTCCCCTCGGACCTCGACGGTGATGGCGGCGGCGAGCCCGCCGGCGAGCCCGGAGAACAGCTGCCCCAGCTTCTCGGCGAGCGGCAGGCCCGGCCGGACGTCCTCGGCGACGATCCCACCGGCCTGCACATTGACCGCGTCCGGCACGAACTCGCCCTGCAGCGCCAGGCGCACCGAGCGGGCGACGGCGAGCCCGGCCTTGTCCTGGGCCTCCTGGGTGGAGGCGCCGAGGTGCGGGGTGACCACCACGTTGTCGAGACCGAACAGCGGCGACGCGGTCGTCGGCTCGGTGACGAAGACGTCGATGCCGGCGCCACCGACCTGGCCGGAGCTGATCGCCTCGGCAAGCGCCGCCTCGTCGACGAGCCCGCCGCGGGCGGCGTTGACGATGATGACGCCGGGCTTGGTCCCGGCAAGCTCCTCGGCGCCGATCAGGCCGAGCGTCTCCGGCGTCTTGGGCAGGTGGATCGTGATCACGTCGCTGCGCCGCAGCAGTTCGGCGAGGTCGACGAGGGTGACGCCGAGCTGGGAGGCGCGGGCCACCGACACGTACGGGTCATAGGCGATGACCTTCATGCCGAAGCCGGCGAGCCGCTGCGCCACGAGGACCCCGATACGGCCGAGGCCGACGACGCCGAGCGTCTTCTCGACCAGCTCGACGCCGGTGAACTTCGACCGCTTCCACTCCCCGCCACGCAGCGACTGGTTGGCCGCCGGGACCCGGCGGGCGACGGCGAGCAGCAGCGCGATCGCGTGCTCGGCCGCGCTGACGATGTTCGACGTCGGCGCGTTGACGACCATGACGCCGCGCTGGGTGGCGGCGGCGACGTCGACGTTGTCCAGGCCGATGCCGGCCCGGGCGACGACCTTGAGCCGGCTCGCCGCCGCGAGCGCCTCCGCGTCGATCTTGGTGGCGGAACGGACGATCACGGCGTCGACGTCGGCGATCGCGGGCAGGAGGGCCGACCGGTCGGCGCCGTCGACGTGACGAAGCTCGAAGTCCCCGGACAGCACCTCCAGCCCGGCCGGCGACAGCTCCTCGGCAACGAGTACGACGGGCACTGGACCTCTCCTAGCAACCTCTGGTCAGGCCGGAGGCGACGCGCGGAACGAGGTGTGATCACGTGGCCGTCGGCCTGGCGGTGGTGAGCGTGCTGACTGCGCGCCGGGTGGCGCGGCGGGCCCAGCCTACCGACGCGGACTGCGCCCGCCGAACGCTTTGCGCACCGGTCCCCCCNGAAATGCGCGATCCCGGCGATGTGGTCCGGCTGTCCTCGCCGTTCGGCGGCCGGGCGCCGCCACCATCCGGCGGCGGAGCCCGGCATCGACGTCCGGCGGTGGCAGACGACCCTGCCGCTCGGCGATCCCGGCGTTACGCGGCGATCCCGGCGTCTACTTGGCGATCCAGGACATCAGCGGCCGCAGCTTGGCGCCGACCTGCTCGATCGGGTGCTGCTTGCCCTCCTCCACGAGCTTGGTGAAGTTCGGCCGGCCGTTGTCGTCCTCGGCGACCCACTCGCGCGCGAACGTGCCGTCCCGGATCTCGTCGAGGATCTTGCGCATCTCGGCCTTGACGGCCGGGGTGACCACCCGCGGGCCGCGGGTGACGTCGCCGTACTCGGCCGTGTCGGAGATCGAGTAACGCATCTGCGAGATGCCGCCCTCGTACATCAGGTCGACGATGAGCTTGAGCTCGTGCAGGCACTCGAAGTAGGCGACCTCGGGGGTGTAACCCGCCTCGACCAGCGTCTCGAACCCGGCCTGGACCAGCGCGCTGGTGCCGCCGCAGAGCACGGCCTGCTCACCGAACAGGTCGGTCTCGGTCTCCTCGGTGAAGGTGGTGNGCAGCGCCCCCGCGCGGGTGCCGCCGATGCCCTTGGNGTAGGCCAGCGCGACGGCGAGCGCGTTGCCGGAGGCGTCGTTCTCGACGGCGACGAGGACGGGCACGCCCTTGCCCTCCTCGAACACCCGGCGCACCAGGTGACCGGGGCCCTTCGGCGCCACCATGAACACGTCGACGCCCGCCGGCGGCTCGATGAGCCCGTAGCGGATGTTGAACCCGTGCCCGAACGCCAGCGCCTTGCCCTCGCTCAGGTGCGGGGCGATGGAGTCGGCGTAGATCTTGCGGTGGGTGGTGTCCGGGGTGAGCAGCATGATGATGTCGGCCTCGGCGGACGCCTCCGCCGGGGTGAGCACGCGCAGGCCCTCCTCGGCGGCCTTCGCCCGGCTGCGGCTGTCCGCGGNCAGGCCGACCCGCACGTCGACGCCNCTGTCGCGCAGGTTCAGCGCGTGCGCGTGGCCCTGGCTGCCGTAACCGATGACGGCGACCTTGCGGCCGGCCAGGACGTCGAGCGAGGCGTCGTCGTCGTAGTAGATCTCGACCATCGTGGGGGTGTCTCCTCGTTGAGTGAAGGGAGGTGCGGGCGCGGCCCGACCGGGATCGCCGCGGGACGCGCCGGGACGCCCCGGCCGGCCGGGCCGGGTGAAGCGGGTGGAACGGGTCGACCGGTCAGGCCGACCGGTCGACGGCGCGCAGGCTGCGATCGGTGATCGACCGCGAGCCGCGGCCAAGCGCCACCATGCCGGACTGGACGAGCTCCCGGATCCCGAACGGCTCCAGCATCCGGATGAGGGCGTCCAGCTTGTCGCGGGTGCCGGTCGCCTCGATCGTGACGGCGTCCGGGGCGACGTCGACCACCTTCGCACGGAACAGGGTGACGGTCTCCAGCACCTGCGACCGGACGGACAGGTCGGCGCGCACCTTCAGCAGCATCAGCTCGCGCTGCACCGAGACGGACGTATCCATCTCGACGATCTTCAGAACGTTGACCAGCTTGTTGAGCTGCTTGGTCACTTGCTCCAGCGGCAGGTCCTCGACCGCGACGACGATGGTCATCCGGGAGACGTCCGGGTGCTCGGTCGGGCCGACGGCGAGCGACTCGATGTTGAACCCGCGCCGGGAGAACAGCCCGGAGACCCGGGCGAGCACCCCCGGCTTGTTCTCCACCAGCACGGACAGGGTGTGCCGGGTCATGATCTCGCGCTCCTGAGGTCGGGGATCGGGTCGGGGGCCGTCACAGGTTCACCTCGGCGTCCCCGGAGTAGTCGAAGTCGGGCGCGAGGTCGCGGGCGACCCGGATGTCGTCGTTGCTCGCGCCGGCGGCGACCATCGGCCAGACCATGGCGTCGGGGTGGACGACGAAGTCCACGACCACGGGGGCGTCGTCGATCGCCATCGCCTTCTCGATCGTCGCGTCGACCTCGGCGGCCGAGTCGCAGCGCAGGCCGACGCAGCCCAGCGCCTCGGCGAGGCGGACGAAGTCGGGCACCCGCTTGACACCGGTCCGCGGCGACGCCGGGTGCGTGCCGAGCTCGGTGTTCGAGTAGCGCTTGTCGTAGAACAGGGTCTGCCACTGCCGGACCATGCCGAGCGAGCCGTTGTTGATGATCGCGACCTTGATCGGGATGCCCTCGAGCGCGCAGGTGGCGAGCTCCTGGTTGGTCATCTGGAAGCAGCCGTCGCCGTCGATCGCCCACACGGTCGCATCCGGGCGGCCGACCTTGGCGCCCATCGCCGCCGGCACGGCGAAGCCCATCGTCCCGGCGCCGCCGGAGTTCAGCCAGGTGTAGGGGTTCTCGTACGAGATGAACTGGGCGGCCCACATCTGATGCTGGCCGACCCCGGCCGCAAAGATCGTCTCCGGGCCCGAGATGCGGCCGAGCCGCTCGATGACGTGCTGCGGCGCCAGCGACCCGTCGGCCGGGGTGTCGTAGCCCAGCGGGTAGGTGCGCCGCCAGCCGTCCAGGGTGTGCCACCAGCCCTCGAGTTCCGGACGGGGCTCGGCGGCCAGCGCGGCGATCAGCTCGTTGATCACCTCTCGGCAGTCGCCGACGATGGGCACGTCGGCGGTCCGGTTCTTGCCGATCTCGGCGGGATCGATGTCGGCGTGGATGATCGCGGCCTTCGGCGCGAACGAGGCCAGCCGGCCGGTGACCCGGTCGTCGAAGCGGGCGCCGAGGGTGATGAGCAGGTCCGCCTTCTGCAACGCGGTCACCGCGGCGACCGAGCCGTGCATGCCGGGCATGCCCAGGTGCTGGGGGTGCGAGTCGGGGAAGGCGCCGCGGGCCATCAGCGTGGTGACCACCGGGATGCCGGTCATCTCCGCCAGCGTGCGCAGCTCCGCGGCGGCGCGCGCCTTGAGCACACCGCCGCCGATGTACAGCACCGGACGCCGGGAGGCGCTGATCAGCTTCGCCGCCTCCCGCACCTGCTTGCTGTGCGGGCGGGTGATCGGGCGGTAGCCGGGCAGGTCGAGTGTGGGCGGCCAGATCTCGTGCGGCAGCACCGACGTGACCGACTGCAGGATGTCCTTGGGCAGGTCGACCAGGACGGGGCCGGGACGCCCCGTGCCCGCCAGGTGGAACGCCTCGGCGATCGTCCGCGGGATGTCGTCGACGGACTGGACGAGGAAGTTGTGCTTGGTGATGGGCAGGGTGATACCGCAGATGTCCGCCTCCTGGAAGGCGTCCGTCCCGATCGCGGCGCTGGCCACCTGCCCGGTGATCGCGACCATCGGCACCGAGTCCATGTAGGCGTCCGCGATCGGGGTGACCAGGTTCGTCGCCCCCGGACCGGACGTCGCCATGCACACCCCCACCCGCCCGGTGGCCTGCGCGTACCCCTCGGCCGCGTGGCCGGCACCCTGCTCGTGCCGGACGAGGATGTGGCGCACCCGCGTGGAGTCGTACAACGGGTCGTAGGCGGGCAGGATCGCGCCGCCGGGGATGCCGAAGACCACATCCGCTCCGACCGCCTCGAGGGAGTGGACGAGCGACTGGGCTCCGGTGATCTCTCGTGTCATCTGGGCGTCTTCCTTGACAGGCCGGGAATCTGCGACAGCGGGTGGTCTCGGCGGGCGGAACGCGGGGGCGCGCGCTGGGGCTCGGTCACGTGACGGGGCTGGATCACGAACACGGGGGTGGATCACGAACACGGGGGTGGATCACGAACGCGGGGCTGGGCACGAAAAAGCCCCTCGTGCCTAGGGCACTGAGGGGCGGCGCACGGGGTCGAGGTCGTCGACTACGCGCGCTCTGAACGTACGAGAATCTGACTGTGCACAGACATACCGTGCCGGAGATCGGGCCGTACGTCAAGCAGCGACCGCAGGTGGCCGACCCGGCGACCCTGCCGGCGGGTCACGGGGGATGCCGGCAGGGGGTCTGCGAGGCCGCCCGGCGGGCGGGCAGAGTCGGCCAGGCCGCCCGGCGGGCGGAGCGGGATCAGCGACCGCCGGAGCCGGGCGCGGCCACCGCGCCCCCGTCGAGGGCGGTCAGGAAGCGGGCCGCGACCGGGGCCGCCGTCTCGGCGCCGAAGCCGCCGTCCTCGACGACGACGGCGAAGGCCACGTCACCCCGGTAACCGACGAACCAGGCGTGGGTGGGCGGCGGGTCGCCGTCGGCGTATTCGGCCGTGCCGGTCTTGCCGTAGACCTCGCCGGGCATCGGCACGCTCGCGGCGGTGCCCTCGGTGACGACAGCCCGCATGAAGTCCCGCAACGGCGGGAGCACCGCGGGCGGGATGGCGTTGCTGCGCGCCGGCTGGCCGGCGACGAACGGCTGGCGCCAGGTGCCGCTGGCGACGGCCGCCGCCACGCTCGCCATCTGCAGGGGCGAGACCTCGATGCGGGCCTGTCCGATCGACGCCGAGGCGGACTCGACCGAGTCGCGCGGGGTCGGGAAGCTCCCCCCGACGCTGGCGATGTCCAGCGGCGCCTGGCCGTCGAAGCCGTAGAGCTGGGCGGCCTTCTCCAGGGCGTCGGACGGCAGCGACTCCTCCAGCCGAATGAAGGCGGTGTTGCAGCTCTTGGCGAAGGCGGTCCGCAGCGGGATGGGCCCGAACTGCTCGGACTCGGCGTTCTGGAAGGTCCGCCCGCCCACGCTGACCGTCTGGGTGCAGTCCAGCGGGGTGTTCGCCGCCTTGCCGTTCATCAGTGCGGCGGTGGCCGTCACGATCTTGAAGGTGGAGCCCGGCGGGTACTTGCCGCGCACGGCGCGGCTCGCCCCGCTCGGCGGGTGGTTCGCCAGCGCCAGCACGCCGCCGGTGCGGGTGTCGATGGCGACCATCGCCGCGGTGGGTCGGGCGGCGGTCGCGAGCGCCGTCTCGGCGGCCTGCTGGACCCGCAGGTCGAGGGTCGTCCGGACCGACTCGCCGTCGGTCATCGGGTAGGTGTGCAGCGTCTGGACGGTGGCGCCCCGCGCGTCGCGCACGACGACGGCACCGCCCTGGGCGCGCAGCCGGTCGTCGTAGACGCGTTGCAGCCCGGACAGCGGGTCGGTCCGGCCGACGAGGTTGCCGGCGAGGTCCCCGGAGTCGCGCAGCGGCTGGCCGCCGGCGGCGAGCAGGTCGCCGCGGTGGCCGGTCGAGGCGGTCCGGTCCAGGTGCAGCCCGGGGCGCAGGGCGGGATGCACGGACGCCGGCTCCGCCCGGACCTTCCACCCCCGGCCGGTGTCGACGAGGTTCAGCACGCCCGCGTACTCCAGCGGCGCCGGCAGGCCGGACAGGTCGAGCCGGGCCGCGTAGGGCGCCCTCGCCGCCTTGCCGTTGCGGTCGATCGATCCCGGGGTGAAGGTGGCCCCGGTGACCAGCAGCCGGTCCCGCACGTCGGCCATCGTGGTCAGCAGGGCCGCGACGTCGATGCTGCCGGGCACGGTCACCGCGCTCACCGCGGCCCGACCGGCTCCGTCACGGCCGCTGGCCGCGGCCGACCCGGTGGCCCCCGCCCCGGCCGCGGCCGGTGTCGCCGCCGCACCGCTCCCGCCACCCGGGGCGGCGCTGGCCGGGGCGGCGCTGGCCGGGGGCGCCGCGCCGGCCGGGGTGCTGGTCGCCGTCCCGCCAGTGGTGGTCAGGGTTCGCCAGGCGGCGAGGTAGGCCGCCGCCGCGGCCTGGGCCCGGTGGTCGGCCGCCCGCGCGTCGGACCGGTTCTTCAGCACGTAGCCGACCCCGCTGCCGGCGGCCAGGACGACGACCACCACGGCGGCGATGATCGCCCGCCGCCGGCCGCGGCCACGACGGCGCGAGGTCGACGCGGTGAATCCGGACGGAGTGAGGGGCATGACGAGACGCCTCCCCTCGCAGACGACTGCCCGATCGGAGACCCACCCTACGAAGGCCCCCGGCACTGCGCACCCGACGCGCCGGTCGGCGTCGGCAACTCGACACGCGGGTCCGACACGGAAGGAAAACGTGGTCTTCCCGGGCCCAGGTCACGCCGGGGCAACCTTCGGCACCCCGGCTGATACCCCGAACCCGGATGACTACGCCCAACCAGGCCGTATCCCCCGCATGAGGATTAGCGGCCAGGTTTTCCGCAAACACCGCGATGGCGATCATATCCGGCGCCCGATCCGGTCCGGGGCGGCCCTGGACCGCGTCCCCGGAGCCCGGGGTATCGGCGCGCAGGCGGCCCGGCGGACGGACCGCGGTCAGCCGACGAGGGGCAGGACCTGGCGTGGCGGCGCGCCGGTGCAGGCGCGGCGGGCGCCGGTGCCGCTCCATCCGCCCGGGATGCGTGCCCGCCAGCTCTGCCGGAAACGCCCCGCCGATCAGGACGCGCCGAGGCGCTCCAGCAGCAGGCCGCGCACGCTCGCCGCGTCCGCCTGGCCCCTCATCGCCTTCATCACCGCGCCGACCAGCGGGCCGACGGCGTTGACCTTGCCGCCGCGGACCTTCTCCGCGATGTCCGGTGCTGCGGCGATGGCGGCGTCGACCGCCGCCGTGAGCGCCCCGTCGTCCGCGACGACGGCGAGGCCGCGCCCGGCGACGACCTCGTCCGGGGTGCCCTCCCCCGCCAGCACGCCGTCGATGACCTTGCGGGCGAGCGCGTCGGTGAGTTCGCCGCCGGCGACGAGCACGGTGATCCGCGCGACGTCGGCCGCGCTGATCGCGAGGTCGCTCGGCTGGCTACCGGCATCGGCGGCGCGACGCGCCAGCTCGTTGAGCCACCACTTGCGCGCCGCCGCCGGGGTCGCCCCGGCGGCCACGGTCTGCTCCACCAGGTCCAGCACCCCGGCGTTGCGCATGTCGGTCAGGTCCCGCGCGGTGTAGCCGTGCTCGGCGATGAGCCGGGTGCGGCGCGCCGCGGGCAGCTCCGGCAGGCCGACGCGCAGCTCGTCGATGTACTGCGCGGGCAGCGCCAGCGGGGTCAGGTCCGGCTCCGGGAAGTACCGGTAGTCGNTCGCCTCCTCCTTGGACCGGCCCGGCGACGTCCGCCCGGAGGCCTCGTCGAAGTGGCGGGTCTCCTGGAGGATCCGCTCGCCGTCGTCGAGCAGGCCGGCCTGGCGGGTGATCTCGTAGCGCACGGCCCGCTCCACCGACCGCAACGAGTTGAGGTTCTTCGTCTCGGTGCGGGTGCCGAACGGGGCGTCGGGCTCACCGGGGGCGGGGCGGCGGCGCAGCGAGACGTTCGCGTCGCAGCGCAGCGAGCCCTGCTCCATCCGCACGTCGGACACGTCGAGAGCGNGGATCAGCTCGCGCAGCTCGTCGACGTAGGCGCGGGCCACCTCCGGCGAGCGGACGTCGGGCTCGGTGACGATCTCGACGAGCGGGATCCCGGCCCGGTTGTAGTCGACCAGCGAGTGGGTCGCCCCGTGGATGCGCCCGGTGGCGCCGCCGACGTGCAGTGACTTGCCGGTGTCCTCCTCCATGTGCACGCGGGTGATCCCAACCCGGTGCACCTCGCCGTCGATCTCGACGTCGAGCCAGCCGTCCGTGCACAGCGGCTCGTCGTACTGGCTGATCTGGAAGTTCTTCGGCATGTCCGGGTAGAAGTAGTTCTTGCGGGCGAACCGGCACCAGGACGCGATGTCGCAGTGCAGCGCGAGGCCGATCATGACGGCGAAACGCACCGCCGCCTCGTTGACCACCGGCAGGGCGCCGGGCAGGCCGAGGCAGACCGGGCAGACCTGGGTGTTGGGCTCGGCGCCGAACGCCGTGGGGCAGCCGCAGAACATCTTGGAGACGGTGCCGAGCTCGACGTGCGTCTCCAACCCGATCACCGGCTCGTAACGGGCGAGCGCGTCGGCGTAGGAGGGCAGCGCGCTGGCGGGAGCCGCAGTGCTCACCGGGGGTACTCCTCGTGGGTCGCTGGATGCGCGGGTCGGCCGGTCATGACGACGAATCGTCGGCGGAGCCGGGCTCGGCGGAGGTGGTCTCGGCGCCACCGGGTCCACCGGATCCACCGGGTCCGGCTGGCGGGCGGGTGTCGCGCAGGTGCACGTAGCTGAGGAACACCGCGGCCGGCAGGCCCAGCACGCCCCAGACGAGCAGGATCGGGTTCACCGTCGCGATGCCGAGGCCCAGCACCACGACGGTCAGCAGCCAGACCACGACGACCAGCAGACGGTCCTGCCGCCCGCTGCGCAGACTCACCATCGCAGACCCCCGCCGTGCTGCCCCGTCCCCGGCCCGGTCCGCACCTGCTGGCCGGTCCGCACCTCCTGGCCGGTCCGCACCTCCTGGCCGGTCACAGTGCCGGGGCCTCGTCGAGCAGCGCATGGCCGCGCCGGGCGTCCAGCGCCTCCTCCAGCGCCCCACCGACCAGGTAGAGCCGGTCGTCGGCGAACGGCGGCGCCATGATCTGGATGCCCACGGGCAGCCCGTCCGCCAGGCCCGCCGGCAGGCTCATCGCCGGGCCGCCGGCCAGGTTCGACGGGATGGTGCACAGGTCCGACAGGTACATGGCGACCGGATCGTCGACCTTCGCCCCGAGCGGGAACGCCGGGGTCGGGGTGGTGGGCGAGACCAGCACGTCGACCTGCTCGAACGCGGCGGCGAAGTCCCGGCTGATCAACGTGCGGACCTTCTGCGCCTGGCCGTAGTAGGCGTCGTAGTAGCCCGAGGACAGTGCGTAGGTGCCGAGGATGATCCGCCGTTTCACCTCCGGGCCGAAGCCGGCTTCGCGGGTGCGGCTCATGACCTCCTCGGCGCCGNCCTGGCCGTCGTCGCCGACTCGCAGCCCGAACCGCATCGCGTCGAAGCGGGCCAGGTTGGACGAACACTCGCTCGGCGCGATCAGGTAGTAGGCCGCCAGCGCGTAGGTGAAGTGCGGGCAGCTCACCTCGACGACCTCGGCGCCGAGGTCGGTGAGCGTCTCGACGGCGGCGGCGAAGGCGGCCTGCACCCCCGGGTCGTAGCCCTCGCCGGCGAGCTCCCGCACGACGCCGACCCGCAGGCCGCGGATGTCGCGCCGGCCCGCCNCCTCGACCACCGCGGGCACCGGCACGTCCACGCTGGTGGAGTCGAGCGGGTCGTGGCCGGCGATCGCGGCGTGCAGCAGCGCCGCGTCGGTGACGGTGCGGGCCAGCGGACCGGCCTGGTCCAGCGAGCTGGAGAAGGCGACCAGGCCGTAGCGGCTCACGCCGCCGTAGGTGGGCTTCACCCCGACCAGCCCGCAGACCGCGGCCGGCTGGCGGATGGAGCCGCCGGTGTCGGTGCCGATCGCCAGCGGCGCCTCGAAGGCGGCGACCGCCGCCGCGCTGCCGCCACTGCTGCCGCCGGGGATGCGGGTGGTGTCCCACGGGTTGCGCGTCGGCCCGTAGGCCGAGTTCTCCGTGGAGGAACCCATCGCGAACTCGTCCATGTTGACCTTGCCGAGCAGGACGACGTCCGCCGCGCGCAGCCGGCTGACCACGGTCGCGTCGTAGGGCGCGTGCCAGCCCTCGAGGATCCGGCTGCCGCAGGTGGTCGGCATCCCGCGGGCGGTCAGGACATCCTTGAGCGCCAGCGGCACCCCGGCGAGCGGGCCGAGCCGCTCCCCGGCGGCCCGGCGCTCGTCGACGGAGCGGGCCGCGGCGAGCGCGCCCTCGGGGTCGACGTGGAGGAAGGCGTGGATGGTGTCGTCGACCTTGGCGATGCGGTCGAGCGCGGCCTGGGTCGCCTCGACGGCGCTCAGCTCGCCGGCGGCGATCGCCGCCGCCGTGGCCGCGGCGGTCAGGTGCACGACGTCGGCCGCGGCGGCCGGAGTGGTCGTGGGGGAAGGTGTTGGGTGGTCCGTCATGCGGGCGGCGACCTCACTCGTCCGGATCAAGGATGCGGGGCACCCGGAAGNGGCCGTCCTCGGTGGCGGGGGCGCCGGCCAGGGCCTCGGCGGCGGTCAGCGACGGGCGGGCGACGTCCGGGCGGAAGACGTTCGTCAGCGGCACGGCGTGACTGGTCGGCGGGATGTCCGCCGCGGCGACCTCGGAGACCCGGGCGACCGCCGACAGGATCGCCTCGAGCTGCGGTGCCAGCGCGTCCAGCTCGTCGTCGGTCACCGACATCCGCGACAGCCGGGCGAGGTGGGCTACCTCGTCCCGCGTGATCCCCATGGCGTGTGGCCCCTTCGTGGGCGGTGGGCGCGAGGCCCGTGACTGGTCGTGCGTGCCGCGGGCGGCAGCCGGGAAAGCCGGGGACTCCGGGCCGCCCGGAGGCTGGCCGCGGGGGGAGAACCGGACCGGACGCTTCGCCGCGTCGACGTCATGTCATGGTACGGGCCGCGGCACGACCGGGACGGACCCCGCCCGCCGACCTGCCGGCCGAGCCGACCCCGCGGTGGCGGCGGCCGCTCGGCCGGCACCGCCCGCCGGGCCCCTGACCAGGCAGGCATCGGCGCGGCGCGTCATCTCGGCGTGACCGGTCGGCCATGCCGACGACACACTCTTTGTGCATGCTCAACTACATGTCGTACCTGCTGCGTGTCGTGTTGCCGGACCGCCCGGGCACCCTCGGCGCCGTCGCCACCGCCCTGGGCGCCGCCGGCATCGACATCGTCAGCGTCACCGTCGTGGAGCNCACCGCCGCCGGCGNGGTGGACGACCTGCTCGTCATGCTGCCGCCGGGCGGACTCGCGGATCGGGCGATGAGCGCGGCCCACTCGGTGCCGGGGGTGGTCGTCGAGTCGCTGCGCCCGTTCCTTGCGGACGGCGGCGGCGTGGCCAGCGACCTCGACCTCGTCGACGCGCTGACCGAGCGGCCGATCGACGCCGCGGCGACCCTGACGGAGCTGGCCCCGGGCGTGTTCAACGCCGACTGGGCGGTGCTGCTCGAACACGTCGGTGCGGGCGACGTGCGGGTGCGGGAGACCTCGGTCGGCGCGCCCACCCTCGGCGGGGACGACCTCGGGGTGCCCGAACGGGTCCGGTTACCGCTGCCCTGGCTGCCGCTGGACCGTGCGCGGCGGATCGGGCCGGACGAGGGCACCTTCCCGCCTCGCTGGGAGGCGGTCAGCATGGAGCTCGCCGCGGCGCCCGTCGGCTGCGATCGGCTGGTCATTCTCATCGGCCGCCCGGGCGGCCCGGTCTTCCGACCCTCCGAGATCGAGCGGCTGGCTCACCTCGCCGGCATCGCGGCGAGCCTGAGCAGGACGGACCGCCCCTGACGGGACGGCCCGCGCGCCCGCCATCCCCCGCCCCGGGTCGACCCCGCCCCGGGTCACCCCGGCAGGGCGTCGTCCGCCGCCTGCGCCGTCTGGCGGGCGCCGACGTCATCCGGGGCATCCTGCGCATTCGGTGCGTCGGTGGGCACGGCCCGCTCGCGCGCGGCGTCCGCGCCCCGTTCGAGCAGCACGGCGAACCCGGCCTCGTCCAGCACCGGCACGCCGAGGCTGCGCGCCTTGTCGTACTTGGCCGCCCCCGGATCGGCGCCGACGACGACGAAGGCCGTCTTCTTGCTCACCGAACCGGTGACCTTNCCCCCGCGGCCCTGCACCGCCTCGGTCGCCGAGTCCCGGCTCCAGCCCTCGAGCGTCCCGGTGATGACCACCGCGACGCCGTCGAGCGGGCGGGGGCCCTCCTCGGCCCCGGCGTCGGCGAGCGACGCGCCACCGGCGGCGATGCGGGCGACGATGTCACGGTGGCGGGCGTCGGCGAACCAGTCCACCACCGCACTGGCGATCTTCGGACCGACGCCCTCGACGGCGGCGAGCTGCTCGGCGGGGGCGGCGGCGATCGCGTCGAGCGAGCGCAGCTCCCGCGCGAGCGCACGCGCCGCGGTCGGCCCGACGTGGCGGATGGACAGGCCGACCAGCAGCCGCCACAGCGGCCGGTGGCGGGCCGCCTCGACGCCGCGCAGGATCTGGTCGATCTTCTTCTGGCCGAAGCCGCGCAGCCCCTCGAACGACTCCGGCGTCAGGTGGAAGATGTCGCCGATGTCGCCGACCCGGTCGGCCTCGAGCAGGGCGATCGCCGTCTCGTAGCCCAGGCCGTCGATGTCCAGCGCGCCCCGCGAGGCGATGTGGAAGATCGACTCACGGAGCTGCGCCGGGCAGGAGACGGTGTTCGGGCAGCGGATGTCCACCTCGCCCTCGGGGCGCACCAGCTCGGTGCCGCACTCGGGGCAGTGGGTGGGCATGACGAAGGCACGCTCGGTGCCGTCGCGCAGGTCGACGACCGGGCCGACGATCTCCGGAATCACGTCGCCGGCCTTGCGCAGCACGACCGTGTCGCCGATCAGGACGCCCTTGCGGCCGACCTCGTCGACGTTGTGCAGGGTCGCCAGGCCCACCGTGGAGCCGGCGACGAGCACCGGTTCGAGCTCGCCGAACGGGGTCACCCGGCCCGTGCGGCCGACGTTCACCCGGATGTCGCGCAGCTTCGTCGTGACCTCCTCGGGCGGGTACTTGAAGGCCACCGCCCACCGCGGCGCCTTCGACGTCGACCCCAGCCGCCGTTGCAACGCGAACGCGTCGACCTTGACGACCACCCCGTCGATCTCGTGCTCGACGTCGTGGCGGCCCCGCCCCCAGCGGTGGATGAACGCCAGCACGTCGGCCACCGACGCCAGTACTTCGAAGTGGGTCGAGACGGGCAGACCGAACTCGGCGAACCGGGCGTAGGCCGCGGACTGGGAGGGGGCGTCGAACCCGCGCTGCGCCCCNAGCCCATGCACGATGATGTCGAGCGGGCGGGTGGCGGTGACCCGGGGATCCTTCTGCCGCAGCGACCCGGCGGCGGCGTTGCGCGGGTTGGCGAACGGCTTGCCGCCGCCGGCCACCAGTGACGCGTTGAGCTCGGCGAACTTCTCGGTGGGGAAGAAGACCTCGCCGCGGACCTCCAGCAGCTCCGGCACGCCCGCCCCGCGCAGCCGGGTCGGCACGCTCGCCAGCGTGCGGATGTTGGGGGTGATGTCCTCCCCCGTGCGCCCGTCGCCGCGGGTCGCCGCGCGCACGAGCCGGCCGTCGGCGTAGACGAGATCGACGGCGAGCCCGTCGATCTTCAGCTCGCACAGCCAGCCGTCGACCTCGGTCTCCCGCGCCGCGCGCGCGGCCCACAGGTGGAACTCGTCGTCGTCGAAAACGTTGTCCAGCGACAGCAGCCGCTCGAGATGCTCGACCGGGGTGAACAGGGTCGAGTACGACCCGGCCACCTTCTGCGTCGGCGAGTCCGGGGTGCGCAGATCGGGGTGGCGCTCCTCGATCGCGGTGAGCTCACGCATCAGCCGGTCGTACTCGGCGTCGGAGACGGTCGGCGAGTCCAGCACGTAGTACCGGTAGGCGTGCTCGTCCAGCTCGCGGGCGAGCTCGGCGGCGCGGGACCGGTCCGCGACGGAAGCGGCGACGGTCGGTTTCGCCGCAGCCGCGGCCGCGACGGCCGCCACGTCACCGGAGCCCAGTGGCGCGCTCATGCCGGCGCGTCGACCAGGACGCGGCCCGCCCGGCGGCAGTGCCGCATGACCGCCCTGGCCTCGTCGACACCGAATCCCGCAAGGCCGCACGCGGGTGCCACGGCGACCACCTCCCCAAGCTGTTCGGGCCGGAATCCGAGCCGGCTCCACAGTGCAGTGACGGGTTCGACGGTACGGCGGACGTCCGACAGATTCGCCGCTCCGCCGCGGGTGGCCACCAGGCCCGCGATGAGCCGCACCCCGGCCTCCACGAGCTCGCCGACGGCGTCGTCCTGGGCGCGGGTCAGCAGGGCGGCGTCGAGCCCGACGAAGTCCATCCCGGCGCCGCGCAGCGCGGCCAGCGGCACGTCCGCCGCACAGCAGTGCACGCCGACCCCGGCGACGCCGGCCAGCGCCCGGGTGGCGTCGGCGAGTGCGCGCAGCCGCTGGACCACCAGGCCCTCCTCGACGGCCGGCACCACCGAGAAGCCGCTGGGCGTGNGCACCCGGCCGGCCAGCACCAGCGGCAGCGACGGCTCGTCGAGCTGGAGGACCAGCCGCGCGTCCGGAACCCGGCGGGCGATGTCGCCGAGATGGTCGGCCAGACCGGCGGCGAGCGCCTCGGCGAGGTCCCGGGTGGCGCCGGCGTCGGACAGCGCCTTGTGCCCGCGGGGCAGTTCGAGCTCGGCGGCCAGCGTCCACGGCCCGGCCACGGCGACCTTGAGCGGCCCGGAGTAACCGGCGGCGACCTCGGTCAACGCGTCCAGGTCCCACCTGAGCAGATCCCGGGAACGGCGCAGGTCCAGGCCCGGCCGGGGCACCAACCGCCAGCCGGCCGGCTGCAGGTCGACGGGCAGGTCGAGCAGGATCGCCGCCGACCGGCCGATCATCGCGGCGCCGGGCCCACGGGCCGGCAGCTCCGGCAGGTGCGGCAGGTCCGGCAGCTCGTCGAACACCGACTTCGTAGCCTCGACCGGGTCGGTGCCCGGCAGCGAACCCACCCCGGTGGCCGCGCCGGCCGGCCACAGCGGCGCGGGGCCGGCCTCAGTGCTCATCGGAACTCATCCCGCCATTGTGGCCGACGGCACCCGGCGCCCCACCCAGCCCCGCCGGCCGCTCACGCGGCGGTGACGCGGATGTGCCCCCCTCCGAGCACCCGGTCGCCGTCGTAGAGCACGACGGCCTGACCCGCCGCCGTCCCGCGCACCGGGGCGGCGAGGGTGACGACGAGATCGTCGCCGCGCGCCTCGGCCTCGGCGGCCACGACCCCGCCGTGCGCCCGAACCTGGGCCTGACAGGTCACCACGCCCTCGTGCGGCCAGGCCGCCCGGTCGGCGACCAGCCGGCGGATGTCGAGCTCCTCCGCCGGGCCGACGATGACCGTCGAGGTCACCGGGGAGATGTCGAGGACGTAGCGGGGGCGCCCGTCCGGCGCCGGGTGCCCCAGGCGAAGCCCGCGGCGCTGACCGACGGTGAAGGCGAAGGTCCCATCATGCTCGCCGAGCGTCTGCCCGGACTTGGAGTCGACGATGGGCCCGGGCCGCGAGCCGATCCGCTCCCGCAGCCAGCCGCCGGTGTCCCCGCCGGAGATGAAGCAGATGTCGTGGCTGTCCGGCTTGTCGGCGACGGCCAGCCCGCGCGCGGCCGCCTCGCGGCGCACCTGCGCCTTGGTGGAGTCGCCCAGCGGGAAACGCGCCGCGCCGAGCTGCTCGGGCCGCAGCGTGCCGAGCACGTAGGACTGGTCCTTGGCGGGGTCGACGGATCGGCGCAGCGTGCCGTCCAGGTCGAGGCGGGCGTGGTGGCCGGTGACCACGGCGTCGAAGCCGAGGGCGAGCGCCCGGTCCAGCACCGCGGCAAACTTGATCCGCTCGTTGCAGCGCACGCACGGGTTGGGAGTGCGTCCCGCCGCGTAGGACTCCACGAACTGGTCGATGACCTCGGTCTCGAACCGCTCGGCCAGATCCCACACGTAGAACGGGATGCCCAGCACGTCCGCGGCGCGGCGCGCGTCGCGGGCGTCCTCCAACGTGCAGCAGCCCCGGGCGCCGGTCCGGTCCGACTCGGGCGAACGGGACAGGGCGAGATGGACGCCGGTGACGTCGTGCCCGGCGTCGACTGCCCGCGCGGCGGCGACGGCGGAGTCGACCCCGCCGGACATGGCGGCGAGCACCCGCATCAGACCTGCCCCTCCCCGGAACCATCCGGTTCCCAGAACCCTCCGGCGGCGCCGCGCACGCGGCGCGGATCAGGCGCCGGTCATCCCCGCGAGCGCGCCCGCGCGGCTCGCCCGCTCCACCACCGGCCCGATCGCCTCGACGAGCGCGTCCACGTCGGCAGCGCGCGACGAGTGGCCCAGCGAGAAGCGCAGCGATCCCCGCGCATGCTCCTCGCCGGCCCCCATGGCCAGCAACACGTGCGAGGGCCGGGCTACTCCCGCCGAGCAGGCCGAACCGGTCGAACACTCGATGCCGCGCGCATCGAGCAGCATCAGNAGCGAATCCCCCTCGCAGCCGGGGAACGTGAGATGGGCGTTGCCGGGCAGCCGCTGCGGACCACCCAGCGGGGCGCCGTTGAGCACCGCTCCCGGCACCTTCTCCTGGACCCGACGGACAAGGTCGTCGCGCAACGCGGCCAGCCGGGCACCCTCACGCGGCGCCTGGGCGCAGGCGGTCGCCGCCGCGGCCGCGAACGCCGCCACCCCGGCGGTGTTCAACGTCCCGGAGCGGATGTCGCGTTCCTGGCCGCCGCCATGGGTCAACGGCTCCAGCACGAGGCCGCGGCGCACCACCAGTGCGCCGACCCCGACCGGCCCGCCGATCTTGTGGGCGCTGACGGTGATGGCGTCGGGCCCCTCCTCGCCGACCGTGACGGGGATCTGGCCGAACGCCTGCACCGCGTCGGTGTGGAACGGCACCCCGTGCCGATGCGCGACGGCGGCGAGCTCCGCGACCGGCTCGACCGTGCCGACCTCGCTGTTCGCCCACATCACCGAGACCAGGGCCACCGCGGCGGGATCGCGCTCGAGGGCGACGGCGAGGGTGTCCGGGTGCACCATGCCGGCGGCGTCGACGTCGAGCAGCTCCACCTCGGCGCCCTGCTCGGCGCCCAGCCACTGCACGGTGTCCAGCACCGCCCGGTGCTCGACCGCGCTGACCAGCACCCGGCGCCGGGCGGGCTCGGCCCGCCGCCGCGCCCAGTACAGGCCCTTGAGCGCGAGGTTGTCACCCTCCGTGCCGCCGCCGGTGAACACCACATCGGACGGCCGGGCGCCCAGCACGTCGGCCAGCGTCTCGCGCGACTCCTCGACGATGCGGCGGGCCCGGCGGCCGCTGGCGTGCAACGACGAGGCATTGCCGGTGTCGGCGAGCACCGCGGCGTACGCGGTGAGCGCTTCCGGTCGCATCGGCGTCGTCGCCGCGTGGTCGAGATAGGTCACACGGTAGAGGGTAGCCGCGCGCGGCCAGGCGGCGTCGCCGCGCCGATCACACCCGCGCCGCGGCCGCCCGCCCGCCCGCGGCGCGGGACGGACGGCAGCGCCGGGATCAGCGGTTCGAGGTCACCCCGCAGCAGGCAGCCGGACCAGACGCCGGCGCAGTAGGCGGCGTCGTCGGCGACGCGCAGGAGCAGATACGGTGCGAGGCCGACCCCCGGGCGCGCCACCCACCACTCGTGCACCAACGGCAGCGTCGCCGCGGCCAGGACCAGCCGGCCTGGCGTGCCGGCGCAGGCCAGCAGGGGCAGCCAGGTGCGCCGCGACGTCTCGGCGGCGGCGAGCAGGGCGTGGCGCCGCCCCCGGACGGTCAGGGCCAGCGCGGCGCGGCCCGGGCGGTCGGTGCGGCCCAGCCGGCGGGCGAGACGGGCGGTGGTCAGCGCCACCGAGCCCGCGGCCAGGGCGCCGACCGCGGCGGTCCCGCCCCGGTCCCGGCGCAGCGCCAGCAGGCCCACCGCCGCCACCGCGCTCGCCGCCCCGCGGGCCGGTCGCAGCGGTCCGGGATGCCGCCGGGCAAGCTCCGCCGCCGACGAGCCGTAGCCGTGGCGCTGGCGCGCCCAGGCCCGCCAGGACGGCCGCGGATCGTGGTGCACCACCGCCGCCGGCTCATAACGGACGGTGTGGCCGGCGCCGACGAGCCGCCACACCAGGTCGACGTCCTCACCGAAGCGCAGCGCCGGGTCGAACGCGGCGTGCGCCCGCCGGATGAGCAGCGCCGCCGACGGCACGTACGACACCCGCCCCCCGGGGCGCACCGCCGCCGGCCACGGCCCGAGATCGAGCGGGGAACGGCCCGCCTCGTAGCGTTCCCGCAGGCTGCCGCGCGACGCCGGCGGCGCCGGGGAGGCGACCCGCGGCGCGACGGCGACAACCGCCGGGTCCGCGAGGTGGGCGACGAGGCGGTCGAGCCAGTCGGCGGTGGGCCGGACGTCGCAGTCGCAGAAGACGATCACCTCGGTGCGCGCCGACCGGGCGCCGCTGGTGCGCGCCGCGGCGGGGCCGCGGGCCCGATCGTGCCGGATCACCCGGGCGCCGGCCGCGGCGGCCTCGGCCGAGGTTTCATCGAGGGAGCCGTCGTCGACGACGACGACCTCGGCGCACTGCCCGCGCAGCGCGCCGACCAGCGCGCCGATGCGCCCGGCCCCGTCTCGGACCGGAATGACAGCCGTGACCTCGGGGACCTCGGGGACCGTGCCCACCGGCGCCGGGCGGCGCGGCGGCAGCGGATGAACGAGACCGGAGTCGACGAGCCGGCGTGCCAACAGCCCCGCGCCGGGTCCGGCCGCACCGACCGTGGCGCCCCCACGCAGCGCCGCGAACACCCGCGCACCGGGGGCGGACAGCGCCATCAGCCGCAGCGGCGACCCGCCGAGCAGCACGATCCCACCGGCGGCCGCGGCGGCGGACGCCGGCGCCAGAACCGTGAGGCCGGGGTCGCACTGCACCCGGAACGGAGCCGGCAGTGGGATCGGAGCCGGCTCAGAAGTCACCGGCAGTGGGATCGGAGCCGGCTCAGAAGTCACCGGCCGCCCGGCGCAGGTCGGTGAGCAGGTCGATGAGCGTCCGCACGCCCCCGTCCCCCAGACCGGGGTCGGCGAAGACGGTGTCGTTGAGCTTCTCCGTCGCGGCGAGCGCCGTCGCCCGCCCCTCCTGGGTGATCTCGGCGAGGATTGCCCGGCGATCGGTGGGGTGGGGGGTGCGGCGGACCTGGCCGCGGGCCTCCAGCCGGTCGACCGCGCTGGTGATGCTGGTCGGATGGACCTGAAGCCGGCTCCCGATCTTGTTCAGCGGGAGGGCGCCCCGGCGGGAGAACAGCAGCAGCATGAGCAGCTCGTACCGGGCGAAGGTCAGATCGAGCGGACGCAGGACCTCGTCGACCCTGGCCAGCATGATCTGCTGGGCGCGCATCAGCGACGTGACCGCCGCCATCCCGTCAGCCACCGAGCCCCAGCCGTGCGCGGTCCAGTGCCGGTGAGCCTCCGCTATGGGATCGGTGGGCAGCGGTTTGGGGGTGGCCACGGCTTGGACGCTCCTGCACTTCAGGGGATCTCTCCCACCCGACCGGCGGGCCGGGGACCGCCCAGATGACGGCCGGCGTCCATTGCACCCCAGGACGCCACGTGCAGGCAAAGACTCATGCGTACGCGGAGATTACGGGTCGCCACGCTCAGCGCACCGTGCGGCGTCACCCCGTCGGGGAATGTCAGACATTGCGCCGATACTGGCCACCTACGTCGAAGAACGCCTGGGTGATCTGACCGAGCGAGCAGACCCGGACCGCCTTCATCAACGCCGCGAAGGTGTTTCCGGTGCCGGCGGCGACCGCGCGCAGCTCGGTCAGGGCGGCCTCGGCGTCGGCGGCGTGCCGGCGCTGGAACTCGGTCAGGCGGGTGAGCTGGGAACGCTTCTCGTTCTCGGTGGCTCGGGCCAGCTCCAGGGGGCCGGCGGCGTCGGCGGCGCGATCCGGGGCGCCGGCGGCGCGGTCGGGGGCGAGGAAGGTGTTGACCCCTATGATCGGCAGCGTGCCGTCGTGCTTGCGGCGCTCGTACAGCATCGACTCGTCCTGGATCCGGCCCCGCTGATAACCGGTCTCCATCGCGCCCAGCACACCACCACGATCGCTAATCCGCTCGAACTCGGCGAGCACGGCCTCCTCGACCAGGTCGGTCAGTTCATCGACGATGAACGATCCCTGCATGGGGTTCTCGTTGGCGGCGAGCCCCCATTCCCCATCAATGATCATCTGAATGGCGAGCGCGCGGCGCACCGAGCTCTCGGTGGGCGTGGTCACAGCCTCGTCGTAGGCATTGGTGTGCAGGCTGTTGCAGTTGTCGTAGACCGCGCACAGCGCCTGGAGGGTGGTGCGGATGTCGTTGAACGCCATCTCCTGGGCATGCAGTGACCGGCCGGAGGTCTGCACGTGGTATTTGAGCATCTGTGAACGGGGCGTGGCGCCGTACCGCTCGCGCATCGCGACCGCCCAGATCCGCCGCGCCACCCGCCCGATGACCGTGTACTCCGCGTCCATCCCGTTGGAGAAGAAGAACGACAGGTTCGGCGCGAAGTCGTCGATCCGCATTCCTCGGGCGAGATACGCCTCGACGTAGGTGAATCCGTTGGCCAGCGTGAAGGCGAGCTGGGTGATGGGGTTCGCGCNGGCCTCGGCGATGTGGTAGCCGGAGATCNAGACGGAGTAGAAGTTGCGGACATTGTGCTCGATGAACCATTCCTGCACGTCGGCCATCGCCCGCAGCGCGAACTCGGTGGAGAAGATGCAGGTGTTCTGCCCCTGGTCCTCCTTGAGGATGTCCGCCTGAACCGTGCCCCGCACGGTGGCCAGCGCCCCGGCGGTGATCTCGGCGGCTTCGTCGTCGCTCGGCTCGCGGCCCTGCTCGTCGATGAAGGCGGCCAGCCGCTGGTCGATCGCCGTGGTCAGGAACATCGCGAGGATGGCCGGCGCCGGGCCGTTGATCGTCATGGAGACGCTGGTCGCCGGGGCGCCGAGATCGAACCCGTCGAACAGGGCCGCCATGTCGTCGAGGGTCGCGATCGACACACCCGAGGTGCCGACCTTGCCGTAGACGTCGGGTCGGGGGGCCGGGTCGCGACCGTAGAGGGTGACCGAGTCGAAGGCCGTGGACAGCCGCGTCGCCGGCGACCCGGCGGACAGGAAGTGGAAGCGCCGGTTCGTCCGGAACGCGTCCCCCTCCCCGGCGAACATCCGCGCCGGCGCCTCCCCCGCGCGCTTGAACGGGAACACCCCCGCGGTGAACGGGAAGTACCCCGGCAGGTTCTCCCGGCGCAGGAACCGCACCAGTCGGGCGTCGTCGTCGATGGCCGGCACCGCGACGCGGGAGACCTGGGTGCCGGCGAGGGTCGTACGACGCAGCGGTGTGCGGATCTCCGTGCCGCGCACCGTGTAGGAGAGCTGATCGCCCTGCCGCTCGGCCACGATCGCCGGCCACCGCTCGAGCAGCTCCCTCGCCCATGGCGCGAGGGCCGCGTCCGCCTCGTCGCGCAGGGCGGCCAGGGCGCCGGCCTCCGCCGAGGCGGCGCCCACCGCGTCGAGTGCGGTGGTCAGGTGCTCGCGGCGGCGGGCAAGCTGGGCCTGCCGTTCAGTCTCGGCGTGGTAGTCGCGCACCGTCTCGGCGATCTCGGCCAGATAACGCACTCTGGCCGCCGGGACGATGGTCGTCAGCCCGGTGGCTGCCCGCACCTCGACGGCGGGCAGCACGCCGGGCCTTGCCGCCAGGCCGACCTCGCAGAGCAGGCCGAGAAGGTGCTGGTAGAGGGCGGTAACCCCGTCGTCCTGGAAGCGTGCGGCGGAGGTGCCGAAGACCGGCATGTCCTCCCAGGACCGATCGAACGCCTCCCGGTTGCGCACGAGCTGGCGGGCGACGTCGCGGCGGGCGTCCTCGGCGCCGCGACGTTCGAACTTGTTCACCGCGACCACGTCGGCGAAGTCGAGCATGTCGATCTTCTCCAGCTGCGAGGCCGCGCCGTACTCCGGCGTCATCACGTACAGGGAGACGTCGCAGTAGGGCACGATCGCCGCGTCGCCCTGCCCGATGCCGGGGGTCTCGACGATGACCAGGTCGTAGCCGGCCGCCTTGCAGGCCGCGATCGCCCCCGGCACCGAGGGTGGGACCTCGCTGCCCGCCGCCCGGGTGGCCAGGGACCGGAAGAAGACCCCGCCGGCGCCGGAATCGCCCAGGGCGTTCATCCGGATCCGGTCACCGAGCAGCGCCCCACCGCCGCGCCGGCGGCTCGGGTCGACGGCCAGCACCGCGATGCGCAGCGCGTCGCCCTGGTCGAGGCGGAAGCGGCGCAGCAGTTCATCGGTCAGCGAGGACTTCCCGGAGCCACCGGTGCCCGTGATGCCCAGCACCGGCACGGCCGGCCGCCGACCGGCCTCCTCCCGCAGCGCCGCCGCAAGCTCGCCGTCCCGATCGGCCTCGAGAACCGTGATCGNCCGAGCGAGCGCACCCTGCTCGCCGGCGATGATCTCCTCGAGCTTCGGACCGTCCGCGGCGAGGTCGACGTCGCAACCGGCGATGATCGTGTTGATCATCCGGGCCAGGCCCATCGCCTGACCGTCCTGCGGGGAGAAGATCCGGGCGACGCCGCGGGACTGCAACAGCTCGATCTCCGCCGGCACGATCNCCCCNCCGCCCCCGCCGAAGACACGGATGTCACCCGCGCCGCGTTCCCGCAACCGCTCCACGAGGTAGCTGAAGTACTCGACATGCCCGCCCTGGTAGGAGGACAGGGCGATGCCCTGGGCGTCCTCCTGGATCGCCGCGGTCACCACCTCCTCGACGCCACGGTCGTGGCCGAGGTGGATGACCTCCGCCCCCTGGGCCTGCAGCAGCCGCCGCATGATGTTGATCGCCGCGTCATGCCCGTCGAACAACGCGGCCGCCGTGACGATGCGGACCGGATGGACGGGGACGTGGAGGTCTGCCGTGTCCTGCTGGGCGTCGTCCTGCTGGGCGTCGGATGACATCGAGCGGCTCCCCGGGGAGAACGGACGGGCCGGCGCACCCAGCCCGACAGCCTTCTGACTTCCGATAGTAGGACGTCCATCCGACGGGTGCCACTGCGGCCAGGGTCGACGGAGGACGGGCGGGCCGCGCGGGGGATGTACGGGGCTCCCGCCCGGGNGAGTGAACCGCGGCAGTCGGGCGGGGGAGGCAGGCAGCGGCTACAAGGTCCCCAAATACAAGTGTGGGGTTGCCTTAAAAAGGCAACCCCACACTTTGTGTAAGTCCGGCGGCGTCCTACTCTCCCACACAGTCCCCCATGCAGTACCATCGGCGCTGAAGAGCTTAGCTTCCGGGTTCGGAATGAGACCGGGCGTTTCCCCTTCGCCAAAACCACCGAAACACTATTCAACTATACAACCAGTAACCCAGACCGGCCATACAGCTGGGAACCGCACAGTGGACGCGTAGCACCTTCGAAGACAAGCCCTCGGCCTATTAGTACCGGTCAGCTCCATGCGTCACCGCACTTCCACCTCCGGCCTA
>NZ_LJJX01000061.1:0-35375 GCF_001421075.1 Frankia sp. CpI1-P | reverse complement strand
CCGGCACCTTCACCGGCCCGGCACTGTCTGCCAGCCAGTCGTCGGCGACCTTCACCTGCCGCATCACCTCGTCGTAGCCATCCGAGGGGAACAACGCCAACGCGACCACGTACCGGACCATCAGCGCCGCGGGCAGGTCCCGCGTCCGCTTCTCGCGACGACCGGTCTCGGTGACCACCCGGTCGACCAGCGCGTCCGGGAACTGCGCCGCCAGCACCCCCAGCCCGACCCGGTCCACCAACCGGTCCTCGGGCTTCTCCTTCACCTGACCGCGTCTCGGCACCCCTCGAACCTACACGATCAGAACCTAAGTTCCTGGTATTGCCCGCGCGCCGCACCCGGCGGACCGCGGTGGCGACGCCATGACNGCCGGGCGCTCCGGGCACGGCGGACCGATCGCGAGGCGCACCGCACCGTGCACCCCCGACCGCCCGCATCCCCGACCGGCCGAACCGGTCGAACCGGCCGGCGGGCCTGACCGGCCTGACCGGGCTGACCGGGCTGACCGGGCTGACCGGGCTGACCGGGCGGTGATCTTACGAATCGGGCGTCACAGTCCGCTATTTGCCATGATGCGAGGCGAGCCGTACGGACCTGGACGGGAGCCGAACCTGTGAAGCGCACCATCTTCGAGCCCGAGCACGAGGAGTTCCGCGAGCTGGTCCAGACCTTCATCACGAAGGAGTGCCTGCCGCACATCGACGAGTGGGAGCGCAACGNCATCGTCGACCGTGCGGCGTGGACCAAGGCGGGCGAGATGGGCCTGCTGGGCCTGCGGGTGCCCGAGGAGTTCGGCGGCGCCGGGATGACCGACCCGCGCTACGACGCGGTGATCACCGAGGAGCTCGCGCTCGCCGGCGTCAGCGGCCTCGCGTTGCAGCTGCACAACGAGCTGCTCGCCCCGTACATGCTCGACCTGACCAACGACGAGCAGAAGGCCCGCTGGCTGCCGGGCTACGCCTCCGGAGAGATCATCACCGCGGTCGCGATGAGCGAGCCCGGCGCGGGCAGCGACCTGCGCGGCATGCGCACGACGGCGATCCGTGACGGCGACCACTTCGTCCTCAACGGCGCCAAGACCTTCATCAGCAACGGTCTGATCTCGGATCTGGTCGTCGTCGCGGTCAAGACGCAGCCGCAGGAGCAGCCGACCAAGCTCAGCCTCATCGCGGTCGAGCGCGGCACGCCGGGCTTCGAGCGTGGCCGCAAGCTCGACAAGGTCGGCGCCCACTCACAGGACACCTCCGAGCTGTTCTTCTCCGACGCCCGCGTGCCGGCCGCGAACCTGATCGGCGAGGAGTTCCGGGGGATGAACTACCTCATGCGCAACCTCGCCTCCGAGCGGCTGTCCATCGCGATCAGCAGCGTCGCGAGCGCCCGGCGGGCCCAGCAGCTCACCGCCGAGTACGTGCGCAGCCGCAAGGCGTTCGGCACCACGATCGGCAGCTTCCAGAACACCCGGTTCGTCCTCGCCGCGCTGCACGCCCGCACCCAGGCCGTGCAGAGCTTCGTGGACACCTGCCTGCGCGGCAAGGTCGACGGCGACCTGACCATCGAGGAGGCCGCCGCCGCGAAGCTGCTCGCCACCGAGCTGGAGTTCGACGCGGTCGACGCCGGGGTCCAGCTCCACGGCGGCTACGGCTGGATGGAGGAGTACCCGATCGCTCGGATGTACCGCGACGTGCGGATCAGCCGGATCCTCGGCGGCAGCAGCGAGATCATGAAGGAGGTCATCGGCCGCTCGCTCGCGCTGGAGGGGCCCGCCTGAGCGACCGACGCCTCGCATGCGGCTGACGACCCGGCCGGGCCGGACCATCGCCGTGCACGATCTCGGTGGCGACGGCCCGGCCATCCTGCTCTGCCACGCCACCGGGTTCTGCGGGCGCGCCTACGAGCCGCTGACCCGCCTGCTCCGCGCATCACGGCGGGTCTGGGCGGTCGACCTGCGTGGGCACGGTGAATCCCCGGCCCCGGACGACGGCGACTTCGCCTGGGTGAGCATGGTCGACGACGTGCTGAGCGCGGCGCGGGCGGTGGCCGCGGCCGCAGCGGACGCCGACGGCTCCCCCGGCGCCGTGCACCTGGCCGGTCACTCCATGGGCGGCGCGATCGGCCTGCAGACCGAGGCGGACCATCCCGGGACGTTCGCCTCGGCCTACGTCTACGAACCGGTCATCTTCCCGCCGCAGCTGCGTCCGCCCAGGTCGAACCCGATGGCCGACGCCGCCCGGAAGCGGCGGGAGGTGTTTCCCTCCCGGGCGGCGGCGCTGGCCCGGTACGCGGCGAGGCCGCCGCTGCGCGAGCTCAACGCCGGCGCGCTCGCCGCCTACGTCGAGCACGGTTTCGAGGATCTTCCCGACGGCACGGTGCGGCTGCGCTGCCGGGCCGAGTCCGAGGCCCGCACGTTCGAGGCCAGCGGCCGCATCACCTGGGGAACGGTGGCGAAGGCGGCGGTGCCCACCGTCGTCGCCACCGGCGAGGTGTCCGATTCGGAGCTGGTCCCCGCGGCGCCCGGGCTGGCCGCGGCGCTCCCGGCCGCCCGGCACGTCTCCTACGGCCATCTCGGCCACTTCGGCCCGCTACAGGACGCCGTCACCGTCGGTCGGGACATCCTGGCGCACACCACGGGACACTGACCCCGTCGGTTCTCTCCCGTGCGCCGTGACCGCCGTTCGGCCGACCTCGTCGACCGTCGTGATGGGACCCNGGCTGACCTGCGTGTCCAGCCTCACTGGATTCGTACCTGTCCGTCGGACGAGAAGCAGTGCCGGATCCGGGTGAGCATGACCGGGTGGATCCGCAGTTCCGCGGTCTCGGGAAGCGTGCAGAACCGCACTGCGGACGCCTCGGCGCTGATCGAGGCCGCGCCGCCCTCAACGGTCGCCTCAAAACAGACGGTGCACTGCTGATGGACCTCCCCGTTGTCGAAGGCCGTGACATGAGCGGGATCCGTGTAGATGCCGACGATCCCGGTGACCCGCACGGCCAGTCCGACTTCCTCCTTCACCTCCCGGACAGCCGCTTCGGCGATGCGTTCGCCGAAATCCATGAACCCACCGGGGAGCGACCAGTAACCGTCGTCGGAGCGGCGGATCAGCAACAGACGGCCGGCCGCGTCCCAGATGGCCACGTTCACCACCGGCGTAAGGCTGTTCGGCGCGGGGGCGTTCGGGTCGTTGAAGTAGTCGATCTTCATCTGACATGTCTCCGAGTTGACGAGCGCGGCGGACCAACATACGGCAGCGCGACATCATTGACAAGATCTTGCCGGGCCACCGGCCGTGGCAATAAAGTGGGCCCACATCGGACACCGCATCGGGGGACGCGCGTGGGCAAGATCTTCATCGGCTTTCACGAGGCAGACGGTGGTCCATTCACGAAGCGCGTTATCCAGGCCTTAACAAAGGCGGGATACGCCGACTTCTACAGCTACACCTCTCCCGGCCACGGCCCCCGGCCANGGCAGCCCTGGCGGGCNGACATCCGACGGAACCTCCTGCAAAGCGAAGCGTTCGTCGCCATCACCACACCCGGCGCCGACAACGAATGGTGCATCAGCGAGGTCGCGCTGTTCCGGGAGCGGAAGCCGGCGGCGCCGTTCATAGAGATCGTGGTGGCGCCGGGCGCGCCGCGGGCGCAGACCCAGGATTTGCAGGCCATCGTCGTCCGGCCGGACGACGATGACTCGGTCGCGACGGCGATGACAGCACTGGTGGATTTCCTGCGCGACAGCGGCGTCCGGACCGGTGCCATCCCGCGTTCCCCCTTTCCCGGCCTGAAGGCCTTCGACGAACTCGACGGACCGTTCTTCTTCGGCCGGGAGCGCGATGTCACCGCCCTGCTGAAGGAGATGAGTGGCCGCGGAAACGGGGCCATGGCGGTCATCGGACCCTCGGGCGTCGGCAAGTCCTCACTGGTGCGCGCCGGGCTGCTCCCGCGACTACGGTCCACACCCACCNGACACCGCGCCACCGGCTGGAACAAATGGCTGATCATCGGTCCGGTCTCGCCGAGCGCCGGAGCGGTCGCAGGAATTGCGCAGGCGCTGGCAGCAGCCCGGATCGAGGGTGGTCTCGACCCGGAGGATGCCGACGCCATCGAGAGTCGGCTACGAGCAGAACCGGCCTCGTTGGTGACGATGGTGAGCGAGCTCCTCGCGGGTGTGGATCACGAGGTCCGCGACAGCGGCGGGACGGCGAAGGCAGTCATCGTTCTCGATCAGGCCGAGGAACTTGTCGCCGCGAGACCGGATCCGGACGGCGTCTCGACCGGTNGACCGGACCGGACCGGCCTCGAGGCCCATCGCCACGCCGACGCGCAGGCCGGCTCCGACGGCCAGACCGCCGAAGCCCGGCGGGAGGCGCAGGTGCTGACCGACGCGTTGGTGGCGGCTTCCAACGAGAATGCCTGGCTCGTCTACACGATTCGGGCCGATTATCTCGACCTTGTCCTGAGAAGCTTCTCCCTGCGTAATCTGATCCAGCAACTGCACGTGGCCAAGCCGCTCGACGCGCGGGGACTCCTGCAGGTCGTCAACGATCCGGTGGCGATGCTGGGCTGGTCGTTCGACACGGACGCGCTGGCCACCATCGTCGAGGATGNAGGCAGGGGATCGCTGCCGCTGCTCGCGTTCGCCCTCCAACGGCTGTGGGAGCACGTCGATCACGATGGGCTTCGGGAGCCCCGGGCGATCAGCCTCCATGACTATCTGCAGGCAGGGCGGGTTCAGGACGTCCTGGAGAGCCAGGCGAACGACGCCTTCGAGACAGCGCTGCGGACGTACGGGAACGCGGGGGTCAGGGCCGGGCTGCCCGCGGATCGTCCGGCGGCCGAGCGGCGAGTGCTGAACCTGCTCGGCCGGTTGGCGTCGGTCGGCCGAGATCTCGCCTACATCCGCAGGCCGGTGCCCATCGCCGAGTTCAGCGCGGACGATCTTCCGCTGCTCGNACCCTTCGTCCGCAATCGTGTCCTCACCACGACACGCTCGTTGCTGGGACCGGCAAGGTCGGCCCTGTCGACCGAGCAGGATGACATCACGCTGAGGGTGCTGGGTGCCGGGGACGCGGCGGACAACGCGCTGGAGGTCGCGCACGAGAGCCTGTTCACCGCCTGGCAGCGGCTGCGCGATCATCTGGACCAGCTGCGTGATTCGCTGCGCAGCCGCGGTGAGCTCGAGGAGACCACCGCCGCGTGGGTGCGGTCTGGTCGGCGCGGCGATGATCTGATCGTGCCGTCCCGGCTGTACCAGCTCGCCAACGAGCTGCTCAGCGCCAGCGACGTGGTCATCACGGACGCGGCCGGGTGGGGCTGGCGTCGGCTGGTGCACGCCCTTGCGGCTCTCGACGTGTCCGCCGACGCCGTGGAGCTCGTCGGGATATCGCTGCAGCGGATGCTGGACCAACTTGTGCAGGAGGCGATGCTCCTGGCCCGGCAGAGCCCCGAGGATGCCCTGCGGCTGTTGACAGGAAGAGCCTGGAGCACCGACCCGTCGGCCTTCTCGATGATCCTCTCGGCACCGGATCTGACCGCGTGGCGTGACCTGATGCAGACCGCCGAGGCGAGCTCGCGGACGCTGTGCCAGTTCTCGGATGGCTCGACCGGCATGTGGGGAGTCGCCTGGTCGCCGGACGACACCCGGGTGGTGACCGGCTCCCGCAACGGCCGCATCCTGGTCTGGGATGTCGCCACGGGCACGATCGTGACGGCCCTCTCGCACGGATCGGACCAGCGAGAGGGCGCCGGTGGGTGGGTTCGGTCGGTCGCCTGGTCGCCGGTGGACGCGGACATCATCGCCTCGACGTCGACGGACGAGACGACTCGGGTGTGGTCCGTGGAAGCAAGCCGCGAGCTACGACTGCTGTCCCTGCCCGACCGCCCCTGGTCGGTGCGCTTCGGTCCCACCGGCGCCCAGGTGCTCACCGCGTGCGCCTCGGGCCACGCGGTCATCTGGAACTTCCGCGAGCGCGGCCAGCATCGCAGCCGCACGCTGACGGCCGAGAGCAGAACGGACCCGTCCGCTCTGGTCCGGATCTGGGACGCGGACGTCTCACCCGACGCGGCCCGGATCGCAGCCGCCCGCGAGGATGGCTGGATCGACCTCTGGTCTCCCGACGAGGACAGTGTCGCTCGCCGGTTCCACGCGCATCCGGGCGCGACCGCGCGCGCCGTTCGCTTCAGCCCGGACGGAAGTGCGCTTGCCACCGGCGCGCAGGACAACACCGTTCGCGTGTTCGACCTCGCCCACCTGAACGAGGTCCGAATCCTCACCGGCCACACCGACCAGGTGCGGCGGGTGAGCTGGTCGCCACGCGGCGACCGGCTCGCCAGTGCCTCGGCGGACACGACGGTGGGCGTCTGGGACGTCCACACCGGCGAGCGCCTGCTGACGCTGCGGGGACACCAGCAGGGGGTGTGCGACGTGGCGTGGTCGCATCACGGTGACCAACTGCTTTCGGTGGCCGACGACGGCACCGCGCGGGTCTGGAAGGCAGGGGCGGTCCAGGTCGGGCTGACCGAGCTTCCCGCTGCGGCCCAGGCGATGGACCGGTCGTCGAGGACCGGCCAGTTCGCGGTGGCGGTCGCGGCGCCGGATCGGCCGGACGCCAACCACGAGATCGTGATCATGGGAGCGTCGGGCGACCTACGACGAAGCTTCAGCACGCACCACGGCGACGCCGTTCGTGCGGTGGCCTGGTCCCCCGACGGGACCCGTCTGTTGACCGCGTCCCGCGACAGCACGGCACGCATCTGGCGCCTCACGGACACGGCGATCGAAGTCGAGCACGTCCTGACCGCGCGCGGCGGAGTCGAGGATGCACGGTGGTCACCTGACGGCACCACGTTTGCCACCGCCGCGCGTGACCGGGTCATCCGCCGGTATGCCGCGGACGGACGCAGTCTCGACGCGGCGGAACGCCGCCCCCATCCGAGTTTCCTGCGCGCCGTGGCCTGGCATCCCGTCGATCCGCGGTTCGCCCTGGTCGCCGAGGACACCCGGCTGACCATCAACACCGCCGAGGCGACGGTGGCCGAACTCGGAACGGACAAGGTGCTCACCGCCGTGGCCTGGAGCCCCGGTGGCGACCGCCTCGGCCTGGGTGCGACCGATGGAACGGTCATCATCGTCGCCGCGACCGAGGGGGACGATCTCACCGAGCTGCACCGCCTGAGCGGGCATGCGGACGAGATCTGCTCCGTTGCCTGGTCCGCCGACGGACGTCGGATCCTCACCGCCTCCGCGGACCGGTCAGCGGCGGTGTGGGATGCCGAGACCGGCGCGAGGATCACCGTCCTGATCGGCCATGCCGGGCCGGTGACCCACGCGCTCTGGACCGATCAGGACGATCTCGTCACGACGGTCTCGACGGACGGGACGTTCCGCCGCTGGGATGTCAGCGACGCCGCACGCCGGCCCCTCAGCGGACTCCCGACCGGCCGGACGGACGGCGGCCAGCCGGCCGGCGACGTGGCGGCCGGCGACGTGGCGGCCCTTCTTGCGGATGCCCGGCTACGAATCGGTCAGTCGCGCGACTGACCGGCGGTGCCTGCCCGCCGCGGATCCGCGGCGGGCAGGCACGGGGACGTCGGCGCACCAGCGCAACACCCGCCGCTCAGACGTGGGCGACGGCGTTGCCCGCATTCTGGCCGGGGCGGATGAACAGCGCCAGCACCATCGCCACGCCGGACAGCACCGCGCCGATCACCATGGCGACGTGCAGCCCGCTCATGAACGCGGCATGGCTNCCGGCCTCGATCGCGCCCTGCACGGTCGCGGACGTGCCGGTGGCCGGTGGCACCAGGCCCTGGCCGACGAGCTCCTTGGCCTGCGCGAGCTTGCCGGCCTGCTCCGCCGGCACCCCGGCGCCGACCAGCCGGTCGACCAGCACCGACCCGACCCGGCTGGCGAGCACGGAGCCGAGCACCGCGGTGCCGAGCACCCCGCCGAGCTGCGTCGCCGTGGACTGCAGGCCGCCGGCGACCCCGGAGTCCTCGATCGGCGCGTTGCCGATGATCGCATCGGACGCGGCGGTGATGATGAGCCCGACGCCGACGCCGATGGCGACGAACGGCGGCCACAGCAGGTTGAAGGACGAGTCGGGCTCGAGCTGGGTGAGCACGACGAACGACGCGAGGAGCAGCGCCATCCCGATGGTGATCGGGACCCGCGGGCCGAAGCGGCCGTTAAGGGCGGCGCCCAGCGGGCTGCTGACCATGAACACCGCCGACAGCGGCAGGGTGCGCACGCCGGCCTGGACGGCGGAGTATCCGTGCACGTTCTGCAGGTACAGGGTGAGGAAGAACAGCACCCCGAACATCGCGAAGAAGGTCAGCATCACGATGAGCGTGCTCAGGCTGAGCGAGCGGTTGCGGAACAGCCGCATCGGCAGCAGGGGCGCGCGGACCCGGGTCTCGATGACCACGAACAGCACCAGCAGCACGACGGCGGCGACCAGGAAGCCGATCGTCCTGCCGGAGCCCCAGCCCCAGCCCTGCGCCTTGATCATCCCGAAGACGAGCGCGAACAGTCCGCCGCCCAGGGTGAGCAGGCCGGGGGCATCGAAGCGGTGGGAACCCGACTCGTCGCGGCTCTCGGCGANCACGAACAGCCCGACGATCAGCGCGATCGCGCCCACCGGGACGTTGATGTAGAAGACGGACTCCCAGGACACGTGCTCCACGAGGAGACCGCCGATGATCGGACCGCCCGCGATCGAGATCGCCGAGGCGCCACCCCAGATCCCGATGGCCGAGTTCAGCTTCTCCGGCGGGAAGGCCGAGCGCAGGATCGCCAGCGTGTTCGGCATGAGCAGCGCTCCGGCGACGCCCTGCAGCGTCCGGAAGACGATCACGCCTTCGATCGAGCCGACGAGGCCGACCGCGAGCGACGTCAGGGCGAACCCGACCACGCCGATCAGGAAGATCAGCCGCCGGCCGAACCGGTCACCCAGCTTGCCCGCCGGGATGAGCAGCACCGCAAGCGCCAGCAGGTAGGCGTTGGTCACCCACTGCAGATCCGACAGCGACGCGTGCAGGTCCTCGGCGATCCGCGGGTTCGCGATGGACACCACGGTGCCGTCGAGCCCCACCATGATCACGCCGAGCGCGACGCTGACCAGGGTGAGCCACGGATGTCCCCGCCTGCTGGTGCCACCGCCAGCCGAGCCGCTCCCGCCGGCCGCGTGGCGCGGCGATTGCGCCGCGTCCGTAGCTGTTGCCATGTCCTGACCCCCTCCACCTCGGCCGACAGTGATCGGCTCCCTGACATTCAATGCCACAATGTCAGTTCTGCCAATCTGTCAGAGATGACAATCACGTTCGTCCGCGCTATGATCACACCCGTGACGACGAGGATCGGGGAGGCGCCGGCTTCGGGCTCCCTCGAGGTCGCGTCCGAGGTCGGCGACGGTGGGGCCGAGCGGACGCGGGCCGAGCGGCGGCGCGCGCGCATCCGCGCGACGATCGCGGACGCGGCCCTGCGGCTGTTCATGTCCCGTGGTTACGACGCGACCACGGTCGAGGATGTGGCGGCCGCGGTGGACCTGAGTCCGCGCACGGTGTTCCGCTACTTCCCGTTCAAGGAGGACATGCTCCGCGAGGCCGTGCACTTCGAGCTGACCGAGCTCATCGCGGCGCTGCGGGAACGGCCGGCGCACGAGCATCCCGCCGACGCCCTCGGCCGAGCGATGGTGCACATGTGGTCGAACCTCGAGAAGGACCCCGAGGAGGTTCGCACCCTGCTGCGGCTCATCTCCGAGCTCCCCCGGATGCGAGGGCTGCTCGTCGAGGCGTCCCGCAGCGGCCAGAACGTCCTGGCGGAGGCGCTGGCGTTCCGCCTCGGCCGGCCCGCCACGGACCTGTCCACCCAGGTGGCGACCGGCTGCGCCCTGGCGGCACTCAACATCGTCATGGAGGCCTGGGCGACGATGCCCGCCGGCACCGACCTCGCCCCCCTCATCACCAGCGCGATGGCCGCCCTGAAGGCCGGCCCGCTGAGCCCCGGCTGCTGACCGACCCGGCTCCCCCACGCGATCACTGCGGTTGACAGCCGCAGCCGTTCGACCTGCACTCGAAGGCAGGGCGTCCGCCGATGGGCGGCTGCGCCGGCCGTGTCACGGTCGCCCGTCATGGCACGCGCAGGCGGCAGGAGGCTGCATCCGATGACGACGCTGCACCGCGATCCGGTCCTCGACGGCCCGGTCGACCTCATCCCGGACGAGATCGAACTGATCGAGGCGGCGATGCGCTGGCACTTCGACCCCAGGACCGGTTCGCCCTTCTGGCTGGAGCAGGCCGACACCCTCGGTTTCGACCCGCGCGAGGACATCCACACCATCGATGACCTCGCCAGGTTCCCCAACATCGTCGATCGGCTGCGCTACGTCCCCGCCGGGGACCTGATCCCCCGGGGCTACGCGGGGCAGGACGACGCGGTGTACGGCGTCTACGACTCGGGCGGCACCACGGGGCCGCCGAAGCACGTGGTCATCATGTCGGACTGGATGTCCCGCCTGCTCGTCCGCACCGACGAGGAGATGGACGCGCGCGACTACCCGCGGGGGGTCGACTGGCTCGCCCTGGCGCCGAGCGGACCGCACATGTTCGGCGCGATCGTCCGCGAGACGGTCCGGCTGCGCGGCCGGTTGGGCTTCATGGTCGACCTCGATCCCCGCTGGGTGAAGAAGTGCATCGCGGCCGGTCGGGCCGATCACGCCGACCAGTACGCCGACCACATCGTCGCGCAGGCCCGCGCCGTCCTGGAGTCGCAGGACATCGGCGTGCTGATCGCCACTCCGCCGCTGCTGGAACGGCTCGTCCGCGACGAGGAGCTGCGCAGGCTGATCGCCGAGCGGGTGCAGGTCGTCGAGTGGGGCGGCGCGCACCTGGACCCGGACACCCGGTACCTGCTGCGCACGGAGGTCCTCCCCCACACCCGGATCATCGGGCGCTNCGGCAGCACGATGGTCCTCGCGAGCGCCATCGAACGCGACGGGCTCGCCCCGGACGATCCCTGCATCTTCGACTCGTTCTCCCCGTTCGTCACGTTCCGGGTGGTCGACCCGGAGTCCGGCGAGCCGGTGCCGTACGGCAGCCGCGGGCGCGTGGTGATGAACCACGTCAGCAAGTCGGCGCTGCTGCCCAACAATCTCGAGCGTGACGAGGCGACCCGGATCGAACCGCCACTCGGGCGGGTGGGCGACTCCGTGGCCGACGTCTCGCCGGTTGCCGTGTTCGGCGACTCCCCGGTGATCGAGGGGGTGTACTGATGCCGGCCAGGAGCCCGTCCGCCACACCGCCCGCGACCAACCGGGCCGGACCCACGGACAGCCGGGCAGAGCTGATCGAACTCGACGCGCTCGGCCCGGGCGGCCCCTTCCGGTCCCGTAACCGGTTGCCGATCACCGACCTGGCCGGCCTCCCGATCGCCGAGCTGAGCCTGGTGCCGTCGCTGTACGTGCATCGCGCCATCGCCGCGCTGCGGGCCGCCGAACCGCTGTCGACCGCCGACCGGCTCGCCGCGCTCGCCCGGGCCGGGGAGTCGTTCGCGACCGAGACCGTCGCCGAACTGTCCGTCGACGAGTACTCCCACGCGGTCAGCCGGATCTCGGGGATGCCGATCTCGGTCGTGCGCCACGCCACCGAGACGACCTGGCGGGCGCTGCTCGGCGCCGGCCGGGACGCCCGCCAGGCCAGGCCCCGGGCCAGCGTCGACGACTGGCACGACCCGGCCACCCAGGGTGGACGGGCGGTGTGGACGCGGCGCGGGGAGGTCTTCGCGGTGCACGCGGCCGGCAACCACCCCGGCGTGCACGCCCTGTGGCCGCAGGCGCTGGCACTGGGCTACCGGGTCGCGGTGCGCCCGTCGCGCCGCGAGCCGCTCACCGCGCACCGGCTGATCACCGCGCTGCGGGCGNCCGGGTTCGGCGCCGACCAGGTGGCGTACCTGCCCACCGACCACGCCGTCGCCGACGAGATCATCAAAGCCGCCGACCTGGCCATGGTCTACGGCGGGGACGACGTGGTCGCCAAGTACGGCGCGGACCCCACGGTGCTCGTGCAGGGTCCCGGGCGGTCGAAGATCCTGCTCGCCGGCGAGGACTGGCAGCGCCATCTCGACACCCTGGTCGACTCCATCGGCGACGAGGGCGGCACCGCCTGCGTCAACGCGACGGCGGTCTTCACCGACTCAGACCCCGGCGGCCTCGCGGCGGCGCTCGCCGAGCGGCTCGCCGCCATCCCGACCCTGCCGCCCGAGGACGACCGGGCGGTGCTGCCCTGCCAGCCGACCGAGCAGGCCGCGGCGCTGGAACGCTTCCTGCTCGACCACGCGGCAGGTACGACGCCACGCCTCGGTGGCGCCGGGATCACCGACCCCGTTGCCGGCGGCGGCGTCGCGCTACGCCCGGCGGTGTTCCAGGTGAACCGGGCCGACGCGGCCCAGACCGGCATCGAACTCGGCTTCCCCTGCGTATGGGTCGCCCCCTGGGCGCCCGCCGACGGGATCGGCCCGCTGCGCAACTCCCTCGTCCTCACCGCCCTCACCCACGACGAACGCCTCCTCGACCAGCTCATCGCCGATCCGACGATCAGCAACGTCTACATCGGCGACCATCCCACCTACTGGATGCGCCCCGACGTTCCGCACGACGGCTACCTCGGCGAGTTCCTCATGCGCACCAAGACCGTCCTGCGCGACTGAGCCCGACCCCGGCGAGACTCCCGGGATCGCCGCGTCGAGCAGGGTCTCGGCCATCGCGCGGGCAGTCCGGGCGGCCTGCGGGGTGCGGTCCATCCGGGCTGTCAGGCCTGCACCGTCGTAGACGAGCTGGAGCTGGCGGCCCAGCGCGGCCGGGTCGGCGGCGCCGGCCTGCTGGGCGAGCTCGGTGAACAGGGCGAGGATCCAGGCCCGGTAGTCGTCGGCGGCACGCTCCACGGAGCTGCCGGGGGACGTCTCGGCGCTGGCGGAGACGAACGCACAACCATGGAAATCGGGTTGGGCGAACAGCTCCCCCTGCGCCTCGAAGATCGCCAGCAGGCGGGACCGGGCGTCCGGCGCGCGGTCCACCGCCCGCCGGAGTCGCTCGGTCGTGTCGGCGTGCCGGCCTTCCAGGTAGGCGCGGACCAGCTCCTCCTTGCTGCCGAAGGTGTTGTACAGCGACGCCTTCGCGACCCCGGCCCGCTCGATGATCCGGTCGATGCCGACCGTCTGGACGCCCTCGGCGTAGAACAGCTCGTCCGCGGCGGCGAGCAACCGCTCCCGCGCCGAGCGGTGGTCCACCCCTCCCGCCGCCGCGCGTCGCGTCCTGGTGGCGGCCATCCGCCTCACCTCCACATACCAGCCGGACCAGACAGACCAGTCCATCCACGATAGGCGGCGCCGTGCCGGTGCCTCGGTGCCGCGGTGCCGCGGTGCCTCGGTGCTTGGTGCCTTGGTGCCTCACACGGCGCTGCGCCCACCGTCGACCGGGATGACCGCGCCCGTGATGTAGCTCGCCGCGGGCGAGGCCAGGAAGGCGACGACCCCGGCGATCTCGTCGACCTGCGCGGCGCGGCCGAGCAGGGTGGTGGTGCCGAGCTGGGCGATGAAGTCCGGCCGGGCGCCGTCGGAGTACACCGGGCCGGGGGCGATCGTGTTGACCCGCACGCCCGCCGGGCTGAACTCGGCCGCCCAGGCGCGGCTCATCGCGGTCAGCGCCGCCTTCGTGGCGCCGTAGGCCGCGCCGCCGGCCAGCCCGACGCGGCCGGCCATGCTGTCAACGCTGATGATGCTGCCCGTGCCGCGCTCGGCCATGCCGGGCGCGAGCGCGGCGACGAGCTGGTAGGCGGCACGGACGTTGCCCGCGAACAGGGCGTCGAAGGTCGCGGTGTCGAGCTGCGCGCTCGGCCCGAACCAGGACGCGCCGGCGTTGTTGACCAGGACGTCGACCTCGCCGGCCTCCTTCGCCAGGCGCTCGACCGCCGCCGCGTCGGCCAGGTCCGCGGCGAGGAAGCGGGCCTCGCCGCCGGCCTGCTCGATCTCCGCCACGGCCGCNGCGCCTCGATCGGCGTCCCGGCCGTGCACGATCACCGCGTACCCGTCCGCGGCCAGGGCGCGGGCCGCCGCCCGGCCGATTCCCCCGGTCGAGCCCGTCACCAGNGCCACACCCCGACGGCCGCCTTCACCCACGTTGCTCGCCATGACCCGCTCCCCACTCCACCGAGTAGACCTGTCTGTCTACCGCCGAAGAGAAGAATAGACAGACAGGTCTGTCTATTGCAACGAGAGGGGCGGGCTTTACCCGTGACCCGCGACACATTCAGCCGCAGGCACAGAGCGCACCACAACCGGCTCCGCCCCGGGGCGGGTGCCCAGGACGCGGATGCCCGGGGCAGGTACCGATCAGGTCCTGGCGAGCGCCCTCGGCCGCTTCGTCAGGTAGTCGGTGTAGGCGACGGTGGTGAAGAACTCGGGCAGCGTCTCGCCCAGAGCCGTCTCGACGAAGACCTCGCGGGCCTCGTCGAGGCGGTTCGGCGCGCCGCCACGCTCGGCACGCAGCACGGTCAGCTCCTCGGCGAGCAGCCGTTCGGCGAGTTCCCGGGTGACCGGGCGCCCGTCGGCGAGCCGCGTGCCGTGGTGGATCCACTGCCAGACCTGGCAGCGGGCGATCTCCGCGGTGGCAGCGTCCTCCATCAGGTCGAAGATCGCCACCGCGCCGGTGCCGCGCAGCCACGCGTCGATGTAACGCAACGCCACCGTGATGTTGCTACGCAACCCGGCCTCGGTGACCAAGCCGGCGGCGGAGGCGACGTCGAGCAGGTCGGCCGCGGTCACCGACACGTCCGGCCGCAGCCGGTCGAGCTGGTGCGGCGCGGCGCCGAGGCGGGCGTCGAACACCGCCTCGCATACCGCCACCAGCCCGGGATGGGCCACCCAGGAGCCGTCGAAGCCGTCGTCGGCCTCCCTCTGCTTGTCCTGGCGGACCTGGTCGAGCGCGCGGGCGTTGACCTCGGGGTCGCGGCTGGGGATGAACGCCGCCATCCCCCCGATGGCGTGCGCGCCGCGGCGGTGGNAGGTCCGCACGAGCAGCGCGGTGTAGGCCCGCAGGAACGGCACCGTCATCGTCACCTGGGCCCGGTCCGGCAGCACGAACGCCTCCCCCCGGGCACCGAAGATCTTGATGATGCTGAACACGTAGTCCCAGCGTCCGGCGTTCAGGCCGGCGCAGTGCTCACGCAGCTNGTAGAGGATCTCCTCCATCTCGAAGGCCGCGGGAATCGTCTCGATGAGCACGGTCGCCCGGATCGTGCCCCGCGGGAGGCCGAGGCGCTGCTGGGCGAACACGAACACGTCGTTCCACAGCCGGGCCTCGCGATGGCCTTCCAGTTTCGGCAGGCAGAAGTACGGTCCGCTGCCCCGGTCGAGCTGGCGGCGGGCGCAGTGGAAGAAGTACAGGCCGAAGTCGACCAGGCTCGCCGACATCGGCCGGCCATCGATGAGCAGGTGGTGTTCGCGCAGGTGCCAACCCCGCGGCCGCACGACGATCGTCGCCGGGTCCGGCCCGACCCGGTAGCGCCTGCCGGCCGGCGTGGTGACCTCGAGCCGGCCCGCGACCGCGTCGAGCAGGTTGAGCTGGCCCGCGATCACGTTGAACCAGGTCGGCACGGTGGCGTCGGCGAAGTCCGCCAGCCACACCCGGGCACCGGAGTTCAGCGCGGTGACCGTCGCCGTCCGCTCGGTCGGCCCGGCGATCTCCACCCGCCGGTCGACCAGGCCCGGTGCCGCACCCGCGACCCGCCACGACTCGTCGGCGCGGATGGCCGCCGTCTCGGGCAGGAAGTCCAGGCCGGCCGCCCCGGAGGCGAGCAGCAGGCGCCGCTCGCGCCGGGCGGCGAGCAGGTCGGCCCACCGCGCGGCGAAGGTGGTGTCCAGCGCGATGAGGAATTCCAGCGCCTGCGGCGTCAGGATTTCCCGGAAACGCTCCCGAGGCTCACCGGGCTCGCCGATGACCTCGATCCGACCGCCGCGCGGTGCCGGCATCTCAGTGCCCCGCGCCGACGCCGGTCGCGGTGAACTGGGCTTCTTCGGTGGAGCCGCGCAGCGCGACGGTGTCACTCGTCGGGTTGATGGCGGTGCTCACCAGGTCGAAGTAGCCGGTGCCGACCTCGCGCTGGTGGCGGGTCGCGGTGTAACCGTCGGCCTCGCTGGCGAACTCGCGTTCCTGCAGGTCGACGTAGGCGGTCATGCCCTCGCGGGCGTAGCCGTGGGCGAGGGAGAACATCGAGTGGTTCAGCGCGTGGAATCCGGCCAGGGTGATGAACTGGAACTTGTAGCCCATGTGGCCGAGTTCGCGCTGGAACTTCGCGATGGTGGCGTCGTCGAGATGCGCCCGCCAGTTGAACGACGGCGAGCAGTTGTAGGCGAGCATCTGGTCCGGGAACTGGGTCTTGATCGCCTCGGCGAACTGGNGGGCGATTTCCAGGTCCGGGGTGGAGGTCTCCATCCACAGCAGGTCGGCGTAGGGGGCGTAGGCGAGACCCCGGGCGATGCACGGCTCGACGCCGTCGCGCACCCGGTAGAAGCCCTCGGCGGTGCGCTCGCCGGTGACGAAGGGCAGGTCGCGCTCGTCGACGTCGCTGGTGATGAGGGTCGCGGCCTGCGCGTCGGTGCGGGCGACGATCACCGAGGGCACGTCGGCGACGTCGGCGGCCAGGCGCGCGGCGTTGAGGGTGCGGATGTGCTGACCGGTCGGGATGAGCACCTTGCCGCCGAGGTGGCCGCACTTCTTCTCCGAGGCGAGCTGGTCCTCCCAGTGCACCCCGGCGGCGCCGGCCGTGATCATCGCGCTCATCAACTCGAAGGCGTTGAGCACGCCGCCGAACCCGGCCTCGGCGTCGGCGACGATCGGCACCAGCCAGTCGGGGGCGTCGGCGACGCCCTCGGCCCAGGTGATCTGGTCGGCGCGCAGCAGCGCATTGTTGATCCGGCGGACCACCGCCGGGACCGAGTTCGCCNGGTAGAGGCTCTGGTCCGGGTAGGTCTGGCCGGACAGGTTCGCGTCCGCGGCGACCTGCCAGCCGGACAGGTAGATGGCCTTGAGCCCGGCCTTGACCTGCTGCACGGCCTGGTTGCCGGTCAGCGCGCCGAGCGCGTGCACGTAGTCGGTGTCGTGCAGGAGCCCCCACAGCTTCTCCGCGCCGCGGCGCGCCAGCGTGTGCTCCTCCAGGACACTGCCGCGCAGCTTGATCACTTCGGCGGCGCCGTAGGTGCGCTCGATGCCCGCCCACNGCGGGTCCGTCGCCCACCCCGCGGCCAGCTCCTCGGCCGCCCGCGCGGCCCCGTTCGCCGCCCCGTTCGTCGCCGTGGTCGTCGCCGTCGTCTTCGTCTCGGCCATGTCGATCTCTCCCTGCCCTGGAGTCGGAATAGCGCGGATCACCCTCCTCTTCGAAGCTGTCACAGCGATTCGGCCTGGTCGAGCGGCCCAACGAGCCAAGTCCTGCGAATCTTCCCAGCCGACTTTGCAAATTTTGCAAATGGCACGTTGGCACCGAGTCGACTATCCTCCTCGACAGAGAGGGAGCGGATGCAGAAGACTTTTGTCGGGACCCGGTTACGGGAACTGCGCGAGGAACGGGCCATGAGCCAGGTCGAGCTGGCGCGCCTGCTCGGCATCTCCCCCAGCTATCTCAACCAGATCGAGCACAACTCCCGGCCNCTCACCGTCCCGGTCCTGCTACGCATCACCGAGGCATTCGGCGTCGACGCCGGCTTCTTCGCCGCGCACGACGTGACCCGGCTGATCGCGGAGGTCCAAGAGGTCCTCTCCGACGGCACGATCGGCCTGAAGGTGCCGGCCACCGACGCCGCCCAGCTCGCCGAGCAGCTCCCGCAGACCGCCCATGCGCTGATCACGCTGCACCGCCGCTACCGCCAGGCCAACGAGCGCCTCGCCGCGCTCACCGGCGCCCGCGGGCCGGAACCGGCGGGGCCCGCGCCGGCGCCGATGCCGGACGAGGAGGTCCGGGACTTCTTCTACCAGCGTCAGAACTACGTCGGCGAGCTCGACGAGGCCGCCGAGCGGCTCGCCGGCGAGATTGGCCTGACCCGCGGCCGGGTGCACGCGGTGCTGGTCGAGCGGCTGGCTTACCACGGCATTCGCGTGCACAGCCGCGAGCCCGGCCCGGACCTCGCGGGCTCGCGCGACGACGGGCGTGACGACGGGCGTGATCTCGACCGCGAGCTCGACGTCGATGTGCTGCACCGCTTCGACCCGCAGACCCGGGTGCTGACCCTGTCGAGCCACCTGCGGCCCGGCCAGCGGGCCTTCCGCATGGCGCTGCAACTCGCCTTCGCCGAGTTCGACGATCTGGTCACCCGGCTCACCGACGAGGGCATGCTCAGCGGCCCCCCGGCCCGGACGCTGACCCGGATCGGGCTGGCGAACTACTTCGCCGCCGCCCTCATCCTCCCCTACAATGTGTTCCACACCACGTCCGAACGGTTCCGCTACGACATCGAACGGCTCTCCGAGCATTTCGGCATGGGCTTCGAGACGATCTGCCATCGACTGAGCACCCTCCAGCGCCCCCGGGCCCGGGGCGTTCCCTTCTCCTTCATCCGGGTGGATCGCGCGGGCAACATGTCGAAACGCCAGTCGGCCACCGGATTTCATTTCTCCCGCGCCGGCGGAACCTGTCCGCTGTGGAATGTGTACGAGGCACTCGCCGCCCCCGGAAAGATTCACACCCAGATCGCCACCATGCCGGACGGACGCAGTTACTTCTGGATTGCCCGCACGGTCAGCCGGGGCTATGGCCGTTTCGGTCGTCCCGGAAAGACGTTCGCCATCGGGCTCGGCTNCGAACTGCGCCATGCCAGCCGACTGGTGTATTCGACCGGGCTCAACCTGGACGATCCGGCGGCCGCGGTGCCGATCGGGATCGGCTGTAAGGTCTGCGAGCGGGTCGGCTGCGCCCAACGGGCCTTCCCGCAGATCGGCCGTAGCCTCGCCCTCGACGAAAACCGGGGCACCTTCGCCCCCTACCCGGCCGACATCAACTCCTGAGGGTCGGGGCCCGCGTGCGAGACTGGCCTCTCGCGGATCCGCCGCATCGCCGCATCAGCCCAGTTCAGCGCGGTATTCCGTCGCCAGGATCCGGTCTGGGCCCGGTGCCGGCCGAGGAGGGGGAGGCATGCCGACGGCTCCCGGGGGGTCCGATCGCGCCGGCCGATCGGATGGCCACGGTCCGAGCCGGTCCGACGGGCCGGGCCGGCCGGACGCGGCGGGACGGTCCAAGCAGTCGGCTGCGGCGGGACGGCCGGCTGCGGCGGGACGGCCGGACGGCCACGGTCGGCCGGTGGGCGACGGCGAGTCAGGGCATGTCATCGTCGCCGGGCTGAGCAACCTGGGGCTGGGCCTGGCCGAGCAGCTCCAGGCATCCGGCGTGGCGGTGGTCGCGGTCGACGACCAGCTCACCGCCGCCGCGCAGCGCCGGCTGGAACGGTCCGGGGTGCGGGTTCTCGTCGAGAGTCCCCACGCGGCCGACGTGCTGCGCGAGGCCGGCATCGCCGCCTCCCTCGCCGTGGTGATCTGCCACGAGGCCGACCTCGACAACCTCGAGACGGCCCTGCTCGCCGCCGACGTCGCCCCCGGCGTCCGGCTGGTCGTCAGCGTCAACAACCCGCAGCTCGGCGACCAGCTCGCGGACGCGCTCAGCCAGGTACGGGTGCTGAACCTCGCCGAGCTCGCCGGGCCGAGCTTCGTCGAGGCGTGCGTGCGCTCCGACGTCACCCACGCCTTCACGATGGACGCCCGCGCCGACGCCGAGGTGTTCGCGGTGATCGAGGAGGAGATCACCGGGCGGGGTGCCTTCCGGGCCCGCTACGGTGATCTCACCCCGATCTCGCTACGCCGCGCCGGCGCGCGCCACGCCGAGGTCTGCCCCCCGCGCGACACCCCGCTGCATCCCGGCGACCGGCTGACCGTCCTCGGCCGCCTCGCCGAGTTCCACGACCGCGGGATGGCCGTCTCCGGCCTGCACGACGCGCGGCTGTTCGCCGCCCTGGGCGACGGCACGGCCAAACGCCGCAGCGGGTCGCGGGCCCGGCGCGGCACGGCCGCCCGGCTGCGGGAGTTCCTCGCGACGATCCGCGGGGAGCTCGACCGGCCCTTCCGGCTCGCGCTCGCCGCCGTCGTGGCGATCCTGGTCGTCAGCACGGTCGTGCTGTCGCTGGCCTACGCCGACCACAACAACGCCGCGCCACCCGACTTCGGGCCGCTCGACGCGCTCTACCTCACCATCGAGACGATGGTCACGGTCGGCTACGGCGACTTCAACTTCGGCGCGGCCGACGAGTGGCTGCAGATCTTCGGCATCGGGCTGATGCTGTTCGGCGCACTGTCGATCGCGGTGGTCTACGCCTTCATCACGAACGTAATCATCAGCCGCCGGCTCGAACGCGCGCTGGGCCGCGGCCGGGCGGGGGCGGTGCGCGGGCACGTCATCCTGTCCGGCCTGGGCTCGGTCGGGGTCGCGACGATGGACGGCCTGGTCCGCACCGGCCGCCAGGTGGTGGTGATCGAGCGGGACGAGAACAACCGGTACCTGCCCGTGGCCCGCGAGCGCGGGGTGCCAGTGATCATCGGGGATGCGACGGTGCGGTCCACCCTGCTGGAGGCCGGTCTCGCCCACGCGACCACGATCACCGCGCTGACCAGCGACGGGGTGGCGAACCTGGAGACGGTGCTGTCCGCCCGGGAGGCGCACGACGAGCTGCGCGGCGCCCGCGCCGCCCGGGAGACGGCGCGCCGCGCCGGCGGGCGTTCCTACGGCCGCACCCGCCCGCCCGGCGCCCAGCCACACGAGCCCGACCTGCGCGTCGTCCTGCGGATCTTCGACACGACGATGGCCGACGAGGTCGAACGCCGGTTCGGCATCCACACCGCCCGCAGCGCCTCGGCGCTGGCCACCCCGTACTTCGTCGGGGCCGCGCTGGGCTACGACGTGCTGAGCACCTTCTACGTGGAGCGCACCCCCTTCCTCGTCGCCCGGATGACCGTCAACGCCGGCGGGGCGCTCGTCGGCCCCACCCTGCGCGAGCTGTCCACCGGAACCCGCGTCCTCGCCGTCACCACTGCCGTCGCCACCGCCACCGCCGCCACCACCGTCACCACCACCGCCGTCACCACCACCAGCGGAAGCCGACCCGGCGACGGAGCCTGCGCCGGCGAGCCGGACTACCGACCCGGCCGCCACACCCGCCTGCGGCCGGGAGACGAGCTGCTCGTCGTCGGCCCCGTCACCCNGATCGTCGACATGGTCCGGCGCAACCAACGCGTCGATGTCCCCGCCTAGCACCGTCCCACGCCCACGCCCACGGCGCGGGCCGAGAACTACCTCGCCGCCGACCCCCCGGACGTCGCCGGAACCTCATGAGCGCCGCCGGCTGTTGAGGAGGGCCCCGGTCAGGGGTGCATGCGGGCGCCCTTGAGCGCCTTGTCGACGGCGTTGNGCGGGCCGTGCAGGGCGAGGCCGACCAGGTCGAGGTCGTCACGTNGCACGGCCCGGACGGCGGCCCGGTTGTCGCGGTCGTTGCCGGTGGCGAACAGGTCCGACGTGAAGATCGACATGGCCAGGCCCCGACCGCCGGCGCGGGCGAACGACGAGGCCAGCGTCTGGTGCGAGCCGGCGAACACGAGCACCGGTTGGCGGAACATGGGCAGGTACCCGTGGCCGTCCGCGTCGGCGTAGGGCTCGCCGACCAGCTCCGGGTTGGTCGCCGCGATCCCGCTGACGAGGAACGCCGTGACGTTNAGCCGCTGCCAGTCCAGCAGGTCGTCGCGCAACAGCACGGCGATCTTGGTGGTGAAGCGCACCGGGGCGGGCTGCGACGACCCGTCGCCGGCGGTGGGGAGGTCGTGGCGAAGGTCAGTATCCACACCGCCGAGTCTCGGCGGCGGTCGGCATGACGGTCTTGTACGTTCCTGACGTGGCCGAGGCGCACAGGCCCGGGGCGGACGTCGCCGCGGCGGGCAGGGTCGGTGAAGGTCAGACGGTCGCCGCCTGGCGGCCGGCGGTGGCGGGTGTCCGCGAGGTGTTCCACGCCCGGTTCATCTCGCACGTCTACCCACCGCACACCCATGATTCGTGGACGCTGCTCATCGTCGACACCGGCGCGGTCCGCTTCGGTCTGGACCGCCACGAGCACGGCACGTTGCGCTCGCAGGTGACGCTGCTGCCACCGGACGTCCCGCACGACGGCCGCTCCGCCCGGCCCGGGGGATTCCGCAAGCGGGTCCTCTACCTCGACCGGGACCTCCTCGGCGACGAGCTGATCGGCACGGCGGTCGACACCCCGACGCTGGCCGATCCCACGCTGCGCCGGCGCATCGGCCGGCTACACGACCTCCTGCTCACTCCCGGCGAGGACCTCGCGGCCCAGAGTGGCCTCACCCTCGTCGGCGAACGACTACGCGCCCACCTGGGCCGCCGCAGCAGGTTCCCCGCTCGCCGTGACGGTGCGCCACCGCCCCGCCGGGACCCGACCGTTGCCCATGCGCTCCGCGACCTCCTCGACAGCCGGATCGCCGAGGGCATCACGCTGGCCGCCGCCGCGGAGCTGCTCGGCGCCCATCCGACGCACCTGATCCGCGCCTTCCACCAGGAGTTCGGCCTGCCGCCCCACCGCTACCTCACCGGCCGCCGAGTGGACCTGGCCCGCCGCCTGCTGCTCGCCGGTCACCGCCCGGCCGAGGTCGCCACGCTCGCCGGCTTCTACGATCAGGCCCACCTGACCAGGCACTTTCGCCGCATGCTCGCCACCAGCCCCGCCCGCTACGCCCGCCCGACCTGACGCCACCGCAGGACGTCGCCTCGAAAGGTCTCCTTGCACATGCCTGATGTCGTGGTCGCCGGGGTGGTGAACGTGCAGCAGACGGTACCGGTGGACGGGTTTCCCGTCGCCTACGCGCCGGTCCGGTATGCGACGGGGCGGCTGCGGCTGGCGGCCTCCGGGGTCGGGCTGAACGTCGCCCGGACGCTGGCTGCGCTCGGCACGCAGGCGACCCTGGCCACCCTGGTCGGGGACGATCCGGCCGGGATGGTGATCCGGGCCGAGCTGCGGCGTCTCGGCCTGCTCGGCGAGGACGAGTCGGGCGGCCGGGGCGCCGGGGTGCTGCCGACGACGAACAGCGCGATGTCCGCCGTCCTGGTCGATCCGCACGGGACCCGGCAGGTCCACACCGACCTCGCCGACCTCGCCACGGCCCGCTATCCGCCGTCGGTGTTCCGTGACCTGCTCGCGGGGGCGCGTCTCGCCGTGCTGACAACCGCCGGCTTCGTCCGCGACCTGATCCCCGTTGCCCAGGCCGCCGGCGTGCCGATCGCCGTCGACGTGCAGACCATCGAAGACGCGAGCGACGCCTACAGCCGGCCCTGGTTGGCGGCGGCGACCATCGTGTTCTGCTCCGCCGAGCGCCTCACGGCCAGCCCNGCCGACACCGCCGCCGCGCTGCTGAGCCGCTACCCGGCCCGGATCGTGCTGCTCGGGATGGGCGGCGACGGCTGCCTGCTCGCCGTCCGGGACCGTCCGCCGCGCCGCCTGCCCGCCCTGGCCCCGCATGGCGTGCTCGACACCACCGGCGCAGGGGACGCCCTGTGTGCCGGCTTCCTGCACTACTGGCTCGCCACCGGCGATCCCGACGCGGCGGCCCGGCGCGCCGTCCTCGTCGCCGGCTGTGCGGTCGGCTCCGCCGGCACGGCCGTCCACGTCACCGCCGGGCACATCGACGATCTCCTGCGCGCCCCGGGCGGGCGGCCGTCGGGCGTCGGCTGACACACGGCGGGCCGGTCCGATCCGACCTGCGGTGTTCGTCGCATATCAGCTGCTCGACAGCGGNGGCGGTGTGGCGCGGATCCGCACTACGCTCCCCCACGGCGTCGCGTGGCGCCCGTGGAGATCAGCAGCGAGGGAACGATGACGGCGAGGACGATTCCGATCCGTTTCACCGACGACGCCGGGGTGATCGACATCGCGGAGTCGCTGTCCACCCTCAAGGGGGACGGGCGCCACCTCTGGCTCGCCGGCGACGAGACGATCACCATCGAGCGGACGGCGCTGTCGCCGACCGGAGACGGCTTCGTCGACCATGTCAGTTTCTCGGTCGCGGACTTCCTCCCGCTGCCGGAACCNCCGGAACCGGACGGCAGCCAGCTCGAGATCGACATCGAGGGCCTCGACCGGCACGGCGACTACCTCTGGTTCGTCGGTTCGCACGCCCGGACCCGCAAGCGGGTCAGGCCGCACCACGCCACCGAGCAGGCGCTGGCCCGACTGGCCAAGGTGAGCAGCAACGCCAACCGTTACCTGCTCGGCCGCATCCCGGTAGTGGAGATCGACGGGGCGCCGACTCTCGTCCCCAGCGCCTCGGCGTCNGCCTCGCCGGGCGGGGCGAAGCTGACCGCCGCCGCGCTGGGCCTGTCCAAGCAGAACCGGCTGACGCGGGCGCTCAAGGACGACGAGCACCTCGGCCTGTTCCTGAAGATCCCGAGCAAGGACAACGGCCTGGACATCGAAGGGCTCGCGGTCGTCGGCGAACGGATCTACCTGGGGCTGCGCGGCCCGGTGCTGCGTGGCTGGGCGGTGGTGCTCGAGCTGCGCCTCACCGAGGGCGACGGCCAGGATCTGCTGCTCGCCCCGATCGGCGACAGTGACAGCGGCGACGGCGGTCCTCTGTACCGCAAGCACTTCCTCGACCTCGACGGGCTCGGCGTGCGGGACATCCTCGCCCACGGCGACGATCTGCTGCTGCTCGCGGGCCCGACGATGGATCTCGACGGGCCGGTGCGGATCTATCGCTGGCGGGGCGCGGCGCACGCGCGCACGAGCGTCGTCGTCACCGACGAGACGATCGAGCGGGTGCTGGAACTGCCGGTCGGGACCGGCGACGACCACCCGGAGGGCATCGCGCTGCTGCCCGGCGATCCGTCCTCGTTGCTGGTGGTGCACGACAGCCCGGCACCGCGGCGGCGCTGGCACCGTCACGAGATCCTCGCGGACGTCGTCCCGCTGCCACGCGACTGAACCGGCGGGGCGTCCGACCACGGTTTACGTCCCTGACGATCGCCGGGCGTGTTCGAGGGCCCGGCGGTCTGTTCGCCATCCGCCGACCACGGCAAGATTGGCGCACGGAATCACAGTCCGCCCCGCTCACCGCCCTGCCCGAGGTACGCGCGTGTCTGACGAGATCGACCTGGCCGCCGTCACCACCTGCACGGATTTCGGCCGTGTACTGACGGTCGTCCGGGAGCGGGCGGGGCTCAGCGTGCGCGACGTCGCCCGGAAGGTGAACGTCCCGGCCAGCACGGTCGGCGGCTACTTCGGCGGATCGCACCTGCCGGGGCTGAAGCCGGCGAACCTCGTCGAGAACATGCTGCGCGCCTGCGGGGTCACCGACCCCGCCGAGCTGCGCCGCTGGGTCGAGACCTGGAGCCGGATCCGGCGCACCCGCCGGGGCTCCGGCGCCTCAGAGCGGGGCGCCTCAGAGCGGGGCGCCTCAGAGCGGGGCGCCGCCGAGCAGGGCGCCGCTGGTGGCGGGTGGGGTCCCGGCGCCGTCGCCAGCCGGCGGCGCGGCTCCGGCGGTCCCCCGCGGGCGCCCGTCGACCGGGTCCGCGGCGACGAGAACGTGGCGGCCCTGACGGTCGCGCCCCCCGTGGCTCGGCTGGATCGGTTGCCGGCCGTGCGTGGCCGCGGTGAGATGATCACCCTGCTGACCGGACTGCTCCCCACCGCCGTCGGCGATACCGCCGGGAGCGGCCCGGCAAGGCCGGCCGGGCCAGGTGGGTCAGGTGGGTCAGGTGGGTCAGGTGAGCCGGTCGGGCCGGGCCGGCGGGGCAATGGCACGCGGGTCCGCGGCCGGGTGCACGTGCTGCACGGGCTCGGCGGGATCGGCAAGAGCACCGTGGCTCTCGCCCTCGCCGCGACCGCGCTCGATCGCGGCGTGCGGACCTGGTGGATCAGTGCCACCCGTCCCGGCGCGGTGCCCGCGGCGATGGGGGCGCTCGCCGTCGAGCTCGGCGCCACCCATCATCAACTGCGCCGGGCAAGCCTGCCCGACCTGGTCTGGCGCCTGCTCGGCGCCCTCGACCAGCCGTGGCTCCTGGTCGTCGACAACGCCGACGATCCCGCCGACGACCTGGGTCCGTCCACGGGCAACGTGCTCGACGGCACCGGTTGGCTGCGCCCGGTCACCGGAACGCGGGGGATGGTCGTAGTGACCACCCGCGACGGCGCGGCCTGGTCGCTCGGCTCGGCCGGGGGCCGACCCCCGCCCTGGATACGCCTACACCGGCTGACTCCCCTCACCGACCGCGACGCCGGCCGGGCACTGCTGGACCTGGCGGGTGACGGCCCGGGGTCCGCCCAGGCCGCGCAGAGCCTCGGCCGCCGCCTCGGCGGCCTGCCACTGGCGCTCTCGCTGGCCGGCCAGTTCCTCGCCGAGGCGCGGCGGATGCCGCCGGGCTTCGGCGGCTCGGTCATCCCCCGGACCTACCCGGCGTACGAACAGTTCCTGCGCACCAGTGGGCCCTGGTCGCTGCTGCCGGACTTCGCGGCCGCGGACCCACGATCCGCGGCACCGCGCACCCGCCCGCAGCCCCCGGACACCCCTGCGGACGCCCACCCGCCGGCGGACGTGCCCGAACGCCGCCGGGAACGCGAGCTCGTCGGACCGACCTGGGAGCTCTCGCTGAACCTGCTCGCCCTGCGCGGGCAGGTCCGGGCCCAACCGCTGCTGACCCTGCTCGCCTGCCTCGGCGGCGATCCGATCCCCGTCGACGTGCTCCTCGACGCCGAGGTGCTCACCGCCTCGCCCCTGTTCAGCGACCTGCCGGCGACCGAGCTGTGGGGGCTGGTCCGGGCCCTCGCCGGCCACGGGCTGATCGAGTACACCCTCGACCCGACCAGTTCAGCCGACCCGACCAACCCCGCCGCCCCGGCCGACGCGCCCATGCCGGCGACGGCGACGGCGCCCGGCGACGCGGGCGCTGCGCACCGGATCTGGCTGCATCCGCTGGTGCGGGACAGCTTCGGTCGGGCCGCGCACGTCTCCGGCCGGGTCGAGGACTACCTGGAGACGATCACCGCCCTGCTGGTCCACGCCGCCCGCCGGCTCGACCCGCGCGACCCCGAGACCTGGCCGGCCTGGACGATGCTGGCCGGGCACGCGGACGCGGGCCTGGCGATGCTGCGCGCCCGGCGCCAGTGGGGGTTGCCGGCGCTGACCGAGGGGCGGTTGCCGCCGGAGCTGCTGGTTCCCGCGACGCTCGCCGCCCGCTTCCTGCGCGCGACCGGACGTCTCACCGAGGCCGCCGCGGGGTACGAAACGGTGCTGGACACCGGCCGGCGGCTGTTCGGCGACGATCACGCCGACGTGCTGTCCGCCGCCCATGACCTGTACCGGGTGCGCGCCGCGCAGGGCCGGNCCGGCGACGCGGAGGAGGGGCTGCGGGCCGTCCTCGACGACCGGGCCCGGGTCCTCGGCGCGGACCATCCCGACACCCTGACGACCCAGCACTACCTGGGCCGCACCCTGCGCGAGTCGGGCCGCCACCCCGAGGCGCTCGCGTGGCTCACGCGGACGCTGACCAGCCGGGAACGGGTCCTCGGCCACCGTCACCGCGACACCCTCACCACCCGCAACAACGTCGCCGACCTGCTCGTCGAGCAGCAGCAGTGGACCGCGGCGGAACACCTGCTGAGCGCCGTCTGGACCGACCGGGTCGACACCCTCGGGCCCGAGCATCCCGCGACCCTGGTGACCCGCTACCACCTGGCCCGGCTCGACCACCGCCGCGGCGAGCACGCCCGAGCCGCTGGGACAGCCGCCGAGCTGGTAGCGGTCTGCCGCCGCGTCCTCGGCCCCGATCATCCCCGCACGCTGGCGGCGATCGGCCTGCACGGCGAGATCGAGCAGGAGCTCGGCCGGCTCGCCGCGCTGCGCGCCGACGTGGCGGACGCGTACCGGCGCAGCCTGCGGGTGCTGGGCCCGGAGCACGGGACCACGCGGCGGCTTCAGCGGCTTCAGCGGCTCGTCGGCCGCTCGCCGTCGTCCTGACGCGACCCGCCCGGAGCGGACCCGTTCGCGGTCGAGCCGGCGGGCAGCGCCGGAAGCCCGGGGGCGCCGACCGCTCGCACCGAGGCAAACCCGACGCCGTCCCGCTCGGCCAGCAGCCGCAGCGGCAGGCCCACCGCCCAACCGCCGAGGGCGGGCAGCAGGGCCCACAGCGGCAGCCCGGCCGGCTCGGTCAGCAGCCAGGCGACGCTCGCCAACTGGCAGGCGAGCAGGTTCGCCAGGACGAAGCCGCCGCCGCGGGGGCGGGGTGACCGGATCGGATCGAGGCCTGGGGCACCCGACCGGACCAGCCGGATCAGCCCGGCGGTGGCGACCAGCGCGGCGAGGACGGCCGCGGCCGCGGCAAGCCCCCGTCCGGCCAGGGAGACGTGGCCGCCGGGCGGCCCAGGCGTCACCGGGGCGACCGCAGCGGGCCCTCGGGGCACGGCCGGCAGCGTGGCGGCGCCGTCTGCGTCGGCGGTGAGGGCGAGCCCGCTCGCCACGGACACGACGGCGACGATCCCGACCTGCGCGGTGAGCACGATCGCGACGTACCGCCGCGGGAGGACGAAACCGCGGGGCCGGCGCAGGTGCACGCCGGTGGCCAGCGCCGGCGTCCGTCGCCCGCAGACCCGGTCGGTCGGCAGATCACGCAGGTCGGCGACCGTCCAGCCGGCGACGATCGTCGCGAGGCCGAATCCGGCGGTGAGTACGCCCGCACCCACGCCCACGTCGCCCCCGGTGGCGGCGACGCCCAGCGGCAGCCCGCCGGCGAGCGTGGCCGCGGCCAGCAGGCGGCGCAGCGATGGGCCGCCCCCCACCCGCCATCGGGACAGGGCCAGCCAGGCCCGTAGGCCGATGACCGCCACGAAGCCGATCCGGGCGGGGAGGGAGGCCGCCCACAGCCAGCCGCCGCCCACCACCGCCGCCCCGGCCAGCGCCGCCCATCCCGCGACCCAGCCAGGCGCGAGCCGGCCCTGGACGAGGGGGCTGTCCCGGCGCACCGGGTTGATCCGGTCGGCGTCGAGCCCGGCGACGGCGTCGAGCAGGCGGCCGAACACCGACACCAGCACCCCGGCGAGGACGAGCAGCAGCACCGCACCGACCCGGGGATCCGCCGCCGCGAGGCCGCCGGCGGCGAACGGGACGGCGTCCGCGAGCGCGGTTCCCGGCCGGGTCAGCGCCCACACGTCGACCAGGCGGCGGACCGCGGTCCGGTGCCGCCGCGCCGTCCCCGTCCGGCCCGCCGGATGTCCGGCGGCACGGCTTCCCATCCGACCTCACGACCGTTTCTCGCGTCCCCCGAGCACTGCGCTCACGGGCGATCGCAGCCTGTTGAGAAAAACCCATGCGAGACACCGATAAAAGGCGGTCGCGCATCGCCGTACAAGGTCGTACAGACAGCGGCGAGTACGCGCCGTGACACCCGGTGTATGCCTGACCGGAAGCGGCGGCAGGGCAAGCCGTATTGCAGTAAGATGACTGCTACGATGCGCGCCGCCGACCGTCCGTCGGGTTCGGGGGTGCGGCTGAAGGAAACTACGGGCATCGCGGCAATGCCCCGGCCGGACGTCGCGATGGAAGGCCCGCGGCAACGGCGCGCGGATACCCGCCGACCGCCGGAGCGGGCCTCCCCCCGATGGCAGGTCCGCTCCGGCGACGAACCGAGGGTGCGGCCGTCGACCAGCCACCTCCGGTGCCGCGGAGGTACAGATCATGCGGCTGCGGCGGCAGCGACCCTTCGGCGGCTCCCAGATAACCGCGTGCCGGACTAACCGGAAAGACCCGGACGGCAAATCCGTACAACGTCGTACGCGATGGTCCGATGTTGCGAACGGCAGTTCGGGGGGACGGCCGGCGGGGAAGGGATCGGCGGTAACCGTCCCGTCCGACCGCGGACGCGTCGTAGACGGCGGGTAGGAAAGCGAGCCGCGACCGCACGAGCGGTCGCCCCGCCGTCACGCCAGGCTTCCACCGCTGTCACCTGTCACCGAAACAACGGCCAGCGGCCAAGTCCGCGATTAGCGTCGAAACAGTCAGGTCACCGATCGCCGGGCGGCAACCGGGATTCCGGGCGGTATTCTCGGCGCGTCACCAGGAAGCAATCCCGCAATCCGCGAACACGTGTTCCCAGGAGTCATGGTGTCCTCTCGTTGGCTGGACGAGCCGCTGCAGACCGAGCTGGACGACGCCGCCATGACCGCGCTGCGCCAGTGGTGCGCCCAGACCGAAACCACCTTTCGGCTCGTCCGCTGGCTCACCGGCGGTCGGTCCACCGCACGGGTCGCCGCCGTCCTGTCGGACGACCCGCACGAGGGCGCCCGCCAGTTGATCATGAAGCTGGACCAGGCGCCGGGCACCGCGGAGGATCCCCAACCCGGCGAGTTCGCCCGCCACCGGCGGGCGTTGACCGAGTCCCGGGACTTCGCCCGGCAGCACCTCACCAAGCCCGTCCACCAGCCCATCCCGGTCGGCGACGGACGCTGGTTCGTCTTCCAGCGGGTGGCCGGCGGCAGCCTGCGCGACCCGATCACCCTGCACACGCTGCTGGACGCCGTCCTGCATCCGCCCCGCCCGGCCCGCGGGGCGGGGCCGGACCACCTCCGGGGCCCGCAGCCCACCTTCCCCCGACCGGCCGCCAACGCCGCCGCCTTCGCCGACGTCAGCACCGCAGTCGTCGGATCCGTGCTCGGCGAATGGGCGGGGCGGACCCGGTTGCCCTCGATGGACGTGCCGGCCATCCTCGGCCGCCAGCTCGGCGACCGACTCGCCCCCGGCAGCCGCCTGCACCGCCTCGCCGCCGCGCATCCCGGGCGCACCATCACCGTCGAGGAGGAGGACCATCCCCTGCCCAACCCGTTCGCGCTGGTCCTGGACGCCCGCCGGACCGCCGGCGTGCGGCTGCCCACGTTCGTCGGGCGCGCCCACGGGGACCTGCACGTCGAGAACATCCTCATCCCGACCGATCTGCGCGACGCGAGCGCGGCCTTCCAGCTCATCGACCTGTCGCGCTACGCCNCCGACGCCGTGCTCACCCGCGATCCCACCCACCTCGTGCTACACGTCCTCGCCCGGACGCTGGTCGAGCTCTCTCCGGCCCAGCGCACCGCCACGATCGACGTGCTGCTCGACCCGGACCTCGACGGGGCACTCCTGCCCCAGTGGCTGTGGCTGTTCATCGACCAGGTCCGCTCCGCCGGGCAGGAGTGGGCACGCGCGGCCGACCTGGTCGAGCAGTGGCGCGACCAGGTACCGCTGTCGCTGCTGGCCTGCGCCCTGACCTGCCTCGGCCGGGCGTCGACCCGCGAGGAGGACCGAGGCTGGTTCCTGCGCCTCGCCGCGAACGCCGCCGCCGCCTTCCTCGACCAGCAGGGCCTCGACCAGCACGAACTCGACCAGCAGGGCCAGGCGCAGCCCGCCCCGGAGAACGGCGACCGCGAGCAGCACGGCTTGCTGCGGGCCGATGCGGACGGAGCCGGCCCGCCATCCCCCGATCCTCCGGTCGCCGACAGCGCGAACGGCAGGCCCGCGGGCGGCACAACCGGCGGGTTCCGAGCATCCCCACGAAGCGTGGACGGCATCGCGGGCGGCGCGCGTGTCAACGGCCCCTCGGTGAACGGCCCCTCGGTGAACGGCTCCGCAGTGAACGGCTCCGCGGTCGACCTGCTTCTCTTCCATGCCCGGGCCGATGCCGTGTGGGCGGACTGGATCGGCTGGCATCTCGAGGCAGCCGGCTGGCGAGTCCTGCCGTACCCCGATCACAACCCCGACGACCATGATCTTGACGACCATGATCTTGACGACCACGGCAGCCCCGACGGCGCCGACGAATCCGTCGGACCGCAGACGGCCATCTCCCTGGCGGACGCGGTCGCCCAGGTGCCGCGGACGCTCGTCGTGCTCTCCCCCGCCTATCTGCGCGAGCTGCAGGGCAGCGCCGAGTGGCAGGAGGCCTTTCCGGCGGCGACCGCGGCCCGCGGCGGCCGGCTGGTCACCATCCGGGTCGAGCCCTGCGATCCGCCGGACTGGCTGGGCCTCGTCGCATCGGTGGACCTCGTCGGGCTCGGTGAGGATGAGGCCCGCGCGACGCTCGTCGACCNGATGACGGCTCTGCGCAACGGTGACGGAGATACCGGGCGCCGGGCAAGCTAGTGCAACGCCTCAGAAGAACCCACGTGGCTCCGCTCCCCCGCACACCTCCTCGTGGCTACGCAACCGCGCCACGCTTCCGCCCAACCCCGGCGGTCAGGGAACCGCGATGGTCGGGTCGGGGGAATCCGGCGACGGCGAGACGACCGCCAGAACCTGGTCGAGGGCCACGAGGTCGCCGGGGCGGACCAGCACCTTGGCGACGACGCCGGCGGCCGGCGCCGAGACGGGATGCTCCATCTTCATCGCCTCGACGACGACCAGCGACTGCCCGTCGGTGACGGACATACCCGGCTCGACGAGGACGGCGATCACCGTGCCGGGCATCGGGCTGCGCGCCTGGCCGCCCGTGGCCGAGGCCACCTCCGCTCCGGCCACGGGAACCGCTTCGGCCAACTCCCAGGCCCGCCCCTCCCGCCCCAGCCAGAGCAGCTCGCCGGCGGGGGACGATCCGCCCGTGGCTGCGATCGAGCGGCGGCCCCCGGCCGCTGCCGGCGCAGAGCGCGGGGGCTTCGCCGGGTCGTGCTCGCCCTCGGTGGCCGCCCATGCGAACGCCCACCGGGTGGTGACCGAGCCGATCGTGACCAGCAGATCGTCGCCGATCTGGCGGACCGACGCGGCGACCGGTGGCCCGTCGGCGAGGCGGACCCGCGCGGCGGCCGGCGTGCCGCGGGCGCTGACCCGCACGGTCGCCGCCCGCGGCCCGAGCGCGGCGCCGCCTGCCGGCGTCGACACCGCCGGATCGCCCTCCCCCACCGGGGCGGCCAGCCCGGATCCGCCTGGCACCGGGCCTGCGTCGGGTCGCGGCGCGGCGCCGTCGACGCCGGTGCCGCCGGTGCCGCCGGTGCCGTCGGTGCCGATGCCGCCGATGCCGACCAGATCGCCACCGGGCGATCCCCTCCCGGCGGTCTCCCCGGCGGCGGGGCCAAGACCGGCGGCGGTACTCCCGGCGGCATCGCGCCCGGCGGAGCCACCATCGACGGAACCGCCGCCCGCCAGGACGTCGCCGGAGCGGTAGTCAGGAGTGGCGCCCCCTACCGGGCCGGACCCGCCGCCCGGGCCGGACCCGCCCCCCGAGTCGGAGCCGCCGCCCGGAATGAGCACGTCCCAGCTCAGCCACGCGGGCTCACCGGGACGCCAACCGGAGGGGATGTCCCAGGGGTCGACGAGCGGGCCGACCGGCTGCAGCGCGAGCAGCCGGGCCAGGGCATAGCCGAGGATGGCCTCGCCGGGCAGCTCGTCGGCGGTGAGCGCGGCGAGGTCGCGTTCGACCAGACCGGTGTCGAGCCGGCCGGCGACGACGTCAGGATGACCGAGCAGCGCGCGCAGGAAGCCGATGTTGGTGGTCACGCCGAGCAGCACGGTGGCGGCGAGCGCGGCGTCGAGCCGGGCGATCGCGGCCGGCCGGTCGGGCCCCCAGGCAACGATCTTGGCGAGCATCGGATCGTAGGCGGTGCCGACGGTGTCACCGGCGGCGATGCCGGCGTCGACGCGGATGGCGGGCCCCGCGGGCTCGCGGAAGGCGAGGACCTGCCCGCCGGTCGGCAGGAAGCCGCGCGCGGGGTCCTCCGCGTAGACGCGGGCCTCCACGGCGTGGCCGGTGAGGCGGACGTCGGCCTGGCCGAAGCGCAGCGGCTCGCCGGCCGCGATCCGGATCTGCTCGGCGACCAGATCCACCCCGGTGACCAGTTCGGTTACCGCGTGCTCCACCTGCAGGCGGGTGTTCATCTCCATGAAGTAGAACTCGTCGGGCGCGTCGGCGGACAGGATGAACTCGACCGTGCCGGCTCCGACGTAGCCGACGGCGCCGGCCACCGCGACCGCCGCGGCACCGAGCCGTTCCCGGGTACGCGCGTCGAGCAGCGGCGAGGGCGCCTCCTCGATGATCTTCTGGTGGCGCCGCTGCAGGCTGCACTCGCGTTCCCCCAGATGCAGCACGGTGCCGTGCGTGTCGGCGAGGACCTGCACCTCGACATGGCGGGGACGGACGATGAACCGCTCCACGAACAGGGTGTCGTCACCGAAGGCGGCGGCGGCCTCTCGGCGGGCCGAGGCAAGGGCGGCGGCCATCTCCCCCGGTGCGCGCACGACCCGCATGCCCTTGCCGCCGCCGCCGGCCGACGGCTTGACCAGGACCGGGTAGCCGAGCTGGCCCGCGGCCTCCGTGAGGGCAGCGTCACTCATTGCGGGCGACGACCGCCCCGGCACCACGGCCACGCCGACCTCGGCGACGGTCCGCCGCGCGACGATCTTGTCGCCCATCACCTCGACAGCGGCGACCGACGGTCCGATGAAGAACAGCCCGGCGGCCTCGCAGGCCCGGACGAAGGCGGCGTTCTCGGCGAGAAAGCCGTAGCCGGGATGGACGGCCTGGGCCCCGCAGATCTGCGCAGCCTCGACGATCGCGTCGATGTCCAGGTAGCTCTCCCGGGCCGGCGTGGGCCCCAGGCGCACCGCGACGTCGGCCTCGCGGACGTGGCGGGCGCCGGCGTCCGCGTCGGAGTAGACGGCGATCGAGCGGATGCCGAGATCACGCAGGGTGCGGATGATCCGGACGGCGATCTCGCCGCGGTTGGCGACGAGCACGGACGAGAACGCCAGACCCGGCAGCCCGGCGCCCCGGCTGGACAGGCCCGGTCCGGTGCGGCGCTGCGCGGGGGCCGGACCGGTCGCGACGGCTCCCGGATGGTTCCAGGTCGACGGGTCAGCGGCTGACACCCTTGATCCTCACGTCTGTACTCCCCTCGCCACCGGCCGACCGCGTCCTCGCCTACCCGTTCACATCCGGAACACGCCGTAGCGGACCGGTTCCATCGGGGCGTTCGCGGCCACCGACAGCCCCAGGCCCAGCACCATACGGGTATCGGCCGGGTCGATGACCCCGTCGTCCCAGAGCCGGGCCGTCGAGTAGTAGGGGCTGCCCTGCTCCGCGTAACGGTCCAGGATGGGCCCGCGGAACGCGGCCTCGTCCGCGTCGCTCCAGTCGGCGCCCGCCGCCGCGACCTGATCCCGGCGGACGGTGGCGAGCACCGCCGCGGCCTGCTCCCCACCCATCACCGAGATCCGCGCGTTCGGCCACATCCACAGAAACCGCGGCGAATACGCCCGCCCACACATCGAGTAGTTCCCCGCACCGAAACT
>NZ_LJJX01000060.1:0-36970 GCF_001421075.1 Frankia sp. CpI1-P | reverse complement strand
GGCTGAACCGGTCGGTTCTGAACGCCGCATGGGGACGCGTCGGCGCGCATCTCGCCTACAAGACGGCCCGCGTGGGTGGGGTGCTGGTGAGGGTTCCGGCGCCGTACACGTCGCAGCGCTGTCACGTCTGCGGGGTCGTCGACCGGGTGTCCCGCCCCGACCAGGCAACATTCCTGTGCACGTCGTGTGGCTGGTCGGGGAACGCGGATACCAACGCAAGTCTGAACATCAGGGCGGCTGGACTGTCGTCCATGGACGTGGAGATCTCCGGGTTGCCGGGGACGGTGAAGCGTCAACCACCCGGGAAGGCGGCATGATCCCCACCGGGAGTCCCCCTCGTTCACGAGGAGGAGGAAGCCAAAGCCACGGCGGCTGGACCGCCGTCAGCATCACCGGCGCCATCTTCGGCCTCGCCGCCGTCGCCCTTGCCGTCTGGGACACCCTGCGCCGCCGCCCGGCCGCGCCCGCGGGGTGACCCGCCGACGAAGGATCTTGAGCTGGCTCGCGCGCAGGTCGAGAAGGCCTTCCGCTTGGTCAGCGTCGCGACCGAGATGTGCGGCCAGTCGATTCCGAGAGGGCGGTGTTCAGGTCGTCGACGAAGCTCGGCTGGAAGCCTGGTGGCAGGTCTGGTCGTTCGAAGGGATCCAGATAGCCGAGACCGAAGGGTGGGTGCCGGCCTTCCTCCTGGGTCGAGAGCTGACAAGGTCGATCGTCGGGCCCGAGGAGACTGTCAGGGGGGTTCCCGGCGCCAGTACGGAGGTGCCGTGCGGGATCGCGCCCTGGGCGATCCGCTGAAGGTAGCGCAACCCGAAGATCCTGATGTCGAGCTGGCCGCCTGATGTCGAGCTGGTCGGTCGAACCGCGGTTGGAAACCGTGCCGCCGATGGGGATGAACTCCAGGTGCTCCACGGTGGAGTTCGGCTTCAGTCGGAATGCCCTCGGCCCGGTGCTCGGCGGATTCGGATCGAAATCCAGAAGTGAGATCAGCGTGCACCCGGCCCTGATCCAGGTGCCGGCGAGATCGGCGAGTGGACCCAGGGTCTGAGCCACCCCGGTCAACCGAATGTGCACTCCGGCGCCAGCCTGAGCCCAGCCTCGCCGGACAGTTACGCGATAGTGAACTGAGGGGTGATCCCGGCCTCGATCAGAAAGACGCCAGCCTTGGTCAGGTCGAACATGTNGGAGATGGCGGTTTCGATGGAGAAGTCATTCCTCCAGCATTTTTCCAGATTGGTCATCAATGCTGTGAACGTCTTGATGAAGGTCTGCTGATCGGGTCCGGGTGACGGTTGTGCCGAGAAATTATGGACCGCGGGCATCTCGATGGGAGTGCCCGCGTATTCGAAATGATCGCCCGACGGTACCACGGTCTTACCGTAGTAGATCTCCGCGAACGTGTAGTAGTGCGCGAGTCTACCTGGATCAAACGTGCCCTCGTCGGGCGATGTGCTGGCGCCCTCGCCCTGCGNGGTGATCTCGTTGATGGCCGTCAGGGCGTCCGCGACCGTGTTGACGGCGAACAGCGTGTCGTCGCCTATTCTGGTGGCGGTCACCTGGTTCGGCGCCGGGTGTGTCGGCAGCGAGCCGTCGGGGAACACAGCGTTGAAGCCGGCGGCGATCGCGGCATAGAACTGTCCGATTGTCGGCCCGGCCGGCGGCGGGGGTGGCGGCGGCAGATCCGGCGCCGGCACGACGGGATCCGCCTCCGGGTACTCGATGGCCATGAACGTCTGCAGGGCCTGCTCGCTCAGCGGTGCCAGCGCGACAACCAGCTCGGGATGGACGCCGCCGGGCAGTCCCGTAGCCGGATAGACGGGAACGAAGTCCGGCGCGGCGATCTCGCCCTTGAGTGATGCTCCGGTGGCGGTGTACATGTTGCAGGACAGGCCGAAATGTAGCATTTCCTGTGTCGCCACCTGCTCGATCAGGCCCGCCACGCCGCTTGGGTCGGCACTCGTGATCGACCACTGGGCGCACAGATACGGCGGAATGGTCGAGAACTCCAACTGGATGGCGGTAAGCAGAGAGGCCTGCAGCTCGTCGAGATCGTTGATACCGTTCTCGACGGTCTCGCGAATCGTCCTTCTACGTGACACGAAAACTCCCCTCTGGGTATGGTGATGGCATCACCGTCCTGCGCGGACCTGGCGCGACGCCCGTGGCGTGGGGCCGGCCGACGATGCCGAGAGTGCCCGCGTCCGTCTTCCCGCCGGGCCGGCCGTGCTGCTCGGCCAGTGGAATCCCGATCGCCGGGCGGGCGGGCAGGTCCGGGAACAGGTGGCCGAACCGGCCGGCCGGAGAATACTTCCCGGGCGGGATCTCGATCCCGCCCGGGAAGATGCCATGCAACGCAGTCACCGTGTCTCCGGAACGTACCTGGCACAGAATTGCACCTGCAGGGAAGGTGTACAGGCAGTCTTGTACTGACGTGATCGGTAAGCATGACGATAGGTCCGAAGAATTGTCCTTGTCAAGCAGTCTGAAGTGCGAGTCCGGAACGTGCTGACGTAATCGGCGGCATTGCCCTGCTAAGAGAAGTTTTGCGTGGTGAAGGATCGATTCGGTGGACGCTGGTGCGGCACCGGGAAGCGGTACGGGCGCCAGCTACGACCCCGTCGTCATGGCTGGAATGGAAGCGATGGAAGCGACGGAAGCGATGGGCCCTGTCTTTTCCGCGGGCTGGTCGCGCAGCTCGTTGTGCCTCGAGCGCGNCTGAGAAGCTGGACGCAACCGAGATTCAGCGAGATACGACGGATAGTGCTCCGCTGACCTGCGCCTTTACTGTTCAGGGGTCGCCGAGCTCGGGGTTGCCGACGCGGCGCCGGCGCCGGGGTCGTCAGGTGACGGTGTCGCCGTGGACGGCGGCGTGCAGGGCGGCCGGGTCGGTCAGGTCGGCCAGGACCGCGTCCGCGCCGGCGGCCGCGAGGGCCGGTGCGGTGGTCGCGCCGGTGGCGACCCCGACCGCCCGCACCCCGGCGTCGCGCGCGCCGCGGACGTCGTGCACCGTGTCGCCGATGACGACGACGCGGGCCGGGGCGAAGGTCACTCCGTAGGCGGCCTCCGCCCGCTTGACGGCCAGGGCGACCAGCACGGCCCGGTCGCTGTCGTCGTCGCCGTAGCCGCCGACGGTCAGGTCGAGCAGGTCGGTCAGCTCGCAGCAGGCGAGCTTGAGCCGGGCGAGGGACGGCAGGTTCCCGGTCACCACCGACTGCACGACGCCGTCCCCGACCAGGCTTTCGACGGCCGCCCGGGCGCCGGGCAGGACCCGGCCGGTCCGGCGCATCCGATCGTCGAGTGCGACGGCCGCGGCCGGCAGCGCCGCGTAGAACGCCGGCAGCAGCGACTCCGGCCGGTCGATTCCGTTGCGCCGCAGGGTGTCGATGACGATGGCCCGGTCGGTGCGACCGGCGAGGTCGGCGACCTGCGCCGCGGGCCGGCCGATGATCTCCTGGAAGGCCCGGGCGTGGAGCTCGCGGCCGAGCCCCGCGAACGACACCAGCGTGTGGTCGACATCCCACAGGATCAGCGCAGGTTCGGCGGGCATCCGCGCACGATCTCACAGCCCGCCGGCCCGCCGGCCCGGCGGGCTGCTTCGCCGCAGCCGCCGCCGGACACGACACGGGGCGGCGGCTGCGGCTGACATACTGGGGGCATGGGCGTATCGAAGGAGACCGTGGTGCCGGGGGACGGCAAGACCTTCCCCAAGGCCGGAGACACGGTGACGGTGCACTACGTCGGCACCCTGCTCGACGGCAAGCAGTTCGACTCGTCCCGGGACAGGGGGGTGCCGTTCACCACCGAGATCGGCGTCGGCAAGGTCATCAAGGGGTGGGACGAGGGGATCCCCCAGCTCTCGGTCGGCGAGAAGGCGGTGCTCACCGTCACTCCCGACTACGGGTACGGCCCCCGCGGCTTCCCGCCGGTCATCCCGCCCAACTCCGACCTCCGCTTCGAGGTGGAACTCCTCGCGGTCGGCTGACTCGGCCTGTCAGGGCAGGAACGACTCGACCGCGTCGGCGGCGGCCTCGATCCCGCCGTGGGCGCGCAGCACGGACGCGACCCCCGCCAGCCGCCCGGCGATCCCGGCGTCGGCGGCGACGGACTCGACGGCGGCGCGCAGGAGCTGCGGGTTGACCCGATCGGCGGCGAGCTGCTCACCGACGCCGAGGGCGCCGAGGATCGCGGCGTTGCCGAACTGCTCGGCGGCCAGCGGGATCGCGACCGTCGGCACGCCGAACCACAACGCCTCCACGCAGCTTCCCATCCCCGCGTGGGTGACGAACGCTGACGCCGCGGCGAGCACGGCGAGCTGGGGGACGCTGCGGTGGGCCTCGACGTTCGCGGGCAGCGGGCCGAGCGCGGCGGGGTCGACGCGCCGGCCGAGCGCCATGACCACATGCCAGTCGGTGTCGGCGAACGCCTCGGCGGCGGCCCGGTAGATGTCGGGCCGGTCGTTGTAGACGGTGCCGAGGGACACCAGCAGCACCCGGCCGGCGTCCGGCGGCGCCGTCCAGGTCCGTTCGGCGAGGCGCGCGGGGTCCAGGCAGGGGCCGACGAACCGCACGCCCGGCCGGACCCGGTTCAGGTGCGGCTGCAGCACCGGGGGGATCAGCGAGACGACGGGCCGGTCGGCGCCCAGCCACTCCCAGGGGTCGCGGTCGAGGCCGTTGTCGTGCNGCCAGGCACTGAACGCCGCGTGGTACTCCTTGCCCGGCACGGAGGTGCGCAGCGCCGCCAGGGCCTCGGCGTTGTCCTGCTCGAAGCCGTCCCACGGCACCCAGGTCGGGGACAGCAGCACCGCGGGGACGTTCCACTGGGCGGCGAGCACCGGGCCCGCCTGCGCGGCGACGTCGTGGATCAGCAGGTCCGGCCGGTCGTCGTCGAAGTGGCGGACGAGTGGGGGGAGGGTGGCGATCCCCTCGGTCAGGAACATCCGGGTGGCGAGTTCCGCGGCCGGGTTGTCCGGCCAGTCACCGTCCTCGGCGGGCAGCGTCGAGGGGTGGGTGACGGGCCGCGCGCCGGTGGGCTCCACCAGCCCGGCGAGCCGGTCGCCGATGGCGTAGCTGACCCGGTGGCCGCGGCGAACGAGTTCGGCGATGACGCCGAGCGAGGGGTAGACGTGGCTCGGCGTGGTGCAGCCGATCATGGCGATGTGTCGCGGGGTGCGCATCGTGTCCTGCCGTTCGGCATCGTCTGGTGGTCGGCGTCGTCTGGTGGTCGGCGTCGTCTGGTAACTGCCGGTGACGGCGGGTCTGGTCTGGTCGGGCGTGTCCGGTTCGTTGTCGTTCGGGCCGCCGCGCAGGTTGCCCGCCGACCCGGAAGAGGCTCCCGGTACGGGGGGTTGCAGGGGTCATGACCACTCTCGGCACCATCGGCATCGCGAGTTCGACGATCGCCTTCAACCCGGACGTTCCCGCCGCCGTCGCGGCGGCCGCCGAGGTCGAGGACCTGGGCTATTCGACGCTGTGGCTGCCCGGTGGCCAGGGCAACAACGTCTGGCTCGTCGAGCAGGTCGTGCGCGGGACGGGGAGNCTGCTCGTCGCCAACGGCATCCTGTCCGTCGACCAGGTCCCCGCCGCCGAGGTCGCGGCGACCTACGCGGCGCTCGCCGCCGACCATCCCGGCCGCTACCTCGCCGGCCTCGGCGGCGCGCACGGCGCGGGTCCGCTGGGCACCCTCGGCGCCTACCTCGACGAGCTCGACGCCGCGCAGCCGGCGGTGCCGGCCGCCGGGCGCATCCTCGCCGCCCTCGGCCCGGCCATGCTCCGCCTCGCCCGCGACCGCGCGGCCGGGGCGTACCCGTTCCTCGTCACCCCGCAGTACGTCACCGACGCCCGCGCCGTGNTCGGCCCCGACCGGACGCTGGCCGTGCTCGTCACCGTCATCCCCGACCGCGACCCGGTCGCCGCGCGCGGCGCCGCCCGCGAGGCGATCCGCTTCCTGACCACCGTCCCCGGCTACGCCAACAACCTGGCCCGGATGGGCTTCACCACCGACGACGTCGCGGACCTCAGCGACCGGCTCATCGACCAGGTCACCGTGTGGGGGGACGTGGAGACCATCGGCAAGCGGGTGGCCGAGTACCTCTCCGCCGGCGCCGACCAGGTCGTGCTCCAGGTCAACGACGCGACCGGCGGCGAGCCCGAGTCCACGTGGTGGCGGCGCCTCGCCGACGTCCTGCTCCGCTGACCGTTGCGCCGGCCTACCCCGCCGCCCCGCCCCGCCGCCCCGCCCCGCCCCGCCGCCCGGACGGGAGACGTGGGGCGAGGTCTGGCCGTGCCGGGCGATGGGCTCTCTGGATACTGGGCATCCTCGTTTCTGGTTGAACCTGGTCGAAGGAGTCCATCCGTGCCGTCCCCGCTCCGTCCCTACCGGTTCGCCGCCGGAACCGCCGTCGTGACCGGCGCCGCGAGTGGCATGGGGGAGGAGATGGCCTACGCGCTCGCCGGCCGCGGCAGCAACCTCGTCCTGCTCGACCGCGACGCACCGCGCCTCGCGGCCGTGGCCGCCAGGATCCGTGCCCGCCACCCACGGCTGCCGGTCGACGCCCTGACCGTCGACCTCGCCGACGCCGACGCCGTCGACACCGCGGCGGCCCGCGTCCTGGCCGACCATCCCGAGGTGACCCTGCTGGTCAACAACGCCGGCGTCGCGTTCGGCGGCGGCTTCGAACACCTCACGCTGGAGGAGTTCGACTGGGTGATGGCCGTCAACTTCCGCGCGCCCGTGCGGCTCACCCGCCTGCTGCTGCCGGCCCTGCTCGCCAGCCCGGGCAGCCACATCGTCAACGTCTCGAGCCTGTTCGGGCTCATCGGACCCCCCGGCCAGACGGCCTACTCGGCGAGCAAGTTCGCCGTGCGCGGCTTCACCGAAGCGCTGCGCCACGAGCTGGCCGGCCGCGTCGGCGTCACGGCCGTGTACCCCGGGGGAGTCCGCACCCGGCTCGCTGAGACCGCGCGGGTGGCGCGTGACGTGCCGAGCGACGAGGCCGAGGCGGGCCGGCGGGACTTCGCGAAGATGCTCAGCTACCCGGCGGACGCCGCCGCCCGGGAGATCCTCGCCGCGGTCGAGGCCCGCCGAGCCCGCGTGATCATCACGCGTCAGGCGAGGACGATCGACGCCGTCGCCCGCCTCTTTCCGACGTCCCACATGTCGATCTTCGGCTACGTCCTCACCCGCGCCGCCCGCCTGACCGTCTCCGCCCGCCCCACCCCCGCCAGTCCCACCCCCGCCAGTCCCACCCCGGAAGGTCCCGTCCCTGCCGGATCCGATCCCGCCGTCCCCGTCCCCGCCAGTCCGGTCCCCGCAAGTCCCGTCCCCACGCTCACCGTCGGTGCCCGTCCCGATCCCGTGATCCCCGGCGCCGGCAGTTCTGCCCCCGCCATTTCCGTCGCCGGTGGCCCCGCCCTCGGCAGTCCCGTCGCCGGCAGCGAGGCCACCGCCGGGTGACGGGTGGTCCGCGCGGGGGACGACGGCTGGGCCGTGGACCGGTGGTGGACGCGTGGCGCCCGGGCGGCCGTCGCGGTCAGGCTTGCCGGACCAGTTCCAGGACCTTCGTGAGGTCCCCGACCTCGGCGACGAGCGACGCCCCTGCCGGCCGTTGCCGGTGCTTGCGGTTCATCCAGACGACGGGAATGCCGAGCGCGTTGGCGCCGGCCACGTCGCAGGTCAGGGAATCGCCGACGTGCCAGACCTCGCCCGGAGCGAGGCAGGGCTGGCCGGGTCCGGGTTGGTCGGGTCCGGGGTGGCCGTGTGCCAGGTGGTCGAGGGCGAGCCGGAACGGTTCCGGTCGCGGCTTGTAGGCCCGTGCCTGCTCGCTTGTGACGATCGCGTCCACTCGGAGCCCGTGGGCGTCGAGCGCGGCGTCGAGATCGGCACGGTCGATGTCGGAGACAAGGCAGACCGGCAGTTCGATCTCGGCCAGGAAGGCGGCGGCGCCGGGCAGGAGCGCCGGCCGACGCCAGTAGTCGAACAGCCGCCGGCTGAGCGATTCCTCGTCGGCGTCCGAGCCGAAATGCCGGATCGTCTCCCGCAATGACCGGCGTTCCAGCTCTCGCTGGGTGGCGAACGCGGGGCCCGTCGCGGCGGCGCACAACCGGGCGAAGGCGTCCGACCAGTACCGGCCGATCGTCGCCGGGTTGCGCACGCGAGCCGTCGCGGTCTGCTCGATGCTGCGGCAGACCGCGGCCACCACGTCGTCGTCCTCGGCGACGACGGTGCCGTAGAAGTCGAGCAGGATCGCGCGCGGCCGGCTCATCCGTCTTCCCCCGGAAGGAATTGTGGGTGGTGCTGATCAGTGGTAGGTCGCCGGGTCGACCCGACGGAAGCGGCTGTCGTTGGTCGAGCTGGCGACACCGCCCGCGTAGATGGCCTGGAACATCGTGAATCGTAGGTAAAGAGATCCTTTGCACTCCCGGGCCGGCTTCAGGGTTTCATGAGTGGGTGAGGATCTCCGACAACGGCCGGACGGGTCGTGGAAGTACGTGCTGCGACCGCCGTTGTGGGGGTATTTCTTGTCGGGTGACCACATCCATCCCCGTCGTCGTCGTGCAGCTCCCGCCCGAGTACCCGCTGNGCCGCGACCAAGGTGGAACTCACACCGAGCCCTGACCGAGCACCCGAGGCGAGGGCGTTCAACTCCCCGCCGGACCGAACTCTGGCGGCGCTCCTCCGGCGTCGTCACACCGGTCCGTCGGGCCGCGTCTCCCACCCGGAGTCCTCCGGCGGCTCGGCATCCGGCCCGAACCCGGGCGCCCACACGGCTGGGATATGCGGGCAGCGCGTCACCGGCGGCTGCAACGTTACCTCCGGCAGGTCCTCCCTAGCCGCCGATCCCCGGGCAGACCTGCGCAGGTGCTGCGCCCGTGCTCGCCGGCAGGGCCCGCATGACGGGATGAGAGCGTGCACCTCGGGGGCGGGCCCGGTCGGGCCGTCCTCCGGCGGCTCGCTCATTTCGCATTCACTTGGCCTGTGCCGCTGCAACGCGGGCACCTGATCTGACTGGCGCCGTCGAACTCCTCACCGGCGTCCTGCTCTGCCGCCGGGTTGCCGACCATTCCGCTCCCGAGGCACTTCGGGCAGGTCAGCGTTCCGCGGTCGACGCTGTCCGCAGGGTCGCCCGTGTGGCCCGAGCCACCCCTTTTCTGTCCGCTGCGGCCGGTGCTGCTGCCTCCGCCGGTGTTGCCGCGCTTGTCGGTGTGCTTGCTGCCACCCCAGCCCATGACTGCTCTCCGTTCACACCCGATGTCACACCGTGCCGATGGTAGCCCCTGGGTCTGCGCGAGCGGCGGGGAAAAGCCGGATCTGTCACCGGCCCGGCGTCACGGTCAGACCGCGCCGACCCAACGGCCGAGTCCAGCAGGTCGAGCGGATCGACGCGGGCGAGGTCACGCGTCGGGCCCGGTCCCGCAGAGGCCGCCGGCGTTCCCCGGCGATGAGCGGGTGGACCCGTCATCGTCGGCGACGACGGTGCCGTAGAAGGCGAGCGGGATCGCGCGTGGGCGGCTCATTCGGCGGTGGGGGTGAGGATCTCCAGGAAATGGCCGGAAGGGTCGGGGAAGTACACGCCGCGGCCGCCGTTGTGGTGGTAGGTCTCGCCGGATTCACGCCGGTCTCGGGCGACGACGATGGTGTGGTTGAGCTGGACGGACATCGTGCACCACCTCCGCCAGCCAGTGTCCGCCGTCGTCGGCAGCGGCAACAGCCGAACAGGGGGAGTCCGGCGGCGCCGGCGGGCTCCCCCCGCCCTCGTCGGCGTGATCGTCCCGTCGGGTGGGCGTCAGCCGGTGGGGACGAGGAGCTGGGTGGTTGCCAGATCGCGGTAGAGCGGGTCGGTCTCCAGCAGCTGCGCGTGGCTGCCGACGGCGCGCACCCGGCCCGCCTCCATGACGATGATCTGCCGGGCGCCGACGACGGTGGACAGCCGGTGGGCGACGACCATCACCGTCGTCGTGCTCGCCGCGGCGGCGACGGTGTCGCGCAGCGCGAGCTCGTTGCCGGCGTCGAGCGCCGAGGTCGCCTCGTCGAGCAGCAGCAGCCGGGGCCGGCGCAGCAGGGCGCGGGCGATCGCGATGCGCTGGCGTTCACCGCCGGACAGGGTGCCGCCACGGTGGCCGATCCAGCCGTCGAGCCCACCGGGCAGCGCCGCCACGAACAGCTCCAGTCGGGCCAGGCGCAGCGCCTCGTACAGGGCCTGGTCGTCGACGCCGGTCAGGCCGAGGGTGAGGTTCTCGCGCAGGGAGCCGGCGAGCACCGGAGCCTCCTGCTCGACGTAGCCGATCGAGCGGCGAAGCTGCGCCAGCGGCCAGTCCCGCACGTCGCGGCCGTCGACGAGGATCCGGCCGGCGGTGGCGTCGTAGAACCGTTCGAGCAGCAGGAAGATGCTCGACTTGCCGGCGCCCGACGGGCCGACGATGGCGGTCATCCCGCCGGGTGGGACGGTGAACGACACCCCCCGGTGCACCGGGGGCAGGTCCTGCCGGTAGGCGAACTCGACCTCGTCGAAGGCCACCGCCGCGCTGGTGGCCCGGCCGTTCGGNGCGGTGCTCGTGGTCGACGCGGGGCGCCTGGTCAGCGCGGTGCGGCGGACGACGGCCGGCCCGCGCCTGAACATGGGACCGCTGGCGGCAGGATCACGCTGGCCGGCTGGATCACGCTGGCCCACTGGGTCGCGGTGGGCGGCGGTGCTGCGGCGGCCGCGGGCGGTGCGGCGGCTGGGGGTGGTGCGGCGGCCGGGGGTGGTGCGTCCCCGGTCCGCGGTGGGTTCGGCGGCCAGGCGCAGCACCGCGGAGATCCGTTCCGCGGCCGCCCCGCCGGCCTTGAACTGGCCCCAGGCACCGACCAGGGTGGTCACCGGCTGGGTCAGGAAGAACATGTACAGCAGGAACGCGATCAGGTCGGAGATCGGCAGGTCCCCGGCGGCGACCCGGGCGCCGCCGACGCCGAGCACCCCCAGGAACGACGCCTGCATGAGCATGCCGGCGCTCGCCCCGGTGCCCGCCTGCCAGGCGGCGACGCGCAGCCCCCGACGGAACGCCGTCTGCGCCGCGTCGGCGAGCAGGCCGATCTCGTGATCCTCGGCCCCGGAGGCCTTGACGGTGCGCAGGGCGCCGAGGTCGCGGTCGAGCAGGGTGGCCATGTAGCCGACGGCGGCCTGTGCCTCGCCGGTGGCCTTCCCGATCCGCGATGCCGACCAGCGCACGCTGGCACTCATCAGCACGACCGACGACAGCGTGACGCCGAGCAGGACGACGTCGATGAGCGCCATCATCACCAGCGCCCCGACCAGGGCGATCGTCGCCGTGCAGCTCGTCACCAGGGCCTGGGTCGTGACCTGGCGCAGCAGCGTCGTGTCGCCGACGAGCCGCGACATCAGATCACCGGGCTTGATCTCGTCGGTCGCGGCCAGCCGCAGCCGCAGGATGCGTTCCACCAGGCGGATGCGGACGGTCCGCACCAGGGTCTCCCCGACCGACTCGATGAGGAAGAACCCGGCGGCGGACACAGCCGTGCCGACCAGGACGGCGACGGTCAGGACGACGAGCAGCCGCCCGACCGGCTGGTCGGCGGTGAGCCGGGCCAGGATGTGCTGGGCGATGATCGGCTGGGCCAGCGACATCGACGTGCCGAGCAGGGTGAGCACCCCACCGGCGAGCAGGACGCGGCGCGAGCCCGCGGTGAAGTGGAGCACGAACCGTCCGGCCGGCAGCGGCGGGCGGCGCGGCGCGGCGGCGCGGCGGGCGCGGCTCATCGGACCGGGCTGCGCGCTGCGGCGAGGCGCTGCAGGTGCTCGGCCGCGGCCGCGGCGCCCCCCGCCGCCCGGAACGAGGCGCCGACACGGGCCGCGGCCGACCGGTAGCGGGGATCGTCGAGAACATCGCGGACGGCCGACGCCACGATCGCCGGCGTGGCCCGGGCGAAGCGCAGCCGGATTCCCGCACCCGCCTCCACCACCTGCTGGGCGATGACCGGCTGGTCGTCTCGGATCGGCGCGACGACCAGCGGCACGCCGTGTCCGAGCGCCTCGCAGACCGTGTTGTGCCCGGCGTGGCAGACGACCGCCGCCGCCCGCGGCAGCAGGTCGACCAGCGGCAGGAACCGCGCGGCGATGCCGCCGTCCGGCACGGCGGCCGGATCGACGGCATCCAACGGGTCGGCGATGACAGCCTGCACGCCGTCGCCGAGCGCGCGCAGCGCCGCCGCGCACGTCCGCAGGAACTCCCCGCTCACCCGGCCGTTGACGGTCCCGAAGCTGATCACCACGAGCCGGCGTGCCGGATCGAGCCGCCCCCACGGGAACGCCTCGCCCGCCGCCGCGCCGCCCGTTGCCGCCCTGCCCGGTTCAGCCCTGCCCGTTGCCGCCCGGCCCGGTTCCGCCCGGCCCGATTTCGGCCCGCCCGGTTCCGGCCCGCCGGGGTCGCCTTCCAGGGGGTCGGGACGTGGCGATGGCAGCGACGGGCCGACCCAGGCGGTCGGCGGGCCGTCCGGGCCGATGAGCGAGTCGCCGCCGGGCGGCCCGGCCAGTGCCTCCGTGGTGAACGCGAGGACGAGATGGGGGGACAGCCGCAGGGCGCGCGGCGTGGGCGGCCCGCCGGCCGCGGACGGGTCGGGCCGGACTGTGTCGGCGGTGCGGGCGACGAGTCCGTCGAGCAGGTCGTCGAACCACCGCTGGACCTTCGGGGTGGCGGCGAAGGTGTCCCGCAGCGGGCCCGACGTCGTCGCCGACGTCGCCCACGGCCGGCCCAGNCGGGCCGCCGCGAGCGGCCCGGCCAGCGCCTGCATGTCGCAGACCAGCACGTCCGCGGCCGACCGGACGGCCGCCTCGACGACCGCCGGATAGGTCGCTTCGGCCAGCGGGACGAGGAACTCCTCCCACAGGAAACGAACCCCGGCATAGCCGCGCAGCTCGGCGCCGCGCACGTCGACGTCGACCGGCCCCGCGAGGCACGGATGGATCTCGGCGTCCGGTCCGGCCAGCCGCCGCACGATCGACTCCTCGCCCGACCAGACCACCCGGTGGCCGCGGTCGCGCAGCCGGTCGGCCACGGCGACCAGCGGGGTGATGTGCCCGGCCAGCGGCGGCACCACGAACAGGAAGGTGCTCACGCCCCCTCGCCGGAGGGGACGCCCACCGCCTGATGCCGGTGCACCCAGTCGATCGTCAGGTCGCGGACCCGCCGGTGCGACTCGACGAGCACCGAATGGTCCTGATCCGGCACTATCACCGTGTGACAGTCAGGCAAAACACTCTGTAACAGGTAGGGGTCCTCCGCCTGGAAGCCGTCGCTGCCCAGGATGCTCAGCACCGGGTGGTGGAGGCGGGCCAGGTCCTCCAGGTCGAGCAGCGGGCCCTCCGGGATCTCGTCGGCCATCGATGTCTCCTGCAGGCGCCGGTAGGCCAGCCGGGACAGCCGGACGTAGTGGGAGCCGAAGGTCTTCTGCAGCCAGGCGTAGGTGTCCTCGCGGCCGAGGTCGCGCCGGGTGTTCTCCAGCATGAGCCCCACCCGGTCGGCCCACGGCTGCGTCGGCGGCTCGGCCTCGATCGTGACGATGCTCGCCACCCGGTCCGGGTGGGCGGCCGCGAAGGCGTAGGCGATCGTGCCGCCGAAGCTGTTGCCCACCAGGTGCACCGGTTCGTCGATGCTCAGGGCGGCCAGCAGGCCGGCGAGGTCGGAGACGAAGTCACCGACGGTGTAGCCGTGGGTGGGTCGGCCGCTGTTGCCGTGCCCGCGCAGGTCGTAGAACACCGCGTCGATGCCGGCGGCGGCCAGCGGGGCGGCCATCGTCAGGTAGAAGCTGGCCAGGCTGTCGGTGCCCAGGCCGTGCACGCAGACCAGCGTCGGCGCCGGGCCCGCGGGGCGGGTCGGGGCGGCCGTGTCGGTTCTGTCGAGCGCGTCGGCCGGGCNTGCCGGGTCGCCCCGCCCGGTGCCGGCGGCGCCGGGCCGGGCAGGCTTGCCCCGCTCGTGCAGGTAGTGGAGATCGTTGCCGTTGACGTCGATGATCGGCACGGTCAGTCCACACCCGCCGGGGCGCCCAGCCGGGACCGGACGAACTCCACGACGTCGCCCACGGTGAGCGCGATGACCTCGGTGAGGTCCTTCTCGGCGAGGAACTCGGCGAGGCTGACGTTCTCGCCGTACCGCTCGGCGAGCATGCCGCCGAGCGTGACCAGGTCGATGCTCTCCATCTCCAGGTCGTCGTGGAAGGCCGTGGTCATCTCGACGCGCACGTCGCCCAGGCCGTACTTCTCCAGGATGCGGGCGATCATCGTGCCGATCTCGGCGAGCAGCGTGCCGGACAGCTCGTCATCGTGCGTCATTGGTTGGACTCCTCTCGACTGGCGGCCCCTGTCGTCCAGGCGACCACGTACCGGTGCCGCGTCCCCGCGGTGGCGTGCTCCTGTTGCGCGGCGGGCGCCTCGGTCTCGGCGTAGGCGACGGCGTACCGCTGCGGCGGCGTGCCAGGCCCACCGGGACCGCCATCCGGAGCGGCGCCGACCGCGACGGTCAGCGTGCCGTCCGAGCCCGCGGCCACGACCCGGGCGGCGGGGTGGCCACCGGCCCGGCTCGCGGCCTGCCGGGCGGCGGCGAACCGCGCCCGCCAGCGGGGTGGTGTGTCACCCCGGCCGTCCCCGCCGAGCCGGCGCAGCAGCCGGTCCTCGTCGGGGTCCGCCACGGCCGGCCCGGCCGGCGAGCGGGCCCCGTCCGGGTCGATCCGGGCGAGTGCGATGCCGACACCGCCGCTGCCGCTTGCCGGGGTCGCGGGCCGCGCGATCGCCACGGCCAGCCCGGCGTCGTGGGCGACCGACAGCGCGAAGGGCGCGAGTGCAGCGCCGTGGGCGCCGGCCACCGTCGTGCCGGACCCGGCGGTGCCGGACCCGGCGGTGCCGGACCCGGCGGTGCCGGACCCGGCGGTGCCGGACCCGGCGGTGCCGGACCCGGCGGTGCCGGACCCGGCGGTGCCGGACCCGGCGGTGCCGGACCCGGCGGTGCCGGACCCGGCGGTGCCGGTTACCGCGTCGGTGACGTGCAGCTCGGCGGGGAACAGGGGGCCGTGGCCCGCTGCCCACAGCCGGGTGCGTACGGCGTCCTTCGCCGCGATCCGGCGCAGCAGCCAGGCGCGCCGCGCCGGCGGCGGGGTCGCGTCGTGCTCCGCCCGCTCGGCGGCGCCGGTGACGCTACCGAGGACCAGTTCCCGCGTGGCCAGATCGGGCCACTGCTCGGTGACGCGCACCCAGCCGCCGGGCTGCGCCAGCGCGAACGGATGGCGGTCCGGATGGCGGAACGCCTCGTCGAGCGCCGGATCGAGGTTGAAGCGGCGGTCCACCCAGCCCTCGACCTCGGCCCAGACCTCGGCGCCGTCGACGAGCTGCAGGTGGGCGTGGACCCACTGGTCGTCCACCCAGGTCACCCACGCCTGGCAGGTCACCGGGCTGCCCGGCGCCGGCTCCGGCCCGTACAGCCGCACCCCGCCGATGCGCACCGGGAACAGCACCAGCCCGTCGCGGGCCTGGGTGCGGATCCAGTAGCCGAGCAGCTGGCCGGCGGCGTCGAGCAGCGACCCGGGTGCGCGGGTGCCGGTGAGCACCGCGCGCACGCCGTGGGTGCTGTGGCCGAGCAGGGCCGTCACGCCTTGGAACGCCGGGCCGTGGAACATCCACCGTTCGCGGTAGAAGTCCCGCGCGCTGATGCTCGGCGGCTGCTCGGCGGCCGGGTCGACCGGCCAGCGCGCTGGCCGGGACGCCGGATAGCGGTCGGCGACGACGACCTGGGCGCTGGCATAGCCGGCGAACGTGACCAGCAGCCGGTCGGGCCCCACCGGCGCGATCCGGACCGCCACCTCCCGGGCGGGTGCGACGGGCAGCCAGGCGTCGAAGCGGGCGTCGGCGAGGCCGACGGCGATCCGCCCCGACGCCCGCTCGGCGGCGTCCATCATCAGCCGGACGGTCGTCGTCGCCGCCACCACGGGCCGCCTGTCGGCGTCGTCGGGCCAGCCGGGGCGCTGCGCGTGAAGCGCATGGTCGAGCAGGTAGGGCATCGTCCGCGGGGAGACGCGCAGGATCGCCTCCCAGCCGGCGTTGGTCCGCGTCACAGTGGTGAGCGCGGGTTCGGCCGCCCGCGGTGGTGCGGTCTGCGGTGGTGTCGCCGGCGGTGGTGGGGCGGCGAAGGCGCTGGCCAGCACGGACGCGGCGGTCTCGGCGGTGTCGTCGAGCAGTGCCATGAGCTCGCCGGCCAGGGGGTCGCTGGCAGCCCATGCGGCCAGCGGGCTTGCCGGCCGGGCCGGCTCCAACCTGGGCAGTGCCGCCGGGTCGAGGCGGACCGACGCCGCCCCCAGATCGAGGCGGACCAGCGGGCCACCGCGGCGGCCCGTCGCCCCCGCGCTGTCCGTGCTGTCCGTGCCGTCCGTGCTGCCCGTGCCGTCCGTGCTGCCCGTGGGGAGGGGAGCGGGTGGCGCCGCACCGGCGGGCGGGGCGTCCAGGGCGGCGAGGTCGGGGTCGCCGTGCTCCACCCACAGGGCGACGGCCAGCCGGCGTAGCTGCCCGAGCCCGTCGCGTTCGGAGCTGTTCGCCGCGATCGTCAGGTGCGGCGTCGACTCCAGGGTGGCGTCGACGAGTCCACCGAGGCGTCCGGGGCCGACCTGCACGAACACCCCGACGCCGGCGGCGGCCATCGCCTCGACGACCTGCCGGAACAGCACCGGTTCGAGCAGGTGACGGACGAACAGCTCGCGGATCGCGCCGATGTCCTCCGGATACGGCGAGGCGGTCGTGGCCGACCACAGCTCGGTCTGCGGTGCCCGCCGGATCCGCATCCGCTGGGTGCGTTCCCGTAATCCGGCGAGGTAGGGCCGCAGCATCGGGGTGTGGAAGCCGGAGCGGAACGGCAGGATCTGCACGACGACGTTGCGGCGGCGCAGCCCGCGGGCGAGCTCGGCGATCCGTGCCGGCGGCCCGCACACCACCGTCTGCGCCGGGGCGTTGTCGTGGGAGAGCACGACCCCGGGGTGGTCGGCGATCGCGGCCAGCGCGTCGTCGCGCGAGCAGCTCAGCGACGCGTAGTCCACCTCGGGCACGTCGCCCTCGTACGGGTCGGCGCCGAAGATGTCGGCGTCGACCTCCGCCTCGTCGAACAGGCCCGCGGCGAACATCGCGCTCCACTCGCCGATGCTGTGCCCGGCCACGGCGTCCGGCTCGACGCGCAGCCGGCGCAGCGTCCGGTCAAGCACCCGACTGGCGGCCAGCACACTGCTGCCGTGTGTCCCGAGGCCGTCGGCGGACAGTCGCGGCAGCGCGAACCCGAAGTGCGCGCACACGTCGTCGAGCCGCGGGGCGAACTCGGCCTCCAGCCCGGGGAAGACGAACGCCACCCGCGCCGGCTTCGGGCCGGCGAGCAGGCCGGACGCGCTGTACCAGACCTCGCTGCGACCCCGCCAGGCATCCCAGGCCCCGGTGCGGGCCCCGCCGGCGGCGTGCCGGGCGGCGGCGAGCCGGCGCGGGGTGGGATGGACCAGACCGAGGCGGGCGCCGGGACCCGTGTACGCGGGCGGGCCGCCGGCCGTCGCGCGCAGGGTCGCGTCGTCGGCGTCGAGCTGGCCGGCGAGCTCGCGCGGGGTCGCCGCGGCGAAGCGGAGGATGACGTCGGGTTCGCGGACCGTCGCCGCCGGCACCCCCGTCGCGCCGCCCCCCGCCGTGCCGCCCTCGGATGTGGTGCCCTCCGCCGTGCCGCCTCGGGATGTGCCGCCTCGGGATGTACCGCCTACGGATGTGCCGGCGCCGGCTGCGGCGGGCGCGGCGGACTGACCCGCGGAGGTCGGGTCCCGCCGCGCCCCCGGCGAGCCGACCCCCGCGGGGGATCCAGGCGCGCCGGTCCCGGCGCGCGGTGCGGTGGGCGGCGGCGCCTCCTCCAGCAGCACGTGGGCGTTCGTCCCGCCGAACCCGAAGGCGTTCACGCCGGCGCGGCGCGGCCCCGCGCTCTCCCACGGCGCGGCCGTCAGCAGCGGGCGAAACCGCGTCCTGGCCAGCGCCGGATGCGGATCCTCGCAGTTCACCGCCGGCAGCAGGACGCGGTTGTGCAGGGCCAGCGCGGCCTTGACCAGCCCGGCGACGCCGGCCGCCGCCATCGCGTGGCCGATCATCGACTTGACCGAGCCGAGGACGCCGACGTCGTCCCGGTCGCTGCCGAAGACCTGCGCCAGCGTCGCGAGTTCCGCGGCGTCCCCGGCCGGCGTCGCGGTGCCGTGCGCCTCGATCATGCCGACCGAATGCCGGGCGCGCGGGTCGAGCCCGGCCGCCGCCCAGGCCCGTTCGACGGCGAGGGCCTGCCCGGCCGGCTCCGGGTTCACCAGGCCGCCGCCGCGCCCGTCGCTGGACGTCCCGGTGCCGCGGATCACCGCGTACACCCGGTCGCCGGCGCGCTGGGCGTCGTCGAGGCGCTTGAGCACGACGACGCCGGTGCCCTCGCCGATGAGGATGCCGTCCGCGGCACGGTCGAACGGCCGGCTCTGCTGGCGCGCCGACAGCGCCCCGAGCTGCGCGAAGGTGCTCCACAGGGTGATGTCGTGGCAGTGGTGGACGCCGCCGGCGAGCACCGCGTCGCAGCGCCCGGCGGCGAGCTCGGTGACCGCGCTGTCCACGGCGATCAGCGACGAGGCGCAGGCCGCGTCCACCGTGTACGCGGGGCCGCGCAGGTCGAGCCGGTTCGCGATCCGGGACGCGGCCAGGTTCGGCACCATCCCGATCGCGCCGTCCGCGCGCTGCGGGCCGAGCTGGTCGGTGAAGGCCGCCCGGATCCGGTCGAGCTCGTCCGCGCCCAGGGCGGGCAGCAGCGTGCCGAGGGTGGACACGAGCTGGTGGGCGGTGCGCAGCCGCTGGTCGAGGCGGGCGAGGCCGGCGCCGAGGTAGCCGCCGCGGCCGAGGATGACGCCGACGCGGGCCGGGTCGCCGAGCCGGGTGGCGCCGCCGGCGTCGTCGATTGCGCTCGCGGCGACCTGCAGCGCGAGAAGCTGGTCGGGTTCGATGCCGGCGACGTCGGCGGGCGGGATGCCGAAACGCAGCGGGTCGGCGTAGGCGTACTCGTCGACGAACCCGCCGCGGCGGCAGTAGATCCGTTCCGCGTGGGGTTCGGTGGCGCCGGCCGGGTCGTAGAACTGGGGATCCCAGCGGTGCGGCGGCGCCTCACTGATCGACTCGATGCCGCCCAGCAGGTTCTGCCAGTAGGCGGCGAGGTCCGGGGCACCCGGCAGGAGCACCGCCATGCCGACGACGGCGACCGGTGGCTGGCGCCAGCCACCGGCGGCGGAGTCGGGCGGCGCGACGGCCCGGGGCGGGCGCGCCGGTGACGAGGGCGGGGCCGGCGAGGGCGTCATCGGGGTCGGGACTCCTTGGACCGGGAGGGACGGGTGGGACGGGTGGGACTCGGGGCGGGTGGGGCCGGGGCGGTGAGCCGGGCGTGACCTTGGCGGGAGGCGCGCCCGGCCGGTGGCCACAGGCAGCGGCGAGGGCCGGGCCGCAGTGGCCGGCTACCAGCTCGAAGCCGAGTAGACGACCGCGGGCAGGTCGCGGGGCCCCCAGGCGAGCTCGCGCAGCAGGCACAGGTGACCGGCGTCGGGGTCGATGAGGTCCACCCCGCGGCGCGCGAACTCCGCCTCGAGCCCCGGATCGACCATTCCCGGATGCGCGGCCGACGGTGCCCAGGGACCCCAGTGCACGGTGATCGTCCGGGTGTCCCGGTGGTGGGACCAGGCGGCCCCGAGGGTCTCCAGCGCGTCATTGGCGGCCGCGTAGTCCCCTTGGCCGCGGTTGCCCAGGACGCCCGCGATGCTGCCGAAGAAGGTCAGGAACCGGGGCGCGACGGGCAGTTCGGCGAGCGCGGCGAGCAGGGTCCGCGCCCCGGCGACCTTGGTGTCGAACACCCGCCGGAACGACTGCGGATCCTTGTCCGCGACGAGGGCGTCCTCGATGACCCCGGCCGAGTAGACGACGCCGTCGAGGCGGCCGTGGCGGGCGAAGACCTGCTTGACCGCCTGCTGGACGGCGTCGGCGTCGAGGACGTCGAGCTGTCGGTAGCGGGCCTGGCCGCCGCGCGCCTCGACGTCGGCGAGGGTCGCGGTGATCTCCCGTCCGGCGAGGAGGGCGGCGACCGCGCGGCGCGCCTCGCCGGGCGTGCGGTGCCCGAGCTCGCGCACCGCCTGGATCAGGCCGGCGCGGTCGACGATCCCGGCGGTGCGGGGATGCTCCGCGGCCGGCGGCGCGGTGCGCCCGGCGAGTTCCAGCCGGCAGCGCGCGGCGCCGGCGAGCAGCGTCGTGAACCCGGCGGTGATGCCCCGGGCCCCGCCGACGAGCAGGATGACGGCGTCGCGGTCGAGGCCGAGCGCCTCGGCCTCCGCCGCGCCGTCGGCGGCGGGCCCCGCGCCGGCCGCGGCCAGCGGCCCCGGCGGCACCGCCGTGAGCTGTTCGCCGAGCCGGGCGCCACCGCGGTGGACGACGACCGCCCCAGCCCCGGTGGGCCGGCCGAGCTCGGCGACCAGGATGTCCGCCGCCGCGGTGGTGGCGTCGAGCTCGATGAGTCGCACCAGCCGGTCCGGGTATTCCCTCGCCAGCGTCCGGAACAGCCCGCGCAGGCCGGCGGCGCGCTCGGTGGGCAGCGCCCGCCCTGGTCCGGTGGGTTCGGTGGGTTCGGCAGGGTCGGCGGGTCCGGCCAGGGAGGTCCGGTTGGCGGGGCCGGTCGGGTCGGCGGCGAGCGGGCTGACGGCGAGCGGGCTGACGGCGAGCACCCAGCGGGGCCCGGCGCGCAACGCCGCGCGGATCGCCGTGAACGTCTCCGGCAGCTCCGGCTCGCCCTCGGCGCGACCCCAACCGCACAGGTAGAGCACCCCGTCCAGCCGCTGCGGCGGCGCCTCGGCCAGCTCGGCGGCGGTGCGCGCGGTGACCGCCGCCCCGAGGTCCGCCAGCCGGGCTACCACCGGGTCGGCGACGTGGTGCACCGTCACGTCGCCGAACACCGTCCAGTCGGTGCCGGTGAGGTCGACCGTGTCGGCGATCAGCGGCGCGGGGACGGTCGTGAGCACGAACCGGGTCGGCGCCCGCCCACCACCGCGTCCGCGCCCGCCGGGCTCGCCTGGGCCGGAGTCGACGACCGGCGTGACCGTCCCAGTAGCCGCCGCGGGTGCCGTGGCGCTCGGAGGTGCTGTGGCGGTCGGAGATGCCGCAGCCGCGGTGTGCTCGGCGAGCCAGGTGGTGATGGCGCGGACGGTGCGCAGTCGGCTGAGTTCCTCGACGGCGCGGGGGCCGAGTGCGTCGGTGAGGTTCAGCCGTTGGGTGAGCAGGCCGGCGATCTCGGTGCGTTTGATGGAGTTGACCGACAGGTCGGTCTCGAGGTCCAGGTCGGGTTCGATCATTTCGGTGGGGTAGCCGGTGCTGCCCGCGAGGAGATCGAGCACGACGCCTTGGAGCTCGGCCTCCCCGGGTGTGGCCGGGATGGCCGGGTCCGCAGCCGGGTCCGCAGCCGGGTCCGCAGCCGGGGTGTGCTCGGCGAGCCAGGTGGTGATGGCGCGGACGGTGCGCAGTCGGCTGAGTTCCTCGACGGCGCGGGGGCTGAGTGCGTCGGTGAGGTTCAGCCGTTGGGTGAGCAGGCCGGCGATCTCGGTGCGTTTGATGGAGTTGACCGACAGGTCGGTCTCGAGGTCCAGGTCGGGTTCGATCATTTCGGTGGGGTAGCCGGTGCTGCCCGCGAGGAGATCGAGCACGACCGCGCCGACGTCGACCGCCGCGGGACCGCCCCCGTTCCCCGCGGCAGATCTGCCGTCCGCCGCGGCAGGTCGGCCGCCGGCCGCGGCAGGTCGGCCGTCACCGCCGCTGGGCAGGCCATCCGTCCCCGCCGGGGCGATGTCCGCTGGCAGGCCCACCACCGGTGCCGTTATGCCCACCACGGCGGGGGCCGACGGCGTCACCAGGCCGGTTCCGGCCGGGGCGGCCGGGGTGCCCAGATAGGACAGCAGGACGTCGCGCTGGGCGGCGAGCATGTCCCGCGCGGTCGTGAGGAAGTGGCCGACCAGAGCCTCCCGGGTCGGCACGTCCGCGGCCCGTCCCACGACGGTCTCCTGTCCGAGTGTCCCCGGTTGCGCGAGCGTCCCCGGCTGTGTGAACGCCGTCGCCTGTTCGAGTGCCCTCGGCTGCGCGAGTGCGGTGGGCAGGCTGCCTACAGGGGTTTGCGCGAGCGTCGCGGGCTGCCCGGACACCGGCGTTCGGGCCGGCGCCGCCGACTTCGCGGCCGCCACCGGTTGCCCGGCGGCCGACCATCCAGGGATGCCCGCGTGGTCGGCCGGTGCGAGGGGGACCCGCCGGGCCGGTGCGAGCCCGCCCGGCAGCGGCTCGCCGTCCGCGGTCAACACCGCCCGGCCGGACACGCTCCACCGTGGGCGGACCGGTGGCCGACTGCCCCGCAGGTCGGCGGCATCGCGTCCTTCGACCAGCCAGTCCGGGTGCAACGCCACCCCGGCGACGGCGAGCTGCGCCACCGCGTCGAGGAAACCCCGCAGGCCACCGCGGCGCCCGTCGCAGGCGACCGCGACGTGCGGGCGCTCGCCGAGGATCTCGTCGACGAGCCCGGTCAGCACCCGACCGGGACCGGCCTCGACGAACACCCGTGCCCCGGCGGCGTACATCGCCTCGATCTCGTCGACGAACCGGACGGGCGCGCCTACCTGCGCCGCGAGCTCCGCCCGCACCGCCGCGCCCCCGTCGGCCTCGACCACGGCCGGTTCGCTGCCGCCGGGCGGGGCGGGGTAGGGGGAGGCGGTGCGGTTCGCCCACACCGGCAGCCGCGGCGCCGTCACCCGGGTTCGGGCGAGGACCTCGGCGAACCGGTCACCGGCGGCGGCGACCAGTGGGCTGTGGAACGCGCACGCCACTGGCAGCCGCACGGCCCCCAGCCCGGCCGCGCGCAGCAGGTCGACGGCCCGCTCGACGCCGGCCGTCGCCCCGGAGATCACCGACTGGTCGGGGGCGTTGTGGTTGGCCACAATCACCTCGTCGGCGAGCCCGGCGTCCGCGAGCACCGCCTCGATCCTGGCCGCGCCGGCACGCACCGCCGCCATCGCTCCCGGATCACTCACTGCCCCCGGATCACTCGCCGCCCCCGGATCACTCACCCGTCCGGCCGGATCGGAGCCNTCGCCGCTGCCCGCCGCATCCACCGCAGCCATGATCGACTGGCCGCGGGCGGCGCTGAGCTCCAGCAGCGTCTGCGGGTCGAAGGCGCCGCCGGCGGCCAGCGCCACCAGCTCTCCGTAGCTGTGCCCGGCGAGCAGGTCCGGTTGCACACCGAGCCGGGTCAGCAGGTGGTGCACGGCGAGCCCGGTGATCCCAAGCGCCGGCTGGGCGACCCGGGTGTCGCGCAGCCGCGCCTCGGCGTCCGCGCCCGCGTCGCCTCCCACCGCTGTGCTGCCTCCCACCGCTGTGCCGAACGCGGACGGCGGATGCAGCAGGTCCGCCNAGGAGTCACCGGCTCGCAGGTAGTCCTGCAGCTCAGGGAAGGCGACGAACAGTTCGGCGAGCATCCCCGGCCGCTGACTGCCCTGCCCGGGGAAGAGCNCCGCCNCCCGCCCCGGCGACGACCCGCCGGACCCGCCCACCCCGTCCTGGGCCGGGGCGACGGGGGCCGGGGCGATGGGGGCCGGGGCGACGAACAGTCCGCGACCGGGGTGCGCGTCCGGGGCCGCCGCCCGGGCCAGCAGGTCGGCGAGATGGTCGAGGTCGTCGGCGACGAGGGCGAAGCGCACCGGCCCGCGGCGCTCCCCCGCCATCCGCGCCGCGGTCGCCGCGAAGTCCCGCAGCGCCCACGGTCGTCCCGCCGCGTCGTTCGCCGCGAGCAGGCGGCGCAGCTCCTCGACGGCCTCCCCGGCGGCGTCGAGGTCCGTTCCGCGGATCAGTAGCAGCTCGGCGGGCCAGCGGTTCAGCGCGTGCCGGGCGCCCGCCGTCGCCGGATAGCCGGCTACCACGGCGTGGTAGTTCGCCCCGCCGAACCCGAAGGCGCTTACCGCCGCGACCCGCCGTGCCGGCGCGACCGGCCACGGGCGGGCCGTGGCCGAGAACGAGAACGGGCTGCTCGCCGCGTCCCAGGCCGGATTCGGCTCGCGCACCCCCAGGGTCGGCGGGCGCACGCCGTGATGCAGCGCCAGCGCCACCTTCACCAGCCCGGCGAGGCCGGCGGCCGTCTTGGTGTGGCCGATCTGCGACTTCACCGAGCCGAGCGCGCAGGCCCCCGGCGCCGCGCCCGCGGCCGTGAACACGTCGGTGAGCGCGCCGAGTTCGGTGCGGTCGCCGACGACCGTGCCGGTGCCGTGCGCCTCCACGAGGCCGACGTCGGCGGGGGAGACCCCGGCGGCGCGGTAGGCACGTTCCAGCGCCACGCGCTGCCCGTCGGCCCGCGGTGCGGTCAGGCCGAGCGACCGCCCGTCGCTGGCCGCGCCGAGCCCCTTGACCACCGCGTACACCCGGTCGCCGTCGCGTTCGGCGTCGGCGAGCCGCTTGAGCACGACGCAGGCGACGCCCTCGCCGAGCGCGGTGCCGTCCGCCGAGGCGTCGAACGGCCGGGGCGCCCCCGTGGCGGACAGCGCGCCCACCGAGGAGAACATCAGGTAGTCGAGGATGCCGTTGTGCAGGTCCGCGCCGCCGCAGAGCATCACGTCGGCGGTGCCGAACCGCAGCTCCTTGCAGGCCATGTCCAACGCGGTCAGCGACGAGGCGCAGGCCGCGTCGACGACGTAGGCGGGGCCGCCGAGGTCGAGGCGGTTCGAGACGCGGTTGGCGATGATGTTGCCGAGGATGCCGGTGAACGTCTCCTCGGTTACCCTGGGTAGCTGTTCGTCCAGCTCGGCGGGTACCCGACCGTAGTAGGCGGGCAGCAGCCCGCGCAGGGTGATGGCCGCGGACAGGTCACTGTTCGTCTCGGTGCCGAACACGACACCGGTGCGGGCGCGGTCGAAGCCCGTGGGGTCGAGGCGGGCGTCCTCGAGCGCGCGCCGGGCGGTCTCCAGGGCGAGAAGCTGGACCGGTTCGATGCTGGTCAACGCGGACGGGGGGATGCCGTAGCGGAGCGGGTCGAACGGGATCCGCGGCAGAANCCCGCCCACCTTCGACCGGGTCCGCTCGCCGCTGGGGCGCCCGTCCCCGCCGTCGCCGGCGTCGAAGTAGATCTCGGGATCCCACCGGTCGGCCGGCACCGGGCCGATCGCGCTCGCCCCGGCGACGATGTTCGACCAGTAGCTCGCGAGGTCGGGCGCGTCCGGGAAGACGCAGGCCATCCCCACGATTGCGATGTCCAGCGGGCCGGGGCCGGGCGCGCTGGACATGGACGTGGGGCTCGTGACCGTCACGGCGGTGGACGCGGCGGCGGTGGACCTGGCGGCGGTGGACATCGCGGCCGGGGACATCGCGGTCGGGGACGGGGCGGCCGGGAACATCGTGGTCGGGGACGGGGCGGAGTCGGCCAGGCGGGTGCCGGTCAGTCTGCGGACCCGGCCTGCCTGGTCGGCGAGGAACCGGCGGGCCCGGATGGTGACGTCGTCGTGCAGGTCCGCGATGGTGGTCGCGGTCGCGCGCAGCACGGCGACCTGGCCGGCCATGAACAGGCCCGCGGACCGCTGGCGTTCGGCGTCGACGCGGAGCAGCTCGTCGCCGCGGCGCTCCAGGCCCTTGCTCGCCAGGCGTAACCGTCCGACGTTGAGCTGTTCGAGCCGCTCCCATGCCTCATGGTCGGCGACGCCGTCCGCGCGCAACTGTGCGCGCAGCTCGTCGAACCGGTCGACGAACGGGCTGGCCACGCAGCGGGTGAGATGGCCCGGCGCGGTCGCCAGCAGCGCCGTGGCGCGGGCCTGCAGCGCCTGGCGCTGGAACTCCGCGCCGATGGCGCCGTCGCGGACCGCCTCGCCGGTGAACAGGTAGGCGGTCCCCATCAGCAGGCCGACCTCGACGCCGCGGGCGGCCAGCGGCCCGGCCAGCGCGGCGACCATCGCCGCGGACCGGGCGTCATGGATGCCGCCGGCGAACAGCACCTGGACGGGGGTCCGCCGACCCGCCGACCCGCCCCTGTCGTCGGATCCCGTGTGGCCGGATCCCGCGTGGCCAGAGCCTCTGCCGTCGGGGTCTCGGTTGTCGAGGCCCCCGTTGTCGAGGTGGTCGAGCAGGACGCCGGCCTGGGCCTCCCAGAGCGGGAAGCTGCCACGGGGGCCGACGTGGCCGCCGCACTCGGCCCCCTCGAACACGAACCGGCGCGCCCCCGCGGCCAGGTACTGGCGCAGCAGGGTGGGGGAGGGGACGTGCAGGAAGGTGGGGATCCCGAGTCGTTCGAGCTCCTCGGCCTGGCCCGGCCGGCCCCCGGCGATGATGACGCACGACGGCCGGATCTCCCGGATGGCGTCGAGCTGGGCGGCCCGGAGATCCTCGGCGACGAACCCGAGGACGCCGACCCCCCAGGGCCGCGCACCCAACGCGTCGCGGGTCTCGGCGAGCAACCGGCGGGCCTGCTCGCCGGTGGCCAGCGCCAGCGCGAGGAACGGCAGCGCGCCGTCGCCCGCGACGCTGCGGGCGAACGCCGGCGAGTCGCTGACCCGGGTCATGGGCCCCTGCGCGACGGGGCGGGTGAGGCCCAGCGTGGTGCACAGCGGCGAGTCGCCGGTGAGGATCGCCGCGGCGGCCGCGGCCTCGGCGCCGCCGGCGGTCGCGGCGATCGCGCGGCGCACCGCCCTGACGGCACGCGCCGCCGTGCCGTACCGCTCGGCGAACGCACTGGCGAGGTAGCCGTCCTGGCCGACCGGGAGGAGCTGCCCCGCGCCGCGCCCCCCGAGCCGACCCAGCACCTGCTCGGGGGGCCAGGTCGCGGCGTCGCCGTGGGTGCGGCGGTCCGGCGCGGACTGCAGGACCCGGTGGCCGGCGGCGACGACGGTCTCGGTGCCGTCCATCCGGCGCAGCACCGCGGCGGTCTCGGCGGGCAGGTCGGACTCGGCGAGCAGGGCGAGCTGGCTGTCCAGCACGACTCCGGCCGCGCCGCCCACGACCGCCGCCGCCNCGGTGCGCACCCCGATCCCACCCCAGCACCACACCGGCAGGTCCCGGCCGACGCCGTCGAGCAACTGCTGGAGCAGGACGAACGCGCCGAGCTCACCAACCCGGCCGCCGGCCTCGTTGCCCCGGGCCACCAGCCCGTGCGCCCCCGCGGTCGCCGCCGACCGGGCCTGCTCGACCGTCGTGACCTCGACCAGCCGCCGCGCGCCCGGCAGCGCGGCGAGCTCCGCCCGGCCCGGACCGTCACCGGGCGGCGGCGCCGGGAGCAGGACGAGGCCGATGCGGTCGGCGAAGGCCGCGAGATCCCCGGGCGTGACCAGACCCGGGTGCGCCAGCCGGATCCCGAACCTGCCGGTGACCAGGCGCGCCGTGGTGTGCAGCGCGGCGAGCGCGGCGACCGGGTCGCGACCCAGGTCGAGCACGCCCCAGGCGCCGGCGTGGCACAGTGCCGCCACCAGCCGGGGATCGGGCACGCCGAACGGGCTCACCCCGAGGACGAGGTCGCGTCGGTGCCGGGCCGCGGCGGGCGCCGGGACCGGTGCCGGCGAGGTGCCCACCGCGGCGGCGGGAGGCTGCGCGCTTGCCTGCATGGACTCACTTCTCCAACGATGATCGGCCGCCGGGCGGACGGCCGCCGGGTGGACGGCTGGGTGACGGGCGGGACGGGCCGGGTCGGCGGACACGGGCCACGCCGCGACGGCGGTGCCCGCGGTGGGGCGTCAGGAGGCGGGGACGGCCGTGGCCCGGCGGTGCCGGGCGAGCCAGCCCTCCGGGTCGGCGGCCTTCTCGGCGTACGCCGTCGCCGTCTGCGCCTGGGGCATTATCAGAAAACGGCCCTCGGCGACGCCCTCGATCGCACATCGGGCGACCTCGTCGGCCTCCAGCACCGGGCCGGACGCCACCACCGCGCGGGCCGTCTCGTGACCGGCGTTCAGGGCGTCCACCAGCATGTCCGTGCGGACGCCGAGCGGGCACAGGACGCTGATCTGCACGCCGCGGCCGCCATGGGTGAGCGCCAGCCATTCCGCAAGAGCGACCGCGGCGCCCTTCGTCACGGCGTAGGGCGCGTCCCCGGGGATATTGAGCAGACCGGCCGCGGAGGCGGTGATGACAAACGCGCCGCTGTCCCTTTCCAGCATGCTCGGAAGCACAATGCGGGCGGCGTGGACGTGAGACATCACATTGATGCTCCAGGTGCGGGCCCACTGGCGTGTGGTGGCGTCGATCCCGGCGCCTGCCGCGATTCCGGCGTTGGAAAAGAAAACATCGACGGAGCCGAACATCTCGCGGGTTCGCCGGGCCAGCTCGTCGAGGTCCGCCGGTGATCCGACGTCGGCCCGGACGGCCTCCACCACGGTGCCTCGCAGGCCCACACGCTGGGCCGTCGCTCGTGCGACGGCAAGGTCGATGTCGGCGACGACGACCGCCCGGGCACCCGCCTTCGCGGCCTGATCGGCGAGCGCCGCGCCGATCCCGCGGCCGCCACCGGTGACGACGACAACCTTGTCCGCGAGCAGCATGGAAACCTCCCTGCCGATGGTGACATCCCAATAAAAGGGCAGTCGGCGGTGCCGCGAGATGGTATTCGGTGAATGGTTTCGCCGAGAAAGAGGGCGAGCTCGCGGGTCCGGTCCTGGACGGTCCGGATTGCTGAATCCTGCCACGTGTTGATCTGAGTCAGCAGGAACACTAGGCAGTGCCCGAACTTCGTGCAAGTGCAGTGGAAGGGCGATTTCCACCAAGGAGCTACCCCGGGCAACCGCCTCCGGGGGGCCTCGGGGCGCCAAAGGGGCAGGTCGGACGGTGCGCGCGGAGTGCGTCCGGTACGTCTGATGTGTCCGGATATCGGCAGGCAAAGGTGACTGGTTCTTTACATTCGGCCACCGCCGACGCCACCGCCGACGCCACCGTCGGCGCGGGTGGCCGGTGCGGGTGGCCGGTGCGGGCGCCTCGATGATCGGAGGCATCCGATCTTCCGGCCAACCAGCAGTTCTGGTTCTGGAAGTCATACGGATCATCTGTTGGACTTCTGCTATCTGGCCTGGAGATCCTGGAACGGCACCAGACCGGCCCGGATCACGACCAGGCTCCCCACCGAGGAGGACACATGTCGGAGCGCGACAAGGCGTGGCAGCCCGAGGACCTCACCCGGCTGTTCGTCGAGCGGGTCAACGTCCGCGACGCCGAGGGCATCGCGGCGCTCTACGAGCCGGATGCGGTGATGGCCTACCCGCCGGGCAGCGTGACGGTCGGCCGCGAGGCCATCCACGCCTTCTGGGCGAAGGTCCTGCCGCAACTGCCGCCGTTCGAGCAGGAGGCGCCCCTGCCAACCCTGGCCAGCGGNGACATCGCCCTGACCTCGACCCCACCGAAGGACGGCGCGGGTGCCCGCGCCCAGGTGGTCCGCCGCCAGCCGGACGGTTCCTGGCTGCGCCTGATCGACCAGCCGGAGTTCACGTCCCCGTCGGCCTGACCTCGTCGGTCTGAGCCGTTCGTCGGCCTGACCTTGTCGGCCTGACCTCGTCGGTCTGAGCCGTTCGCCGCCCGTTCGGTTCCCGCCGAGCAGGACGAATGCCTCGCCGTACGTCGCGGGCGGGCGACCGCGGCGGTCAGGCCACGAGGGCCGCGGCGAGCGTGGCGAGCTGGCCGAACGCCCGGGCGAACCCGACGGGGTCGGTGTAGTCGCGGGACTCGACGATCCGCCCGCCGCGCACCCGCAGCACGAAGATGCACACGACGTCGAAGTCGCGGGCGTGCGCCCGGCCGACGTAGTGGAACTCGCCGATGACGACCTCCGGGTCGGCGGTGGCGTGCACGGTCCGCTCGACCGCGGCGAAGCTCTCGACCCCGTCGGCCGCCGCCGTCGCCCCGCTGAAGTGCCGGCGCAGGTCGTCGCGGGTTCGCAGCGGCTCGGCCGGGAACGGGGCGAACGGATGGCGGACGTCGGTGGGCTCGGCGTACAGCGCGATGAGCGGTTCGAGCTGGGAGCGGTCGCCGAGCACGAGCCGCGGCACCGCGTCGGCGAGCGCGTGGAAGACCTCGGTGGGGGTGGCGGCGGCGGTCATCCTCAACCTCCTGGCGAGATAAGCGAAGTGGCGACTTCGGATCCTAGTCGAAGTCACGACTTCGTTTACGTCGCCTTGGCGGCGGGGGTGATACGACGGACGGAGGGGTGCCGTCGTCGGGTGAGGGGTGGTCGCGGATGCGGGTGGACGCCCGGCTNAACCGTGAGCGCATCCTCGCCGCCGCCGAGGAGGTGTTCGGCGAGCTCGGCGCGCAGGCGTCGACGGAGGAGGTGGCCCGTCGGGCCGGGGTGGGCGTCGCCACGGTGTTCCGTCACTTCCCGACCAAGACCGACCTCGTCGAGGCGACGCTGGTCCGGCATTTCGACGACCTCGTCACGCATGCCCGCATGCTCGCGGCCGCGCCCGCGCCGGGTCCGGCGCTCGGCGATCTGGTCACCGCGATGGTCGAGCGGGGCGCGACGAAGGTGACGCTGGCGAACCTGCTCGGCGCCGCCGACCAGGTCCCCTCCGGCGCGGCGGACGCGGCCCGGCGGCTGCGCGATGCCGTCGACGCCGTGTTGCGCCGCGCGCAGGACGCGGGGGTGGCCCGCCCGGACGTCTCCGTCGACGAGCTCTACTTCCTGGTCCGGGGCCTGACCCAGGCGGCGGCCGCGATGCCCGTGCCCACCGCGGTCAGCCGTGGGGCGGTCAGGGTCGTCCTGGACGGCCTCGCCGCGCATCGGTGACGGTCCGGGCCCGGTTGTGATCCTGGGCCCGGCCACCGTTCGTCGCGTTGCGTGGTGTCCCGTTGTGTTTTGACGCGTTGTGCCCGCGGTGCTTGGTGGATCGCCGGTCGTCTGCCTGTGCTCTGACATGCGAGGTGCGAGGGGCGGCATGCGAGGGGCGGCTGTGGTGCGTGCGAGGTGCGGCGTACGCGTGTGGGGCGACGGGGTGCGCGTGCGGGTGCTGCGCCGTCAGTGGGCGTTCTGTACGGCCTGCGCGGGCAGGACGGCGGCCCAGTCGGTCCGGTTGATCGTGTAGATGGCGTGGTCCTCACCGTGGAGGAACTCCAGGCGCTGCGGGGTCATGCCGAGCCGTTCGGCGACACGGACCGACGCGGTGTTCTCCGGCAGGATGACCGACACGACCTCGGCGAGGTCCGGCCGCTGCGCGAAGACCCANCCGATGGCGGCGGTGGCGGCCTCGCGTGCGTAGCCGCGGCCCCAGCGGTCGCGGCGGATGAACCAGACGGCCTCGACGCCGGGCCAGCCGGGTTCGGTCCATAGCCCGGCGCGGCCGACGAGCGACCCGGTCGACCGCTCCACGACCGCCCAGGGGCCCACGCCGGTCAGCGCCCAACAGCCGATGTTCCCGGCCATCGCGTGCCACACGCTGTCCGGATCGCATCGTCCACCGATGTAGCGGGTGAACTCGGGATCAGACCAGATCTCGACGAAACCGGGGACGTCGGCATTGTCGAGCGGCCGCAGAACCAGGCGTTCCGTCGTGAGCGTCGGGATGGTCGTTTCGACCATCTTTGCCGTCGTCATACCGGCGTTCCGGCCGGCAGCGTGCGGCACGCCTCGAGAAAGGACGAGACCGCGGGCAGTCGATGATGCGACGGGGAAAAGGATGACGCGCACTGCCGCAGCCGGGATTTCACGGTGTGCGTCAGTTCGGCCGGTGCGCTCGTCATCACCTCCATTGCTATGCGGGCCGCCTCCTCGGGTTCCGCGTCGGGGCCGAGGAGATGTCGGGAGGCGTCGGACATGGAGGCGTGCTGTGATTCCTCGACGGTGAAGTCGGCGCCTCTGCGGCGGTAACCCGCCACCGCGATCGGCGCCCATTCACGGNCCATGTCGGCGTCGCCCATAGTGATGGCGACGCCGGACCGGAACATGGCGACCGCCGCCGGGCCGACCGGGGTTTCTCCCGGCATCGGCGCCATCGCGCAGGACGCCGCCTCCATCCGGTTCAACGCGCGCCGGGCGTTGTCGTTGTCGCCCGCCTTCGCGTAAGCCCGGGCCTCGTACGCGGCCATTCTTGCATCCATGTACGGGTGATTCACGTGGCGGACGACGCTCAGCGCGGCAATGGCCTGGCGATAGCGCTGAGTGTGATAGGCGATGGAACTCTGCAGTGCCGCGACCGACATGATGAGAACGGGCTCGCCGATCTCGTTCGCATACGTTCCGGCGAGGCCGGCGAACCGACGGGCGGAGCGGAAGTCATCAGTATTGAAGGCCAGCCGGCCGAGGAAATAGGTGAGCTGGCCGCCGAGCAGGGTCACCCGGCTGCGGGTGCCCGCGGACATCCGGCCGTCGAGGATCGCCTCGATCTGCTTCCAGCGCCCGGCCACCTCGCCGAGCAGGGCGGCGTGCGGGGCGGAGCCGTAGACCTGGGCGATCTCGTCGACGTCGGACTCCAGCTCGTCGAGCGTGCGGTCGGAGGCGCTGCCGGTCTCGATGCGCTGGCGGGTGGAGACCGCCAGGGCGGACAGGGCGGGCAGCGCGGGCAGGGCCGCGAACTCTCGCCGGTTCGTGGAAATCACCCCTTGATCGATCGTCCGTGCACCATTGGCTACGAGCATCCCCTCCGGTGCAGGAACGTATTCATCAGTCGGTTTTCTCATGGGGGGCACGACACCGAGGCGTCGCGCCCGCTTCTCCCGGTCGGCGGCGTCACGCAGCCGCCTAATTGCCCCCCCGCAGGGGAGAACGACATCCAGGGCGTCGGAGAGGTCCGGCGAAGGTACCTCCCGGCCGTTGACCGCCCGGGATACCTGCTGCCTTTTGAATCCGGTCCTTTCCGCGAGTCTGCTGATGTTGGTCTCGTTGTCTCCGATCAGGGATTGGAGCATGGTTGCCAGCTGGTCCAGCGCATCATTGCGTTGCCGTTCAGCCTCCACCGTCAACCTCCGGGCCGCATCCGTTTCGAGGGGCGCAACAAGTCCTTGCGGGACGAGCACCCATCTATTGCACTCTGTCGCCGAGCTGGGGTCGAAGTGTGTCATGGCACCAACCGAGGCACGCTCGGGCCACCCAGGTGGGTACCGCGGGAGTGCCCCCGGCACCGGTGATCCGGTTAACGCCGTTTCGAGGAGGTTTCGTGACACCATCGAGCCCTTCGGCAGGAATACCGAGTTCCGTATCCCCTCCCCTCGAGGACGAAGAGGTTGTGCACGCCACATCGCGGACCCCCGATGGGGGTGATTCGTCCTCGACTCTGCCGGGGTCTACCCGGGATGGGGGGGACATTCCGCCGAATCTGGCTCACACGGGTGGCGCGACGGGACCTTGGTCCCGATACCGGCGGCNCCCCGACTACCGATGTGCTCCATGCACACCGACCACTCGTGCCCCCCGCCCCTCCCCGATTCGGGTACCCCCGCGGAGCCTGCCGGTCCGCCGGCCGGGTCGGCACTGGATCCCGCCCCAGGGCCCGCGGACGTCGGACTACGCGATCACAGTGCTCGATGCGGACGGCGGGCCGGTCGAGACCCTCGTTGGCTGGTCAGAGGCGTCGCTCGCGGAGGAACACGCCCGCACCCTCGCCGGCATCGCCGGCTACCGGATCGTGCCCTGCCGCCGTACCGGCGGTCGCTGAGCGGTGGGGCACCGCCCCTCGGCGGGTGGAAGCGCCAGCGCCCGCCGAGGGGCCTCACCACGAAGCGAAGCGTCGGCTGGGCACCAGAGCCCGTCCGGACTCCTCCGGTAGTCCTGTCGACAGGCTTGTGTGGCCCGAAGTGACCACAGGGGCCCCCGATTAGGCGCCCAATCGCCCGGTCCGCGTTGTCTGTCAGATGTGCGCGGTCTGACCGTTGCGTCCGTCTTGCCTGACTTGCTTGACTTGCGGCTCTGTGTAACCTGCCGGCTCCGGGGGCCGCGGGCGTGCCGGACCGCTGGGACGCCGGGCAGGTGGATGCCGAAGCCGGTGACGTGCGCAGGCTGCGACGAGTGCAGGCCGGAGAGTGCGCACGTCGGTGAATTGTCCGGTCGGTTGGCTGTCCGGGCCGGTTAGGTGCCCAGGTCGCCAAGGTGCACCGGCCGGTGGGGTGCACCTGGTCGGGAGATGCGCAGGCGGGAGTGGGCCGCAGTGGCGCCGTCTCGGCGGATGATTTCCCGGCACGCCGGCCGACCGTCGTCATCATTCGCTCGAATGGGTGGAACACGGAACGATCCTGCCCCGACCGGAATGGCCCGCCGCCGTGTCGGGCCGGCCGCGAGGGGTCGCCAGAGGGCCACAATCCGGCCGGCTCCACCCACCGTCCGGAGTGTGCAGAACAACGCAGCATCTTTGCGATCGACCCTGGATTGTCTAGAGGTATGAGCCTACGGCCAACACGGAGCAATGGTCGCGCACCTGTTGGGTGAATATCGCGAGACTGTTCGTCCGGCGCCGGCCTGTCGACTCGCCGACTCGGCCGCATTCGCAGAGTTTCCGAAACAGATGGACAACGGCCTCCGGGCCGGGTGGTCACCGCGTGGCCCGGGGGATTCTGGCGCGGTGGCGCGGTGGCGCGGTGGCGCGGTGGCGCGGTGGCGCGGTGGCGCGGTGGCGCGGTGGCGCAGGCGCGCAGGCGACGCCGGGCGGGGGGGTGTGGTGCCGGCGGGCGGCCCGGGTGACTTCGGGCTGNGCTGGTGGGTGGCCTGGGTGACCGTGGGGGAGCGGCTCGGGTGGGCGGCCTGGGTGACCGTGGGTGGGTGGCGCCGGTGCGCGGCCCGGATAGCCTTGGCGGGTGGGGGTCATCTGCCTGTTGCACGGGGCCTGGCACGACCCGACCTGCTGGGACGACGTCGTCGCCGACCTGCGTTCTCGTGGACACCGCGTGCTGGCCCCGGATCTGCCGCTCGGCGACCCCGCCACGACCTACGCGGAGCGCGTCCGCCCCGCCCTCGCCGCCCTGCCCGTCGCCCGGACGGACGACGGCGATCCGATCGTGGTCGTCGGACATTCGATGGGCGCCGCCTACGCCCCGCTCGTCTCGGCGACGCTACCCGCGGCACTCACCGTGCTCCTCTGCCCGGGGCTCGGCCCGCTGCGCGCGGGCTTTCCCTGGCCGCCGGCGGGCCCCGACGGCGTCAGCGTCTGGGACCCGTCGATGGCGGTTGCGGCGCTGTACCCGCGGCTGGAACCGGAACGGGCCTGGCACTTCGCCGCCCGGCTGCGGCCGATGGCCCCCGCCGCCGACCGCTACCCGCTCGGCCGCGCAGAACGGGCCGCGCTACCCACCGTCGTCGTCTGCGCCGCCGACGATGAGATGTTCGCCCTCGAGACCGAGCGGGATCGTGCCCGGATCTCTCTCGGTGTCGACCCCGTCGAGATTCCCGGCGGCCATCTGCCGATGCTCACCGACCCGGTCGGCCTCGCGGCCCTGCTGGACGGGTTCCTTCGCCGGTCCGCGTCGTAGCCGCCGTACCGGCGGTGGGCGCAAGGAGGTCGAGGAGCTCGTCTGTGTCAAGCACCCGGGCACCGATGTCGCGACACTCGGCCACTCCCCGGGGGTAGATCCGGGAGATCGCGTCGGCGACGACCACGACATCGAAGTCGCGTTCGCTGGCCTCGTAGACGGTCGTCCGGGGGCAGTTGGGGAAGTTGGCGCCGACCACGGCCACGGTGTCGACGCCCAGCGCGAGCAGCTCGTCGGCGAGCCGGGTCGCGTAGAACCCGCCCCACCGGGGCTTGAACAGCGCCCATTCCCGCGGCCCCACCCGCTGCGTGGCGCCCGCCAACAACGCACGATCGTCCAGGCGCACGCCGCCGCCCGGCGGCGCCAACGCGGGGTGGAGCTGGCTGCCGTCGCTGCCGGAGCAGACCAGGCGCCTGCCGGCGGCGATCGAGGCGCGCCGGCAGCGCTCCGCATTCGAGCCGTCCGGCAGGTAGAGCCGGACGAGGTGAAACACCGGCAGCCCGGCTGCGCGGAAACCGGCCGCGCCGCGGGCCATCGCCGCCTCGGACACCGCGACTCCCCTCGGGCAGTGTGCCTGCCCTGCTCTGCGCTGCCCGGGTCATCTGCCCCTGCGCTGCCCCGCTTCGCGCGGGCCCTCCCGCTCGACCTGGTTCTGCTCGGGCGCTCCCCACGATCGAGCCTGCTCGGGGTCGCGGCGGCGCCCGCTTCCTCGGCCTGGCGGGCGCCGACTGGGCCGGCGGCCAGCTCGCCTTCGTCGCCTCCGAGGCCGGGACCGGTGGGCGCGAGGGAGACGGCTGGCGCCCGGTTCACCGCGGCCGGCCGGCACCTGTTCGTCAACCTCCAGTACCCGGGCCTGACCTGCGTCATCACCGGACCCTGGGGTGCGCTCGTCTAGCCGGTCCTGGGTGGACGTCGGTGGTCGGGCGCCGCTTGGAGCTCCTGCGCCGACGGGCGAGAGCACCGATGCCGCCAGGCTGGCGGGATGGCGGTCCGTCGGAGTTGGACGGACGCTGCTGCTACGCGCAAGGACATCGCACCTCCATCGTGTTCTGGCTCGCCGCGGTTCCGCGCGGAACCGCGCGGACGGTCGGCCAGGCCGGATCGCGACGCCATCGGAGCCCGTCACTCCGTGATACGCCGTCGGCAGGAGATGACGACGGCCGAGTGAGGCTGGCGGACTGGCGGTGGTCAGGTGATGCTGGTGAGGAGGTCGGGNGGGNGGGNGTAGGGGTTTTGGCGTGGGCGTTGCGCCGGGTCGATGCGCCAGGGTGGGATGTAGGCGGGGTGTCCGGTGTCGGTGAAGAGGATGGTCCAGCCGTCGTGGTGGACCTGGCGGTGGTGGTGGCCGCAGAGCAGGACGAGGTTGTGNAGGGCGGTGANCCCGNNGTGTGTCCAGTGGATGACGTGGTGTGCTTCGCACCAGGAGGGTGGGCGGTCGCAGCCGGGGAAGGTGCAGCCTCGGTCGCGGGCGGCGAGGGCGCGGCGTAGGTGTGGGGG
>NZ_LJJX01000059.1:0-38361 GCF_001421075.1 Frankia sp. CpI1-P | reverse complement strand
CGGGAACACCGACGGCACATCGGCCGACCCGGCCGACCCGAGATCACCGACGAACCCGACGAAGGATCGCAACTCATCACCTGAGACGAGTGCTAGCAGACTGCTTGCAAAAGTTAGCGCCCTTCCCTTTCGGCATCGGCTCGGGTCGCTTCGAGATCGCGAGCACGAAGAGGGGCTCCCCGGTTTCCCCGGGGAGCCCCTCTATACGCTCGGCGATCGTTCGGCTACATCATNCCCGTCCGNCTGGAGGGCTTGCGGCGTTCCCGCAGGTAGCGGTCAAGATCGGGGTTCAAGGTCCACCCTCGGAGCTCCACAGATACTCGCAGGTCAAGGCCTTGATCGGAAAGATTCGATCAAGGCCTTTGATCATTGGTCCGCCATTCGTCCGTGGAACTGGGCGTCACCCGGCGGCAGCCAACGGCACGGAATGACTGTGATCCGCCACACAGAAGATGCCCGTCGCTGCGGTCTGCCCGCCGCAGGCTCGGGCGTGCCGCCAGTCACCCGGCCACGGGCTACCGGGTTGGCGAAGCGGCGATGCGCCTCGGCATCCAGTCCCACCGGGCACTTCCCGGAAACAGAGGCGGTCACCGGTGCGGGCCGGTAAGACTGATCCCGACGCGAACCGCAGGGGTTGGCAACCAGGCGAGGGGGCGGCCAGATGGGTATCGGTGAAGAGATTCGGGCACGTCGCCTCGGCGGCGCCCGTATCTCCGCGCAGCGGATATTCACCGACCGGCTTTCCGAAGCGGAAGCGTTCGCCGGCAAGGTCGACGAGTTGCGGCAACTGCGGACAGAGCATCCGGACGTGACCTTGGATTTCGGCGCTGCCCGTCGCAACGTCCTCGCCTTCTACCTGGCGGACGACGACACGCTTACCGCGTCGCTGCGAGTCGTGCCGGCCGGCCGCAGACCATGNCAGCTCCTCGACGCAGTTGCCGCCGGTGCCGCCGGAGTAGCTGCTCTTACGCCAGGCCAACGGCGTGACGTCGCTGTCGGTATTCATGTCACATGTACTCACGTGCGACTGCCATGATCCGTCGGAAACCAGGCGCATCGTATGCAGAAGCTTCGGCACGATCTGAAGGATGACTCCGGGCTGCTCCGANGCTTCGTTCACGCGTGCCGACGCCGTCGGCGTCGGCGTCGATAGGCGGTTCGTTAAGATTGCGGAGCGTAGTCGACATCAGCCGGGCCAGCCGAGCGGAGGTACGCCGCCACAGCCATGCTTGTGACGGCGGCCCAGGCGCACCACAGCGAGGTGACGGCCTCAGTTGCGACCCAGGCCAGCAGCGCGACCGCAGCTAGGTTGAAGACGCCGAACCAGCGCAGGAACCGCCGTCCGGAGACGATGAGAGCGCCACACGTGCTGACGAGATACAAAGCGATGATCACTGGCCCGGCGTGCAGATGCACGTGATAGACGATGTGATGACCCTCTGGGCGTGCCGTGAAGGGCTTGGAGATGAGGGCCACCGCCAGACCCGCCGCGCAGATCACACCAGCGACAAGCGTGATGATCTCGATCGGTCGATGCCTCGGCACGTGTTCCAGTACAAGCACGGTAACAGGCACATACACCGGCAGGACAAGGAAGGCGAAGATCAGGTAGAGCACGGTCGCCACCGTCTGTACCCTGCCACTGACATCACCGCGCAGCCCCCACCAGACGAACGCCTCGACCAGCGTGTGNCCAGCAAACAGGAGCGGCAACGCGGCCAGCGGCCACTGCGCGCCGGTCCGGACGTGGCGGGCAGCGTCAACGCCGACACCACCGATCACGACGGCGGCCACGACATCGGCCTCCGGTGAGAAACACATTCCGGCTCCCCCTGCCCACGGCCCACGGCCCACGGCCGCCTGTGCCGCCTCCGAGTATCTCGTGGTGGCTGCTCGTGTCGCGGGCAGATCCGCGCTGCCGCACCGGCTGAACACGCCGCCCGCACCTTCCGGATCTCGACGTCGCTNCACACTGCGACGACACCCCGGTTCCTGGTCCCGGTCAGAACATGCGCCGCGGTGGGTGGGCGCCGGCCGAACGAGTCCGGTGATAACTGATCATGATGGGCCGATTGAGATCCGGGTAGTGGGTTGTCGCGGCCGGGCAGAGAATGAAGAGTGGAGGCCGGAAGGCCAGGCAGGAAGCTCGGAAGGAGCTCACAGATGCCGACCGCAGCCCCCGAAGAGGCCCACAGTTTCGAAGTTTTCCAACATTACGAGCGCCTTCAGTGGAAGGTCTCCGAGCTCGGGTTGGAGAATGTCCGGCGCGACCTGGTGGACCCGGCCTACATCTCGCTCGTCNAGGGTGTCGTCATGGGCGAGGCGACCTCGCTGCCCGGGCTGCACGGATTCCTCAGCGAGTTCGACGATGACTACGACTGCTCGGCCTTCGTGGCCGTCTGGGCCTACCAGGAGCTCCAGCACCACTACGCCTTCCGGGCCTGGCTGAAGGCGGTCGGCGTGCACATCGACCAGGCCAGGATCGAGGCGTTGCGCGAGCCGTACGAGCGTGGCATCACGCCGAGCGCCACCCTGGCCACGAACGTGATCTCCGAGATCATCGTCAACACCGCGTACCGGGCTCTTTCCGCCTGGGTGCGTGAGCCCGTCCTGTCCGACCTTTTCCTGCGGGCGAGCCGCGACGAGGCCGGCCACGCCCGCGAATTCCTGTACTACCTGAAGCGGNGGCTCGACCAGCACCCCGAGGAACTCACCTCGGTCCTGGAGCGAATCCATTTCTACGCGACGAGTTCGCGGCTCAACCACCCGGTCGGGGTCTACAAGCATCAGCTCGTCGAGGAGATGCGGGGCTACGAGACCGTCGATGACGTGATCGACGTCTACCTGCGGTTCTCGCCGCCGGACGAGCAGGACCGGCTCCAGGCCAAGCTGCGCCGCGCGCTCGGCAGCGCGATCGGCCGGGACCTGACCCGGAACTCCGACATCCGGCAGGCCCTCGCCGACTCCATCGCGTGACGCCCCCGGCTTCGCCGGCACACCGTCCGGCCCCGCCGGCCGGCGGGGCCGGGGCCGGGGCCGGGGCTCGCCCGTCGCCTCATCCGCATCGAACCGCAGATCGCACGATCCGAGGAGTCCCGATGTCGTCATCGCCGTCATCCCACGCCGAAATCGTCCACACGGTGACCGAGATCGTCGCCGGGGCGCTCCGCCTGCCCGCCGAGACCCTCGCCGCGGATCTGAACCTGCGGACGGTCGAGGGCACGGACTCGGTGAAGGTCCTGCTCGCGATCGCCCGGATCGAGCGCGAGTACGGCATCGAGATCGAGGACGAGGACGTCTTCACCCTGACCACGATCAACGACGTCGTCCGCATCGTGCAGGCGCAGCTCGCCGAGACGACGACGGTCTGACGCCGAGCCAGCCAGCCGGCCAGCCAGGCCGCTAGCCCGCCGCGTTCACCCGCCCAATCGCCAGACTTCCTTGCCTTTCAGAGGGTTCGGCGTCCGACTCGTCCCGCTGGACCGGCAAGGAACGTCAGGTGCCGAGAGTGTCGAGAACCTCGGCGGCGGGGAGGGCGGCGAGCGCCGCTCCGGGCAGCCAGAGCTTGGACCGGCGCAGGCCGGAGCCGACGACGACGCGGGGATGCTCGGCGACCGCGCGGTCGATCAGCAGCGGCCAGTCGGCGGGCAGCCCGACCGGGGTGATGCCGCCGTACTCCATCCCGGTGCGGGAGACGGCCGTGTCCATCGGCGCGAACGACACCTTGCGGGCGGCCAGCCGGCGCCGCACCAGCCCGTTCACATCCGCCCGGGTCGTCGCGAGGACGACGCACGCCGCGAGCGTCGTCTCGGCCCCGCGCCGGGCCGCGACGATCACGCAGTTCGCCGAGTCGGCCGGCCCGACCCCGTAGCGCGCGCAGAACGCGGCCGTGTCGGCCAGCTCGGGGTCGATCTCGGCCACCTCGACCTGCTCGACGGGCGGCGCGGACACCCCGTCCGGCCAGGCCGCCAGCGCCGCCGCGGTCGCCGCCGCGAGCAGGTCCGGTCGGTGCAGGGCCGGCACCGGCTGGAGAACCTCGGTCATGGCAGCGAGCGTACGGCGCCGCCGCGGGCCTCGATCCGTCGGCTCGTTCGCCCCGACGCGCCCCCGCGTGTGGTCCGCGGCGCCGGTCGGAGGCCTCTGGCGGAGGCCGTCTGGCGGAGGCCGCCGGGCGGAGGCCCCCGGGCGGCACGTCAGGACGCGTCGTCGTAGCCCTCGCGAACGGCGAACCGGGTCAGCTCCACCCGGTTGCGGAGCTGGAGCTTGCCCAGCACGTTGTACATGTGGTTCTGCACGGTGCGGTGGGAGATCCCGAGGCGCGCCGCCGCGTCCCGGGCCGACAGGCCCTTCGCGACCAGGCGCAGCACCTCGATCTCCCGCGCCGTGAGCCGGGGGGGCGACGGCGTCGCGGTCACGTCGCGCGCCGCCCGCGACATCTCCCCCAGCACGAGCGCGGCGAGCCCCGCGCTGAAGACGGGGGCCCCGGCGGCGGTGCGCCGCACGGCGTCGACGAGCTCCTCGGGCCGCGCCGACTTGACCACATAGCCCGACGCCCCGGCCTGGACCGCCGCCAGGACGTCGGCCTGCTCGCCGGAGGCCGAGACGATCAGGACCGCGCCGCCGAACCCACCGGCCGCCCCCGGACCGAGCAGGCCCCGGATCACCTCGACGCCCGAGCCGTCCGGGAGCGTCAGGTCGAGGACGACGAGGTCGGGCCGGGTCGCGGCGACCACCCGCAGCGCCTGCGCCACCGAGCCGGCCGTGCCGACCACCACGAACCCTGCCTGGTCCAGGTCCCGGCTCAGGGCCTCCCGCCACAGTGGGTGATCGTCGACGACCACCACCCGGCAGGGCGCGGACCCCTGGGCCGCCGAGCCGTCCGGGGCCGGTCCACCCCCGTCGGACCGGCCGCCTCGCGACCCGTCAGCGTGGGACACGCAACTCGACCTCCGTCCCTGCCCCTGGTCGGCTCGTCACGGTGACCGTGCCGCCCAGTTCCCGGATGCGCCCCCGCACCGAGACCGCGAGTCCCAGCCGCCCCTCGGCGGCGGCCCGTTCCATCCGCCCGGCCGCCATCCCCACCCCGTCGTCGCGGACGGTGACGACCACCCGGTCGCCGTCGTCCTCGACGAGCACCCAGGCCGACGCCCCGGGGCCGGCGTGGCGGGCCACGTTGTCCACCGTGGCCTCGACCGCGGCGACCACCTCCCGCGCACGCTCGCCCTCCAGGGGAACCGGCGCGCCCGGCGTCGCCACCGTCACCGCGCCCCGGCCCGGCGCCGCCGGTCGCGCCAGCCGCAGCAGCGGCTCGACCAGGTCCGCCGAAATCCCGTTTCCTGGCCGCGGCGCCCCGACACCCGCCACGCCACCTGCCACGCCGGCCGTGACCCGCGAGGCGCCGGCCGTGACCCGCGAGGCGGCGGGCGTGCGCAGCAGCTCCCGCAGCGCCGCCTCCTGCTCGGCGGCCATCGCCGCCACCTCCGCCGCCGGCAGGCCCCGCGGCGCCTCCCGCGAGATCAACGCAAGCGCCTGCAGGACGCCGTCGTGCACGCGGCGGGCCAACCGCTCCCGCTCGGCGTCGCCGGCGCGCGCGGCCAGCACGTCGGCGAGCGCCGTCTCCGCCACCAGCGCCGTGCGGCTCAGGTATCCGACGATCGTCCCGGACAACAGGAACAGCACGGCCGTGCCGATCGAGGAGTCGTTGACGACGCCGCGTTCGATGAACGTCGCGATCGACAGCAGCAGGCCGGCGACCAGGCCGCCCGCCGTGCCGCCCAACAGCGCCGCGCCGAGGACGCCGCCGGCCGACCACATCCCCGGCAGGACGTGGCCGGAGCGGGGACCCACCGGCAGGGTCAGGACGACCATCGCCGCGCACAGCGCGACGTCCGCGGCGACGAGGCCGGCCAGCAGCCGAGGCCGGCGGCCGTCGATCACGGGCGCGAGCACCGACATGACCAGCGACCATGCCGCCATCACACCGAACAGGGTGAAGCCGAGCGCGGGCCGGTCGGCCTGCCCGAGGGTCTGGCCGACCAGGGCGACGGCGTAGGCGAGAGACGCCCAGCGGTAGACCGTCAGGGACCGCCACAGCGCGCCCCGCACGCCGGCCGGTCCTCGTGGGATCCCCACCGCACAAGTGTTACAGAAGGTGTACTCAGGACGGAATGAGTATCTGTACTCATGCCGGGACGCCGGGACGGCACGAGACTGATTCTCATGTCGAACCCACCTCCGCAAGCCAGGAGCACGACCGTCTTCTTCGTCCAGGCGGCTTTGTCGTTCGCCGTATCGCTGGTCGCCGTCACGTACGCGATCGCCCGGCTGCCCGGCGACGCCTGGCTGCGCGCCTTCCTCTGGCTCGGCCTGCTCTACGTCGTGACCTCTGCGTTCACCCTGGCCAAGTGCGTGCGCGACCAGCAGGAGGCGGCCAGCGTCATCAACCGCGTCGACCAGGTCCGGCTGGAGCGGCTCCTGGCGGACTACGACCCGCTGAAGACGCCGGTCCATCGCTGAGTCGACGCCGGCCACGGCAGCCGGTAACCGGGACCGGGACCGGGACCGGCGGGCATGGTGGTGCGACGGCCCGCCGCGCGCGGGCGTCCCCACCGCCGGAGGTCCCATGTCGAGCATCCCCGTCGAAGGCGGTACGCAGGGCTGCGAGCTGGTCGACCTGTCCGTGCCGATCGTCAGCGGGATGCCCGTGTACCCGGGGGATCCCGAGGTGGCCGTGGCGCCGGCGCTGCGCGCGGCCGAGGACGGGGTCAACGTGCAACGCGTGCACCTGGGTTCGCAGTCGGGCACGCACGTCGACGCGCCCTGGCACATCGACGACGCGCTGCCCCGGCTCGACGAGCTGCCGCTGGACCGCTTCACCGGCCCGGCGGTGCTGGTCGACGTGCGCGGGCAGGCGGCGCAGGGGTCGATCGGGCCTGCCGCGCTCCCGGCGGCGCTGCGCCCCGGCGACGTCGTCCTGTTCGTGACCGGCTGGTCGGACCGCTGGGGGCACCCTGATTACCTGCGCCATCCCTACCTGGCGCCGGACACGGCCCGGGCGATCGTCGACGCCGGGGTGCGGACCGTCGGCATCGACGCCCTGAGCGTGGACCGCACCCCCGGGCCGGGCCAGGAGGTCAGCCTGGCGGCGCACCGGGTGCTGTGCGGCGCCGGCGCGGTGATCGCCGAGAACCTCACCGGCCTGGCGAGCCTGCTGCGGGCCCGGGCGCAGGGACGGACGGTCGAGATCTTCCTGTTCCCCCTGCCGCTCGCCGCGGCCGACGGCGCCCCGACCCGCGCGGTGGCCCGGCTGGGCCCCCGGCCCTGAGCGGGCGGTTCAGCGCCGCTCGGCGCCGTGCCGGGGCGGTGCTCCGCTCAGCTCCCCACGGCGTGGCGACGCAGCAGCGGGTCGATCTCACCGGTGTTCTCGCCGGCCGGATCGCCGGCCATGGCCCCGCCGGCGGAGGCAGCCTCCGGGGACGCGATCAGCCCACCGTGGGTGCCCGGCGGGTTGATCTGGACGCGGCCGGGACGCGAGGTGGTCGGCCGGTTGGGGGGACGGACCGCCGGACGAGCGGTCATGCGTGCGGCGGATGCCGACGCGACCTCCCCCGCCTCCATCTCGACCTCGACGTCCACCTCGACCTCGTCGTACCCGGCGACTTCGTAGCCGGCGACCTCGTCGTACCCGGCGACCTCGTAGCCGGCGGGCACGTCGGGGCCGGCGGGCGGCGCGTAGCCGTGAAGGACCTTCGCGTGGCCGCCGATCGCCGGACGGCCCGGGCCGGCGGCGTCCCACTCGGCCGCGGGAGCGTAGCCGCCCGGATCCTGCTCGTCGGCTGCGGCCGGGTCCTCGGGATGGGCTCCGCCGCCCGTCCACCGGGTCGGTGCGGGCTGCTCGTCCTGCCCGGCGTCGTCGCGATACGCGTGCTGAGCGGCCATCAGGCTGCCGAGGTCGATCGTCTCCGCCCGGGCGTGCGCGAGTTCTTCGGGGGTGAGCTCCTCCCCCTGCCGGGGACGCTCGTGCTGGGCGCCTGGGTTTCGCTCGTGCTGGGCGCCTGGGTTTCGCTCGTGCTGGGCGCCTGGGTTTCGCTCGTGATAGGCGAAGGACGAGCCGACCGGACGGCGGCGGCGGGCGACCCGCTCGGCCTCGATCCGGCGCTCGATCGAGACCTTGGTGATCGCCAGCCGGCGCTCGACCTGGGCGGCGCGCCGCAGGTGGACGAGGTAACCGGCGAGCCCGAGATCGGTCAAAAGCTGCACGGCGATCCACATCCCGCCGAACAGGGCGGCCAGCACGACGGTCACCGGGAACACCATCGCCAGCAGGGTCAGTCGCTGGCGGCNCACCCGCATCAGGGTCGCCCGCTCGGCGGCCACCCGGTGCAGGGCGATGGTGCGGCGGGAGTCGACCCGCTCGCCGCCGCGTTCCGCGCCGTCGTCGCCGGCCGACGCTGGCCCGCCCGCAACTCCGGACCTCGCCGAAGGTCCCGGCCTACCCGAAGTCGCAGGCCTACCCGAAGTACCTGGCCCACCCGAAGTCGCAGGCCCACCCGAAGTACCCGGCCCACCGGGAGTTCCCGGCCAGCCCAGGGTCGTCGGCCTACCCGGAGTCGCAGGCCCGCCCGAGATCCCGGGCCCGGACTGCACCGCGGGGCGCAGCGGCGGCGCGGGGCTGGGCTGCCGCCCGACCGGATCGGACGGCGCGGCGTCGTCGGAGTCCCCGGGAGCGCTGGGGCGCGCGGACACCCGCGCCGCGTAGGAGTCCCGCGCCGTGCCGGGCGGCGCGTCGCGCCAGCCGCCGGACTCGCCCTGCGCGGCCGAGAGGCCCGCCGGCGCAGACTCCGCGGCGGCGTTGGGATCGCGCGAACGGGGGGACTCCGCGTGCGACATGCCCGTTCCTCTCACCCCGCTGAGACGTTCATGGTCACCGTCGAATCGATCAAGATCGTCCTCGTCGTGGCCCGGTGGGCGGCGGGAGAGCACCCGCATCGCCACCGTGAACCGCTCGGTGGAACGCTGCTCCGACGCCGAGTCGTGGCGGCGCAGCCACATGGGGATCAGGACAAATCCCCACACCGCGACAATCGCCGCCCAGATCAGGGCGCTCACCGGAGCACCGCCGTCCGGCCGATGTGGATCCCGCGATGGACCGGCGGCGGAACCGGCACGATCCCCGCGCCGGACGCCGAGCACGCACCGTCCGCGCAGGGCGCGGCAAGCGCGGCGAGCGCGGAGGTGCTGACCATGCGGGGCCTCTTCCTCGACACCGGCGGATAGCGGTTTCGCTGTTGACGCTAGTGAGCGAAATCCACGTGGTCACCGACCCGAACCCCGCGTGTCGCATCCGCAATCGGATGGGCGATGGTCGTCCCCCCGTCGTCTAACCGACCCAGAGCCCCCCGTGTGGGCTCGGCTTGGCATACGGAAGCACTCGCGGATAGCACGCGCCTCCAGCAGGTCGCTGCGAATGCGCTCGGACGTGAGTGTTGGAACAACGCGCCGTGACAACGACAGGCCGGCGTCCGGTTGCCGACACCCGCCACAGCGCGGAGTGGAACTCGTCACCCCACTCACGGCATAACCCGGACGCGGGCCCCCGGTCCCGCTCCGGGCCACCGCGGATCGGGCAGGTGGCGGCCGCTGACGCCGGGCGCGTCCGCTCGGCTCCGACCCCGGCGGTCAGGGCCGGCTGTGGCGGCTCTCCCGCCAGCGGCGCACGAGCCCCTCGGGAACGTCCTCGGTCGTCAGCGCGAATCCGAGGTGATCTCGGTAGTGGCCGTCGATGGCGAGATAGTGCCGGTGCAGGCCCTCCTCGCGGAAGCCGAGCTTGGCCAGCACCCGCTGGCTGGCGGCGTTCTCGGGCCGCACATTGGCCTCGACGCGGTGCAGGCCGACCGGGCCGAAACAGTGGTCGACGACGAGCGCGAGGGCGGTCGGGGTGATGCCCCGGCCGGCAAAATTGCTGTCCACCCAGTAGCCGACCTGCGCGCTGTTGAAGGCGCCGCGGACAATCGTCGACACCGTCACCTGGCCGACGAGCCGGCCGTGGAAAACGATCCCGAACGGCAACGCCATGCCGATCCGCGCCTGCTGACGCAGNCGGTGCACCATCTGCCGGTACACCGAGATGGTCTGGCGCTGCGCCCAGGTCTCGCGGACCATGACCAGACCGGGCGGGGTCGCCTCCCACGGGGCCAGCCAGTCGGCGTTGCGCAGCCGCACCTCCACCCACGCGGAGGCGTCGCGCAGCCGCAGCGGCCGCACCGTCACCGATCCCTCGGACAGCACCGCCGGCCAGCCCGGAGCCCGCACCATGGCGCCCTAGTCCGCCGTCCCGGCAACGCCGGGCACAACCGTGTGGTCATCCGTGCCGCGGATCTGGGCCACGGCATGTCCGACCACCCCAGCGAGCACGCCCAGCCCGTCGCGGACGCCTCCCGTCGAGCCCGGCAGGTTCACCACCAGCGTCGCCGCCGCGGTCCCGGCGAGCCCGCGGGAGAGTACCGCCGCGGGGACGGCGTCGCGGCCCGCGGCCCGCAGCGCCTCGGCGAGCCCGGGGATCAGCCGCTCGATCACGTCCCCGGTCGCCTCGGGGGTGATGTCCCGCGGTCCAAGACCGGTCCCGCCCGTGGTGACGACCAGGTCGATCCCGTCGGCGACGGCGGCCCGCAGCGCGGCCGTGATCCGCTCGCGGTCGTCGGGGACGACCTGCGCCGGGCCGACTGCGAAGCCGAGCTCGGCCAGCCCGGCGACGAGCAGCGGGCCGGAACGGTCCGGGTAGACGCCCCCGTACGCCCGGTCGGACACGGTGACGACCTGGGCCCGCGCTCCCGACGGAAGGCTCGACGAGCGGCTCACCGGACCGCCTCCGCCGGGCCCGTCGGGGTTTCCGGCCCGGCCTCCCGGGAGGGCCCGGCGCGCCATTCGCCGTGGCGCCCGCCCGTCTTGGTCAGTACCCGCACGCCGGTCAGTTCCGCGCCGGGATCGACCGCCTTGACCATGTCGTGCAGGGTCAGCGCGGCCACGGTGACGGCGGTCAGCGCCTCCATCTCGACGCCGGTCCGGTCGGCCGTCCGCACGGTGGCGGTGATCTCCACCCCGTCGTCGCGGACCGTGAGGTCGACGGTGACCCCGGAGATCGCGATGGGATGACAGAGCGGGACGAGGTCGGGCGTGCGCTTCGCGCCCATGATCCCGGCGATCCGGGCGGTCCCGAGCGCGTCCCCCTTGGGCACCCCGGTGCCGCGCAGCAGGTCCACCACCTCGGGGATGACCCGCAGCAGGCCGGTGGCGGTCGCCGTGCGGGCGGTGACGTCCTTGGCCGTGACATCGACCATCCGGGCCGCGCCCTGCTCGTCGACGTGGGTGAGTCGGGGCGCGGTCATCGGGCGATCGGCTCCGACGGCCCGGTGCCCGCGCCCGTGTCCGCACCCNTGTCCGTGTCCGACCTGTCGGTCTCCGCCCAGCCCAGGCCGGAGAGAACGGCGCCTGCGTCCCCGCCGAGCAACAGTGCCGGCAGTCGGGAGCCGACCGGTACCTCCGTCACGTCCTCGGGAATGACCAGCAACGCCTGCGCGCCGGCCAGCGAGGTGAGCTGGTGGGAGCCCTGGCCGCCGGCCGGGCGGGCGACGGTGGCCGGGCCGGGCCGGCCGTTCTCGCCGAGACGGTCGAGGCCGACCCGCACGAAGCTGCGCCGGCCGGACGGGGAACGCAGTGCCGTGCCGACCGTCACGACGATCCGCGGCAGACCCGTGGCCGTCAGCCCACGCATCCGGCGCAGCGCCGGGCGGACGAACAGCTCGAAGGAGACCAACGCGCTGACCGGGTTGCCGGGCAACGCGAAGATCGGCACACCCTCGACCAGACCGAAGCCCTGCGGTTTGCCCGGCTGCATCGCCACCTGGTCGAACCGCACGCTGCCGGTCCCGGTGAGGACCTCCTTGACCACGTCGTAGGCGCCGACGCTGACCCCGCCGGTGGTCACCACCGCGTCGACGTCACCCAGCACCCCGTGCAGGGCCTTGGCGAAGGCGTCGGGCTCGTCGGGCACTCCGGTGAGCCGGCGGACGACCGCGCCGGCCTCGCGGGCGGCGGCCGCGATGCCGTGACTGTTGGAGTCGACGATCTGCCCGGCGCCGAGCCGCGAGCCGACCTCGACGAGCTCGGTGCCCGTGGACAGCACCGCCACCCGGGGCCGCGGGTGCACCGGCGGGCGCGCCACGTTGACGGCGGCGAGCAGGCCGATCTGGGCCGAGCCGATGACCGTCCCCGCCGGTAGCACCAGCGCGCCGGGGGTGACGTCCTCGCCGGCGCGGCGGATGTGCAGCCCGCGGGCGGCGGGCCGGCGGACCGCGACCGACTCGCGGCCGCCGTCGGTCCACTCGAGCTGGACCACGGCGTCCGCGCCGCGGGGCAGCGGGGCACCGGTCATGATCCGCACCGCCGTGCCGGGTTCCAGCGGCGCCGGCGTGCCGGGCCCGGCCGGGATGTCGCCGACGACGGGGAGGACGGTGGGGGCGTCCTCGGTGGCCGCGGCGACGTCGGCGGCCCGCACCGCGTAGCCGTCCATGGCCGAGTTGTCGAAGCTGGGCAGGGCCACCGTCGCCCGGACGTCCGCGGCGAGCACGCAACCGTGGGCCTGCTCCAGCCCGGCGCGCCGGGGGCGGGTCGGCGCCACCTCCGCGAGGATTCGCTCCAGGTGTTCATCCACCGTCGTCATGGGCGCCCGTCCCCGTTCCTGTGCCCTTTGATGCCGGCCCGGCGTGCCCGGCCGGCATCGTCCGGGCTACGGCCATCGGAGCCCGGACACCTTCCCTGCATCGGCGGCCGGGCGGGCGCCACGCACCCGTCGACGGCCGCCGCTCCACGCCCGACCTGCGCGCCGATCGCGCCGGGCCGATCCCGGGAGCGTTCCTGCCCACGCCGGAAGCGTCAAGGTTAGACGAATGCAACCAGGTCAATCAGGGGGATGATGATTGGAGAAAACCCGCTAATTAGGACAAATTTCCCTTGGGTCCGCCGGCGGNGACGTACTCCTCGAGCCACGGATAGAGATCGGGGCCCAGATCGGCCCGCTCGCAGGCCAGCCGGATGACCGCCTTGAGATAGTCGACCCGGTCCCCGGTGTCGTAGCGCCGGCCCGTGAACACCACGCCGTGCACCGGCTGGGCATCGGCGCCCCCGGCCGCCGCGTGCAGCGCCAGCGTCCGCAGCGCGTCGGTGATCTGGATCTCCCCGCCCCGCCCGGGTTCGGTGTGCCGCAGCACCTCGAAGATCTCCGGAGCCAGGACGTAGCGGCCGATGATCGCCAGGTTGCTCGGCGCCTCCGCAACCGGCGGTTTCTCCACCAGGTCCAGGATGCGCACGATCCCGTACCGGTCGTCCGGCCCGGTGGGGACGGACTCCACGGTGGCGACGCCGTACATCGAGACCTGCTCCTGCGGGACCTCCATCAGCGCGATGACGCTACCGCCGAAGCGGGCCTGCACCGCGAGCATCTCCGCCAGCAGTGGGTCACGCTCATCGATGAGATCGTCACCGAGCAGGACGGCGAAGGGCTCGTCGCCCACGTGCGCGGCTGCGCACAGGACGGCGTGACCGAGCCCCCGCGGCGAGGGCTGGCGGACCGAGTGCACCTCGGCCAGCTCCGCCGACGCGCGGACCCGGCGCAGGCGGGTCTCGTCGCCCTTGCGCTCCAGCGCGGCCTCGATGTCCGCCTCTCGATCGAAATGGTCCTCGATCGCCTTCTTGGTGCGGCTGGTGACAAGGAGGACGTCGCGCAGGCCGACCCGAGAGGCCTCCTCGACGACGTATTCGATAGCCGGCCTGTCGACAACCGGCAGCATCTCCTTGGGCACCGCCTTCGTGGCCGGCAGGAAGCGAGTGCCCAGACCCGCGGCCGGAATAACCGCCTTCGTCACTGGCATGGGGAAACCTTAGCCGGGTCGAAGTGCACGGGCACCGCGACGGCCGCCTTCACGGGCGATGCACAGCTCGGGCGGTACCCGGCCGTCTGCGGGGCGCCACCGGCACGGCCACGACCTCGCCAGCCCCACGCGCCGCGCGCCCATCCCACCCACCTCCCGCCCACGGCTCCCACGGCCCGCACGACCCACCCGCTGCGCCCCGCGCGCCCCGTCCGCGGGCCGTGGAGCCCCCCGCCCGCGGCCCGACCGCGCCCCGACCGCGGCCGCGGGTGTGACCCGCCGTGGCCGCGCGGGCCGGTGACCTGCTCCGCTGCGCATCTCCACGGCATCATCCGAGGCCAGGGACCCCGGCAACCGCCCCTGCGGCGCCGACCTGCGGGAGGCTGTGCACGTGCAGGGAAGACACCTACCACCCGATGATCCGCGGGAGACGCCCGCCGCCGGGCCGCCGGCTCGGCCGCCCTCGGGGCCGGTGGCCGGCGCGGTGCTCGGATCCGAGGGTGACGCCGCGCCGGGCGGCGCTGCCAAGCAACGGCTACGCGCGCGGCTGCTCGCCCAGCGACGAACCTCCCTGGCCCTGTGTCACGAGCCCTGGTCGCCGGCGGACACGGCGGTGCTGGCGACGCGGATCCTCCAGATCCCCGAGGTCGCCGACGCCCGGTGCGTCGCGGCGTACGTGGGGCTGCCCGGCGAGCCCGATCTCGCCGACCTGCTGGCCCGGCTGCTCGCCCGCGGCACCCGGGTGTTGCTGCCGGTGGTGCGCGCCGATCTCGACCTCGACTTCCGCGAGTACGCCGGCACGCTGATCCCGGGCGCCCTGGGCACCCGGGAGCCACCCGCGGCGGCACCCCCGGGGGATCTTTCCGCAGCCGACGCCGTGATCATCCCGGCGCTCGCCGTCGATCGGGCGGGACGGNGGCTCGGCCGGGGCGGCGGCTCGTACGACCGCGCACTGCGCCGGGTCGGGCCCGATGTCCCCGTGATCGCCGTGCTGTACGACCAGGAGCTGCTCGATCTCGTCCCCACGGAGGAGCACGATCGCAGCGTGAAGATCGTCGTCACGCCAAGTCGTACGCTACGGTGCGAACCGACTGACGGCACCCGGGAACATCCGAGGCCGTCCACGAGCTAAAGTTGGCAGTCGCCACTTCTGAGTGCCAGCTCCGGGAGGAGTACGTGCCTACCTACCAGTACCGCTGCACCGACTGCGGACGTGACCTTGAAGTCGTGCAAAGCTTCAGCGACGCGTCACTGACGGAGTGCCCGACCTGCGCCGGACGACTTCGTAAAGTGTTCGGTTCGGTGGGCGTGGTGTTCAAGGGCAGCGGCTTCTACAAGAACGACAGCCGGTCAAGCTCCTCCGGCGGTTCCACGCAGCACCGCCCGAAGGACACCGCGGACGCCGCGAGCGCCACCGCCACCAGCTCCACCGGTGGGAACGACTCGTCGTCCAGCTCCGAGTCGTCCTCGGCCGCCACGGCGAGCAGCGGCTCGTCCTCGTCGGCGCCCTCGACGTCGAGCACGGCCTCCAGCACCGCGGCGGCCTGACCGACCAAAGCACGTTCACCGTCTGCCGAAGGCGTCCGGGCGCTCGTCGTCCCGGACGCCTTCGGCATGCTCGGGGTAGCGACGGCCCTGCACGCCCCGATGGACCGCGTACCGCACCGCCCCAGGCGTCCCGGACGCGCTCCGGACTCGCTCCGGACTCGCTCCGGACTCGCTCCGGACGCGCTCCGGACGCGATGAGGCCAGGACGGGGCGGCACCATGACCGATGCCGGCTCCGACGAGGCCGTGCGACGGGTTGCGACGGTCGCAGNACCGCGGTCGGGCAGAGGCCGGACGGGTGCCACGCAGACGGGTGCCACGCAGACGGGCGTCCCGTGCCTGCCCAGCCGGCCTTCCCCACGGTGGTGACCGGTGACCGGCGACCGGCGCTCCGCTCAGGTCGGAGCACCGCGCACCGATGAACCGGGATGGGAGCGGACGTTCCGTTTCGTACAGCTCCCCGAAATGCGCTGTTAGTGCGATTCAGCACGGCTGCCAGGAATTTCCGTTCGCCTCCGGACGGCACACGCCGACGAGGCCGACGACGGCGCCCGCCGCCGATCCGGATCGACTCCGGATCGGGTCACGCGCCCGCGCCGTCGTACCAGACACACCGCCTACTGTTTGCGGCGGCGATAGTGCTCCACGATCCAGGCGTCTACCTCTCGCTTGCGCCAAACTCGGGTGCCTTTGGCACCACTACCCGTCGGCGCGTTGATGACCTGCAAGGGTGCCGGAAACCGGGAGTCCTTGCGCGTCCAGTAGTCCACCGCCTGGCGAGTGATCTTGAGTTGGAACGCGATGTCCCCGATGCCGACCAACTGCTCACCGTCGTCCACGCGGAACATCGTAACCACTTTGCTCTTCCCCAAGAACCTCGCTAGGGTCTATTTTGCTGCGTAGCAAATTGACGGAGGAGGAAACCGATGCCCCCCACGCCACGCCGCGCCGATGAGGTCGGGGCGCTGTTAGACCGCGACGAGGACTACGACGAGGATCCGATCGGGGATCCGCCGATCACGGTGAGCCGCTACCGAGCGTCCATCCGGGCGGTCCTGGGCGTCCGGATGCCGGAGCCCGGGATCGTCGCTTCCGCCTGGTCCCAACGGGAGACGGACGCTTTCCTGGCGGGCAGCCGGGCCACCCTCCGACTCGTCGTCGAGGTGATCGGGCACGCCCTGACCACGCCGCCACCCGCCCGCGATGGTTTCGGCGGCGTAGATTGACCGTCGGCGCGCGGCCCGGATCCGGGTGGCCACCATCCCGCCCGGATCCGGGCCCCGCGCCCCCGGTGGCAGCATTGCAGTGGCCGACCCGGCGCGTGACCGGCCCGGGCGCCGGGGCGAACAACGCACTCGCGTCTAACCAGTCCGCGGGACGCGGTCCCATCCCGTCGGCAATCGATTCACCACCGACCTGCCGCCCCGGCCGCGATCGCCGGACCGGGACCGCGGCAACGAACAGTCCGCGCCACACGAGGGGAAGATCATGGGCGCCACCGAGCCGCGCGACGACGACTCGTTCGACGACGAACGGGAGATCGGATGGGGCGACGAGTCATTGTCCGAGGAAGACGATCCGGACATCGAGCGACTCCTCGCCGATCTTCCGCCGCACCACGTCGAGCGCTGATCGGCGGCGACACCGCCGGCCACCCCACGGGCCACGAGGTGGAAAGCGCCGCGCTCGGCCAGCTTTCCCGGCGCAATACGTCTACCGGTAGGTAAGCCTGAGCGCCGTGCCGGCACCCGCGCCAGGTCAGGCGAATTGCGGGTGCCATGACACGGTTTACTGCGTTGTCCCCGTCCCCGGCACGTGCAATCCGTGGTCGGAGCCGGATTGCCCGCGGGAAGCCGGCGCCGAGCTGGCCGCGGGGCCGAGGTGGACGCCCTCGAGCAGGCGGGCGAAGGCGGCCGGCGCCTCCAGGTGTGCGGCGTGTCCGCAGCCGGGCACGACACGGACCGTCAGTCCCAGCTTCTCGCGCAGGAGCAGCGCGGCACGATGGCGCACGGGCGGCGAGTCCGCCCCTACAGTGATGATCGTCGGACAGGTCCGCGCCGGCAGGGGCGGCGGCTCGAAGTCCAGGAACATCGCCAGGTCCCGAACGACGGCGTCCGGGTCGGCCGGCGCGTCGGCGGGACTCCACGCGGGCCCGTACAGCGCCCGGGCGAAGGGGACCACGCCGCCCTGCGCGAACGCGGCGGCCATCGGCGCGAGCAGCCCGGGCAGCAGCGACCCCACGGCCGGCTCGTGCAGCACGGCACCCGCCAGGGGCACGCCGGCGGCAAGGATCGCCAACCCCAGCGTCGCACCGCCGCTCACCCCGCCGTAGACGGCGCCGTCGAGCAGCGGCCGCAGCGCCGCCAGCTCTGCGGCCAGGTTCCCGGTGGACGGCCGGTCCGGGGCCTGCACCGGCCGGTCGCCGAGCTCTCGACGCACGTGCCGCCACACCGCCCCGGTCGTCGCCGTGCCGTGCACGAGCACGACGGGTGGCACCACCCNGGCCACCCCGGCCACCCCGGCCACCCCGGCCGCCCCGGCCGCCCCCGTCTCCGGCACCCCGGCCTCCCCCGTCCCACGCATCGTCCCGACGTCCACCACCGCGTCAGCCTCCGTCTCGCCCGTCGACCGAACCGTCCACGGACGGCCGTTAACGCGTCCGCAATCCTCGTCGCAGGAAAGTAACAACGAGCGCATTGATCGGAAACATTCGAATCCTTACCGTCCAATGCATGTACACGGCTCTGTATACAGCGCAGTATGCAACAGGGACGAAAATCCCGTCACGATCACCTCCGGCGGCCGGCCGGGGACGGGCACCGACCGCTGCCGGGCGGCGGCCCGACCGAGGGGGGTGGCGCACCGTCGACGTCGATGTCGGATGCTCGGCTGTATGACTCCGTCGCCGACCCCGAGGTCCACCGCCGCCNGCAACCTTCGCGACCAGGCATACGTTGCACTGCGTCGACGGCTGATGTCCGGAGAGTTCTCCTTTCGGGACCGGCTTGCCGAGGAACGTCTCGCGGCCCTGCTCGGAGTCTCGCGCACCCCCGTCCGGGAGGCCCTGACCCGGCTGGCCGGCGACGGCCTGGTGGAGAAGCGACCGGACGGCGGCTACTACCCGGCCGAGCCCGACCTCGGCGCCCTGCGCGACCTCTACGAGATCCGGGTCACGCTGGAGCTGCGCGGGCTGCAGCGCGCGGTGGAGTCCGGCACCGCGCACGATCCGGCGGTGTTGGAGCCGTTGCGGGACGCCTGGCGCGCCCTGCGCGACGATCAGCCTGCTCCCGATCCCGCATTCGTCGCCCTGGACGAGGATTTCCATATCACCCTCAGCCGCGCGTCGGGAAACGCGGAACTCGCCCACATGTTGGACGCAATAAATGCTCGGATCCGCCCCGTTCGGATGCACGACTTCGTCACCGCCGACCGGGTTCATCTGACGATCAGCCAGCATCTCGGGATCGTCGAGAGGGTGCTCGCGGGCGATCTTGAGGGCAGCGTCGTCGCCCTGCGCCAGCACGTCGGCGAGTCCATGGACGTCGTCGAGAAGCGGGCGGCCCGGGCGATCACCCAGATGGTGCTGAACCGCAGCCGCGCCTCGGGGATCAGGAGCTGACCGCGGAGCCGGCGGACGCCCACCAGCACGACCGATCATCGTCGGCTCGCCCCAGGAGGACCGTCATGACCACCGCAACCTCAGCCCCCACCGCAACCTCAGCCCCCACCGGCGCGACTCGGCCCGCCGTCACGGCCGGGCCGCCCCTGCCGAACCCGGACCGGCTGGCCGCCGCCGGGGACCTGCGGATCGGGCCTGTCGTTGCGAACCCCTACGCCTGGCCCTACGACGGATCGTTCAGCCCGGCGACGACCGCCGTCATCAACATCGACTGGCAGGTCGACTTCTGCGGTCCGGGCGGCTACGTGGACGCGATGGGCTACGACCTCGGGCTGACCCGCGCCGGCCTCGCCCCGACTGCGGCGCTGCTGGCCGCGCTGCGCCCGTTGGGCTTTCTCATCGTGCACACCCGGGAGGGGCATCGGCCGGACCTGTCGGACTGCCCGCCGAACAAGCTGTGGCGCTCGAAGCAGATCGGCGCGGGCATCGGGGATCGGGGCCCGCGCGGGCGGATTCTCACCCGTGGCGAGCCCGGCTGGGAGATCGTGCCCGAGGTCGCGCCGCTGCCGGGCGAGATCGTGATCGACAAGCCGGGCAAGGGCTCCTTCTACGCGACCGACCTGGACCTCGTGCTGCGTCGGCACGGCGTCACCCACATCATTCTCACCGGCATCACCACCGACGTGTGCGTCCACACGACGATGCGGGACGCCAACGACCGCGGGTACGAGTGCCTGCTGCTGTCCGACTGCACCGGGGCCACGGATCCCAGCAACCACGCGGCCGCGTTGCACATGGTGACGATGCAGGGTGGCGTCTTCGGATCGGTGGCCACCTCGGACGCGGTGCGTACGGCGGTCATTGCGGCCACCGCGGCCACCGCCGCGGTCTGAACCTCGTCCCGCTCCATGGTCATCGACGCGCCCTCCCCTGATCCGACCAGTACGGCCCCGCCGCCACCCACCGCCGAGCCCGTACCTGCCCAGACCCACCCCGATCCGACCAGCGCCGCCCCTGACCGGCAGGCCCCGAACCTGCAGGCCCCCACTCTGCAGCCCCCGAACCTGCAAGCGCCGGGTCTGCAGACCCCGAACCTGCAGACCCCGAACCTGCAGGCCGCGGTGCTGCAGGCGGGGTATCGCAGCGGTCGGCTGCGGGTGACCGAGGTGATCGCCGCCGTCTACGACCGGATCGAGGCCCGTGGGGACGACGCGGTGTGGATTTCGAGATTCCCCCGGTCGCAGGCACTGNCCCGGGCCGCAGCCCTGGACGCGCAACGGGATGCCCTGTTCGGGCCACCCCCGGCTCCCACCGCCCCCATGGCCCCCGCGGGCAGCACGGGTAGCGCGACCGGGCCTGACCATGACCCGGACGGGCTGGGGGGCGCGACACCGGACCTGCCTGCCCTGTTCGGGCTGCCCTTCGCCGTCAAGGACAACATCGACGTCGCCGGCCTCCCAACCACGGCCGGCTGCCCGGGCTTCGCCTACGAGCCGACCGAGGATGCCCCGGCCGTCAGCGCACTGCTCGCCGCCGGGGCCATCTGCGTGGGCAAGACGAACCTCGACCAGTTCGCGACCGGCCTGTCCGGGGCGCGCTCGCCCTACGGCACGCCGGTGTCGCCGTTCGACCCCACCCTGATCGCCGGCGGGTCGAGTTCCGGCTCCGGCGTCGCGGTCGCGGTCGGCCTCGTGACCTTCGCGGTCGGTACCGACACCGCGGGCTCCGGCCGGGTGCCGGCGGCGCTGACCAACGTCGTCGGGCTCAAGCCCTCCCGCGGCCTGGTGAGCACCCGCGGACTGGTCCCGGCCTGCCGGTCGTTGGACTGCCTGAGTGTCTTCGCCCTCAGCGTGCCGGATGCGCGCCTGGCCCTGTCGGTCATGAACGGCTACGACGCCGCCGACCCCTACTCGCGCCGGCTGCCCCTCATGCCCCCGGCGGACGACGCGCCGGCCCCGGACGCAGCCCCGGCGGCCTCGTTGTTCCCGCCCGAGCAGGGGGCGTCCGGGAATAACGATCATCCGCCGCGTCCCCCACACGGGCTACGGGTCGGGGTGGCCAGGCCGGAGCAGCTCACCTTCTTCGGCGATCGGGGGGCCCGAGCGGTCTACGACGACGGGCTGCGGCTGATCCGCGGCGTCGGCGCGCGGACCGGCGAGATCGATCTGGGACCGTTCCTGGCGGCGGGGGCGCTGCTGTACGGCGGGCCCTGGCTGGCGGAGCGGTTCGCCTCGGTGGGAGAGTTCGTGACCGCCCGGCCGGACGAGGTGCATCCGGTCGTCCGCACCGTGCTCGAGCCGGGCGCGTCGATCACCGGGGTGGAGACGTTCCGGGGTCTGACCCACCTGCGCGCCNTGCGCCGCCAGGCCGACGAGATCTGGCGGGACATCGACGTGCTGGTCCTGCCGACCGTGCCCACGACCTACCCGGTCGAGGCCGTCCAGGCCGACCCGATCGGCCTGAACGCCAGGCTCGGGCGGTACACCACCTTCGTCAACCTGCTCGATCTGGCCNCCGTCGCGGTTCCGGTCGGCTTCGCCGACGGACTCCCGCACGGGCTGACCCTCATCGCCCCCGCGGGCCGGGACGAGTTTCTCGTGGACCTCGCGGCGCGCCTGCACGCCAGGACGGGCCTGCCGGTCGGCGCCACCGGCCACGCCCTGGCCCGGTCGGGCCCCGCCGGCCGGCCGGGCACACCAGCCGGCTTTCTCGACCTCGCCGTGGTCGGCGCGCACATGAGTGGGCTGCCACTGAACGGCGAGCTGACCCGGCTCGGCGCGGTACTGCTGCGTCACGACCGCACCCTGCCCCGATACCGGCTCTACGCCCTGCCGGGCCCGCAGCCGCGCCGTCCCGGCCTGCTACGGGTGCACACCGGCGGCGCGGCGATCGACGCCGAGGTGTGGCGGCTGCCGCTGGCCGCAGCCGGCGGCTTCCTGCTCGAGGTGCCGTCTCCGCTGGCGATCGGAACCCTCGACCTCGCCGGCGGCCCCACCCTGGGCTTCCTGTGCGAGTCGGCGGCGGTGAACGGCGCGCTGGACATCACCGCCCTCNGCGGCTGGCGGTCGTATCTGGCCCGACCCCAGACGGAGACAGCACCCTCACAGGTACCGTAGGGGGGTACTGGTCGTCGTGGGGGAAGGTGCTGCGGATGCACGGCTACACCAACGCCAAGGACGAGTACACCGCCCGGTTGCGCCGGATCGAGGGGCAGGTCCGCGGCCTGCAACGCATGATCGCCGAGGACAAGTACTGCATCGACATCCTGACCCAGGTCTCGGCCGCGACCCGGGCCCTGCAGTCGGTCGCCCTCGGTCTGCTGGAGGACCATCTCGCGCACTGCGTGGCCCACGCCGCGGCGGAGGGCGGCCCCGTCGCCGACGAGAAGCTCCGGGAGGCGTCCGCCGCGATCGCCCGGCTCATCCGCTCCTGACGTACTCCCCCGTCCGACCCGCCCGACCGTGAGCCAGAGCATCCACGCCGGCACCCCCGCGAAGGCCCGCGCCAGGTACCTGCCGGCCCGGGGCTGACCCCCNCAGCCCCCGCCGGGCCACTTCCCCCACCGGTCACCCGGTCGGCTGGCCGCGATCACCCAACGCATCCACCAGGTTCGACAGCGCGGGCAGGGCGGTGAGGATGGCCGTCCGGTCAGCCTCGACCAGCCGGGCCAGGGCCGCGCCGAGGCGTCGCTCATGGGCACGCTGCCAGCCGGCCAGGGCCGCCGCCCCGGCCGGGGTGAGCCGCAGCAGCGCCGCCCGCCGATCCGCCGGGTCGCGCTCCCGGTGCAGGTAGCCGGCGTCAGCGAGCTGCTGCACCAGCGTCGAGACGCTGTTCGGAGCGAGTCGCAGACGCCCGGCGAGCTCACCGACGCGGGTGCCGTCGGCCTCGGCCAGGCATTGCAGGAGCTCGACCTGCGCCATCGGCAGGGCCTCCCACGAGTACTCGGTACGGATGCTTGTCCGCAGCACCCGGCGCAGCCGGGTGACGACCTCGGTGAGTCGGCGCACGTCCCAGTCGGGGCCGGTGACGGCTTCGCCGGCCGTCGACGAAGGGAGGACGGTCGAGCCGTCGGCGACGCCGGGCTCGGGAGAACGTCCGGTCATCGGATCTGCGGCGTGGCGACCCCGCCGTTCGCGGTGGGGAGGAAACGCCGCTCCATCATGGTTGGCATTGTTGTTGTCCGTTCCACGCCGACGACACCACCGGTACCCGGGGCCTCGATCCCGCAGGTTACGCCCCGCGGTGACGGCAGCGGCGCATCGCGACCGTAGATCGGCCCACACCGGGACCCGTGGTAGGCACGAGGTAGCGTCGGCGAGGTGACGGACGCCGTCCCACCGGCCACGGCTGCCGGCCGCGCGGGCGGGCCCGCCGCGCCGCCGGACGCGGGGGCGTCCCTGTCGCCGGGCGTCGGCATGGTGGATCCGGCGGCGCGCTCGGAGCGGATCTGGCTGGACGAACGGTCCTGGGTCGACGTCACTCGCGGTTGGCTGCGCGGCGCGGACGAGCTGCACGAGGCGATGCGCTCGGGCCTGCCCTGGCGGCAGGGCGCCATGTGGCGCTACGAGCGCCAGGTCACCGAGCCGCGGTTGACCGCGTGGGTCCCTCGCGGCGCGCCGGTGCCCTTCCCCGCTCTGCTGGAGGCCTACCGGACGCTGCGGCGCGTCTACGGAGTGGAGTTCGACGGGTTCGGCATGTCCCTGTACCGGGACGGCTCCGACGGCGTCGGCTTCCACCGCGACCGCGAGATGCGCTGGCTGGACGACACGATNATCGCGATCCTCACCCTCGGTGCGCGGCGGCCGTTCCTGGTGAAGTCGCGCCACCTGCCGCCGGGCCGGCGGCTGCTCAACGACCCGCAGGCACCGGGCGGGCGTGACCTGTCCCCCGCCGGCGGGGATCTGATCGTGCTGGGCGGGCGCGCCCAGGCTGACTGGCTGCATGCGGTACCGCGGGTGCAGGGGCACGTCGGCGCCCGCATCTCCGTGCAGTGGCGCTGGACCTCCCGGGCCGGCCGGCCCGAGCAGGGGCCCGGCTACGGCGCGGCCCGCCACTTCGACCGTTAGCCGTGCCCGCGCCACCGTCCGGCGGGGTCAGTCGCACGGCGGAGTCCGTCGCAGGGTGGAGTCCGTCGCACGGCGGAGTCCGTCGCAGGGCGGAGTCAGTCGCAGGGCGGGTCGTAGCGACGGTGACCGAGCTGGCTGCGCCACTGTTCGCGGCTGATGCGGTCTCCGATCCGGGCGCACACCTCGTCCTGGGCCGCGAGCAGATCGAGCTGCCAGAGCCGGACGCCATCCCCGACCGCGGCCGCGAGGGTGCCGGCGGGCCCGGCGAGGCCGAGGGCGGTCACGCCGGTGGTGGCGCCGGCCGGCAGGGTGCCCCGGCGCACCGGCTGGGGCGCCGAGGACACGTCCCACAGCGTGATCTGACCGGCCGCGCCGCCGACGGCGAGCACCCGGCCGTCCGCGGACAGCGCAAGAGCCCCGGGCGGGTCCGCCGCGGCGCTCGGAGCTGGTCCGGGAGCAGGAGCTGGTCCGGGGGCGATGGACGCCAGCCGGCGCAGACCCCGCGGATCGCCAAGCCCGAAGATCTCCGTCTGGGTGCCGCGGGTGGTCGTGGTGGTCGCCGCGAACCAGCGGCCACCCGGGCTGACGACGATCGCCCGGACGTCGGCCGCGGCGGTGCGCTCCGCGCGGCTTCGCGGGTTCCGCGGATCGGTGACGTCCCACACCGCGAGGCGACCCGGGCCGCCGAGCACGAGTGAACGCCCGTCCGGGGTGAAGGCCAGGCTGGTGACGGCCGACGGTCGGGTCAGCACGACGAGGGCACGCGGCGAGCGTGGGCGGCTGACGTCCCACAACCGGACCGTCCGATCCGCCCCCGCCGAGGCGAGCATCCGGCCGTCCGCGCTGACCGCGACGGCCGTCCCGGCGCCGGCGTGACCGCGCAGGTCCGCCAGCGGCGCGACCTCGGCCGCGGCGGTGCGCACCTGGTCCAGCGCGCCGTCGCCCACCAGCCGTGGCGGGATGAGCTGCCACAGCCGGATCACGCCGTCCGCCCCGGCCGTCACCACGGTCTGCGGTACCGGGGCGGTGGCGGACGCGGATGGGCGCGGCACGATCGTGACGGCACGCAGCGCCGGCCCGGCCGACCGCGGGGCGCTGTCGGCGGTCTCGGTCACGCGCGAGGCGTCGACCGTCCCGGCGCCACCGGCGGCGGCCACGCCGGCCGGGGTGAGCTCCGCGGCGCTGAAACCGCGCCGGGTGCCGCCGGCGGAACGGCTGCCGGAGCCGGCGGCGAGCTGTGCACGGCCGGCGGCGTTCGCCGCGCTGTCCGCGGTCAGGTCGCCGACCCGGCGTACCCGCGTGGAATCGGCGATGTCCCAGACGGATCCGCCGGCATCGCCGACCGCGATCAGGTACCGGCCGTCCGAGGTGACCCGCAGGCCACGGATGGTTCCGGTCGACGCGACGATCTGCCGGACGCTCGCCTCGGCCAGGGCCTGGGCGGCCAGCGCGGTCGGCTCGAGCCGGTACGCGGCGACGGCAAGCTGCCCGGCGAGGTTCGGCTCCCGGTCGAGCAGGCTGATCGCGGCCGCGGCGGCACCGCGGGACGTCGCCGCGCCGCCGCGGTCGCGCACGGTGCCCAGGATCGCGAACGCCGGGATGACCAGCAGCGACGTCGCCGCGCCGAGCGACAGCGCGCGCCGTAGCCACCCGCGGTCCGGTCGACCCGGGTGCGGCGCCGCGACCGCCGGCTCCTCCCGGTCCCCGCCGGTCCCGGTGGTCTCCGTGGTGCCGGTGGTCTCCGTGATCCGGGTGGTCTCCGTGATCCCGGTGGTCTCCNTGACGGCGACGTCGCCCTCCCGGGGCGATCTGTCCGCCCCGGNCGGCCGGGCGGCGGTCGGCACGTCTCCCGTGCGGGCCGGGCGGGCGTCCGCCAGCTGCCGGATAGACGGGGACGACGCGCGCAGGGCCTGCTGGGGTATCGGCGTCCGCTGGCGCGGGGCCGGGGTGGGGGTGTCCGGTCCGGGCTCTGTCACGACCGCGGGCAGCGCCGGCCGGTCCTCGCCGGGCGGGTCGTCGCCGCTCACGCGTCGGGGCAGCGAGGCACCGGGCAGCGGGACCGTCTCGTCCCCGGACGGCTGCCCGGAACCGACCTGTGGGGATAAGGAGGTCGGGCCGGCCCCGGTCGCGGCCAGCGGAGATGTCGCCGCGACGGGCGACGCGTTCGCGGGGTGCGACGACATCCCCGCCCGCGAGACCGTCGCACCAGGCGAGATCTCGCTGCCGGCGGGCTCGGACTCCACCGCCGGCTCGGGCTCCACCGCCGGCTCGGGCTTCGCTTCGGACTCGGCACCAGGCTCCGGCTCGGGCTCCGGCTCGGGCTCAGGGTCGGACTCAACCTGCGGGGCCGCCTCCGCCCTGGGCTCAACCCGCGGGTCCGCCTCCGCCTCGGGCGCTGCCGCCGGCCGCCGATGATCGTCGGCGACCGATGCGGCGGCGGGTAGCGGACCGGCGGTCACCGTCGTCTCCCGGGCTGTCGCCGCGACGGCGTCGGCAGCGTCGTCGGGGAGTCCCATCACGCCGTGTTCGGCGACAGTCCGCGGGTCGTCCTCGGGAGCACTCACCATGAGGTGCTCGAGCAGGTCGACGGCGCGGGGCCGGCGTTTGGGGTCCTTGCGCATCGCGGCAGAGACCAGGTCGCGCAGATCGGGATCGAGCATCGACACATCGGGCTCGGCGTAGACGGCACGCTGGAGCAGAGCACGCGGCGTGCCCGCGCCGAACGGAGGTCGGCCGGTCGCGGCGAACAGCAGTACGCCGCCCCAGGTGAAGATGTCGGACGCGGCGGTCACCGCCTGGCCCAGAGCCTGTTCCGGACTGATGAACGCGAGCGTCCCGACGCCGGACGAGGAAGTGCCCGAATTGTCGGCGGAGACCACGTTCAACACTCGGGCGAGACCAAAGTCGACCAACCGCAACCCTCGCCCAGAAAGCACCACATTGGTCGGTTTCAAATCGCCGAAGACAATTCCTTCGCCATGGAGCTCGGACAGCGCTGCGGCAAGCCCCACGGCGAGCCGGGCGGTGTCGGCCGAGTGCAACGGACCGTCGTCCTCGACGCTGGCGGCGAGAGTCGGCGCGTCGATGTACTCGACGACCACGTAGGGGGGCCGGGCCAGCGTATCCAGGTCCAGGATCGCGGCGAGGCAGAACGGGGCCAGCCCCCGCAGATGATCAAGATCGGTGCGCAGCCGGCGACGGAACTCCGTGTCCCGCGCGAACGGCGCCGTGATCAGCTTGATGAGGACGGGCCGCGCGAGATTGTTACGGGCAAGAAACACCGGTCCGGTCCCGGCATCGACCAGCTTCCGTTCAACCGTATACGGACCGATAGTCCTGGGATCTAGCCCGGCAAGAGGCTGGGGAGTGCGCCGGGCAATCGCCATACGACGAAACCTCCTACGGCTGCACAAACCGGCTGGGCGGGCACGCCGGCGGATCTGGTCGACAAAAGCATGCTATCGGCGCGGAGCGAGGGCGGGGACAACATCCATTCNATCGCGGCGCAGTGTCAGCCGGGACACAGGGAAATGAGCGGTCCGGAACGGGCGGTCCGGTGCGACTGGGGGCCGATCTGGCGCTGGTCGGCGTCGCCAGCGCGACGAAGCGTGAGACGTCGGCAACGGATCGGAGCCTCCGCCCGTGTCCGTCACCCGCCCGCGACGACGGCGTGATGTGACCGACACAACGGACCGCCACGCGCCAGTGGTCCCCCAGGCGGGCACCCGCGCTACCCCGGGCCACCCGCCCCGACCGGCACTCCGACCGACCAGCACTCCGACCGACCGGCACCGCCAGGCGACCAGCACCGCCGTCCGACCGACGCCTCGGGTCACCCCACACCACAGCTCGACCCGGCGCCCCGACCCGCTCACCCGCAACCGCGGCGAACCAGACGGACGGCTGCGCGGGCGTTCAGGTGTTGTTCGAGCGCGCGAAGGGCTGCAGCCGGGCGACCAGACCGCGCACCTCGGCTCCGGCCGCGGCGATCGTCTCCTCGGCGGAACTCCCGCCCCCGCCTTCCAGCAGGACATCGAGCGCGATGAGCCGCTCGGCGACCTCCGTCATCAGGTCGAAGTCCCGGACCCGCTGATGAACCAGCTCGGACAGCCGCTCGTTCTTCTCGAACAGCTCCACGAACACACTGACCTTGGCCCGCAGCAACCACGGGTCGAACGGCTTCGCAATGTAGTCGACCGCACCGACAGNGTAACCGCGGAACGCGTGGTGCGGCTCCCGATCGATCGCCGTGAGAAAGATGATCGGGGTGTCTCGGGTGCGCCCGCGCTGCTTGATCCGATGCGCTGTCTCGAATCCGTCCATCCCAGGCATCTGCACGTCCAGAAGGATCACGGCGAAGTCGTCGACGAGAAGGCGTTTGAGCGCCTCCTCACCCGACGACGCCGTGACAAGATCCTGATCCAGCGAGGCGAGAATCGCCTCCAGCGCCATGAGATTGTCGGCCCGATCGTCAACCAGCAGGATCTTGCTGCGGGGTCGTTCCGCGGCCGGCCCGCCTTCGCCGTCGACGGAACCGCCGCTCCGCTCGGTCACCCGCCCGCCTCCTCCTTCGCGATCGCCTTGCCGGTCCATGGTGGGAGTCGCCACCCCACCACCATCGCTGATCGCTCCCGACGGCATCTCACCGCCCCACCGATAGACACCCGAATGCGCACCATACGCGATCTGATCAATACAGATACGACCGCATCACCCCGAGGAGGTGGTCGAGATCCACCGGCTTGGTGATGTAGTCCGTGGCGCCGGCGGTGATGCTCTTCTCCCGGTCCCCGGGCATGGCCTTCGCGGTCAGCACCAGTATCGGCAGGTCGGCGAAGGCGGGCATGTCCCGGATCATCGAGGTCGTTTCGTTGCCGTCCATGNCGGGGAGCATGACGTCCATCAGCACGAGGTGCACCGGCGCGGTGTCCTGCTGGAGGGTGCGGATCGCATCGTGGCCGTTGTCGGCGTAGAGGACCCGCATTCCGTACATCTCCAGGGCGCTTGTGAGCGCGAACACGTTGCGCACGTCGTCGTCCACGACCAGGACCGTCGTGCCGACCAGCGGGTCGGAGTCGTCGATGTCCCCCGCGGGCAGCCGGCCGCCGGTGTCGGCCGGTTCCGTCAGGAACGGGGTGCCCACCGCGGAATCGCCCGGCCGCCAGTCCGTGGTGTAGGCGGTCGCGGCCGGTGGCGAGACCCGGTTCTCGGCCGGACCGGCAGGAGCCGCGTCCCCGCCTGCCCCGCCTGGGACGCTCGCCGCGCCAGAGCCGTTGGCGGCGCCGGAGCCGTTGGCTCCGCCTGAGCCGTTGACAGCAGCGGAACCGTTGGCGGCGCCCGAGCCCGGGCCGGATCCGCCGACGGCGGTGGGCGCCGGCGTGGGCGCGCCGCCGCGCTGGCCGGCGACTCCGCCGATCCGGTCGGCGACCCCGTTGCGCCAGCCCTGCGCGGCCGGCGAGCCGGCCAGGGCCGCCCTCGTCGACTCGTTCTGGCCCCAGCCACCGTCCGCCGCGCCGACGATCATCAGAACGTCGTCGGGCTCCCCCGGCGTGACCCCGAAGGCCGGCATCTGCGCGAGCGGGACCGCCGGCAGGTAGAGGGTGAAGGTGCTGCCGTGCCCGACCGCGCTGGACACCGCGATCGAGCCGCCGAGCAGGCGAGCGATCTCCTTGCTGATGGACAGGCCGAGCCCGGTGCCGCCGTAGCGGCGCGAGGTGGTGCCGTCCGCCTGCTGGAACGCCTCGAAGATCATGCGCAGCTTCTCGGCGGCGATCCCGATCCCCGTGTCGCTGACGGCGAAGGACAGCACCGTGCCGGCCGAGCGCAGGTGCGACGCCAGGTGCGGGAGGTCGGGACGAGCGAGGGTGACGTCGAGGCGGACGGTGCCGCTGTCGGTGAACTTCACCGAGTTGGACAGCAGGTTCTTGAGCACCTGCTGCAGGCGCTGCTCGTCGGTGACGAACTCGGCCGGCACGTCGGCGGCGAGGTTGACCTCGAACGCCAGCCCCTTCTCGTCGGCGACGGGGCCGAAGACCCCGGCGACGGCGTCGCACAGGGCCGCGGTGCGCACGGTGGTCGCGTCGACGTCCATCTTGCCGGCCTCGNCCTTCGACAGGTCGAGGATGTCGTTGATCAGGCCGAGCAGTTCGGAGCCGGCGGAGTGGATCGTCTCGGCGAAGTCGATCTGCTTGCGGGACAGGTTGCGGTCGGGGTTGTCGGCGAGCAGCTTGGCGAGGATGAGCAGGCTGTTCAGCGGCGTGCGCAGCTCGTGGCTCATGTTCGCCAGGAACTCCGTCTTGTACTGCGAGGACAGCGCGAGCTGCTCGGCCTTCTCCTCCAGGCCGATGCGGGCCAGCTCGATCTCGTGGTTCTTGTCCTCCAGCAGCGCCGCCTTCTCCTCCAGCTCGTTGTTGGTGNGCTGCAGCTCGACCGACTGCGACCGCAGCTCCTGGGTGAGCCGCTGCGACTGGGCGAGCAGCTCCTCCGTCCGCGCGTTCGCCATGATCGTGTTGAGGACGACGCCGATGGTGTCGACGAGCTGGTCGACCAGGGTCAGGTGCAGCTCGGAGAACGGCGTGAACGAGGCCAGCTCGATGACGCCGAGCACCTGGTTCTCGAAGACGACCGGGACGACGACGAGGTCGCACGGTGGCGCCTCGCCCAGCCCGCTGCGGATGTTGAGGTAGCCGGCGGGCACGTGCTCGACCCGGATCCGGTTGCGCTCCAGCGCCGCCTGGCCGATCAGGCCCTCGCCGAACAGGAACGTGCCGTCCGAGCGGCGCCGGGGCACCGAGCCGTAGCCGGCGACGTANCGCAGCTTGTCGCCCTCGATGAAGTCGAGCAGGTAGACGGTGCCCTGCTGGGCGTTGACCGCCGGGGTCATCTCGCTGATGATCATCTGGCAGACCGCGTAGAGGTCGCGCTGGCCCTGCATCTTGCTGCCGATGCGGGCCAGGTTCGACTTCAGCCAGTCCTGCTGTGCGTTGAGCTCGGTGGTCTCCCGCAGCCGGGCGATCATCTGGTTGATGTTGTCCTTGAGCTCGGCGACCTCCCCCTCGGCCTCCACCGAGATGGACCTGGTCAGGTCGCCGCGGGTGACGGCGGTGGACACGTCGCCGATCGCGCGGAGCTGGATGGTCAGCGTGGAGGCGAGCTGGTTGACGTTGTCGGTGAGGTCCTTCCAGGTCCCGGCCACCCCGGCGACCGTGGCCTGGCCGCCGAGCTTGCCCTCCACGCCGACCTCCCGGCCCACCCGGGTGATCTCCGCGGCGAACGAGGAGAGCTGGTCGACCATCGTGTTGACGGTGTCCTTGAGCTCGGCGATCTCGCCCTGCGCGGTGACGGTGATCTTCTGCGACAGGTCGCCGCGGGCCACCGCCGTGGTGACCAGGGCGATGTTGCGGACCTGGCTGGTCAGGTTGCCCGCCATCGAGTTCACCGACTCGGTCAGGTCCCGCCACACCCCCGAGACCCCGCGCACGTGCGCCTGCCCACCCAGCGCGCCCTCGGTGCCGACCTCGCGGGCCACCCGGGTGACCTCGTCGGCGAACGAGGACAACTGGTCCACCATCGTGTTCAGGGTGTCCTTGAGCTCCAGGATCTCGCCCTGGGCGGCAACGGTGATCTTCTGGGACAGGTCGCCGCGCGCGACCGCGGTGGCGACCAGGGCGATGTTGCGGACCTGGCTGGTCAGGTTGCCCGCCATCGAGTTCACCGACTCGGTCAGGTCCCGCCACACCCCCGAGACCCCGCGCACGTGCGCCTGCCCACCCAGGTTGCCCTCGGTGCCGACCTCCCAGGCGACCCGGGTCACCTCGTCGGCGAACGACGACAGCTGGTCGACCATCGTGTTCAGGGTGTGGGCGAGGCCCGCGACCTCGCCGCGGGCGTCGACGGTGATCTGCCGGGTCAGGTCGCCCCGGGCCACCGCCGCCGCCACCTCGGCGATGCTGCGGACCTGGGTGGTGAGGTTGCCGGCCATGACGTTGACCGAGTCGGTGAGGTCCCGCCAGACGCCGGAGACGCCCTTGACCTGCGCCTGGCCGCCCAGCTTGCCCTCGGTGCCGACCTCCTTGGCCATCCGGGTGACCTCGTCGGCGAACGCGGAGAGCTGGTCGACCATCGTGTTCACGGTCGACTTCAGCTCGTGGATCTCGCCGCGGGCGTCGACGGTGATCTTCTGGCTGAGGTCGCCCTGCGCGACCGCGGTGGTCACCTGGGCGATGTTGCGGACCTGGCTGGTCAGGTTGCCCGCCATCGAGTTCACCGACTCGGTCAGGTCCCGCCAGACCCCGGAGACGTCCTTGACCTTGGCCTGCCCGCCCAGGTTGCCCTCGGTACCGACCTCGCGGGCCACCCGGGTCACCTCATCGGCGAACGACGAGAGCTGGTCCACCATCGTGTTCACCGTGGTGCCGATCCGCAGGAACTCCCCGCGCACCGGCTGGCCGGCGATCTCCAGCGCCATGTGCTGGGACAGGTCCCCCTCGGCCACCGCGGCGATGACGCGCGCGACCTCGTGGGTCGGGCGGGCCAGGTCGTCGATGAGGGAGTTCGCTGCCTGGGTCATGTCCGACCAGCCGCCGGGGCTGCCCTGGTCCTCCATCCGCAGGGTGAGCCGCCCGTCGCGGCGGATCACCTTGCTGACCCGGGCCAGCTCGCCGGCATGGCGCTCCTGGATGGCGGCCAGCTCGTCGAACTTGCGCACCACGTCGCCGGCATACCCCTCCCGGGCCGGCAGGCGGGTGGCGAAGTCGCCCTCGCACAACCNGGTCAGACCGTGCAGGAGATCGGCGATCAGCTCATCCGACGAGGTGCGCGATGTCCGGGTCTCGTCCACGTCGCGGGTCGCATGAGGGACGATGGTCGCGATAGCGTCACCGCCGGGTGCAACGGGATCACGGCGAGCCGGGGCCTGCTGGTCGTCAGTGGAACTCATCGGTCTCCTACCTGAGCTCGGTCGGCACGATCGTCTCGGACGACGGGCCGGGCGGAGGAGCCCGGGCCAGGGGCGGTCTCCTCGGGGCACCGGCGTGGGCGGGCGTCGGTGGACAGGTGACACCAGCCGCCAGTATCCGCCTCACGATGGACAACGCAGGAGAGACTGAGCGACATGAATGGCGTAGGAGGGGGTCCGACGACGCCGACGCAGGCCATCACGCTGCCGCCGACGCCCGATTCCCCTCGGTCCGCGCGGCGCTTCGTGCTCGAGACGCTGCACGGCCGGCTCGACGACGACCTGCTCGACTCCGCGCTCCTGCTGGTCACCGAGCTGGTCACCAACGTCGTCGTGCACGCGGGCACCGCGGCCACCGTCGACGTCCGCCAGGAGGGCGACGGCGTTCGCGTCGGCGTCGCCGACCGGCACCCGGTGCGCATCGGCATGGCGCGGGTGAAGAAGGTGGACGTGCCGCGCCCGCCGTCGGCGTTCCCCGAGGAGGCCGACTTCGGCCTCGACGGGCTGCGCGAGGACGGCCGCGGCCTCGCCCTCGTCGACGCGCTCGCGACGAGCTGGGGCACCGAGCACCGTCCCGGCGGCAAGACCGTCTGGTTCCGGCTCGGTTCCGCGGACGTCCCGCAGGAGGACTCCACCGCCGACGACGAGGCGGTGATCGTGCCGGCCCAGATGCGCCCGGCACGGCTCATCGCCCGCGACACCGCGCGCGCCCTGACCGCCGAGGGCGAGGTGAACGAGCTTCTCGCGCAGCTCGTCGACGCCCTGACCGTGACCGCCGGGCTGGTGCGACGCCCCGGCCGCGACGGCGGCCGGGTCGAGACCGTGGCCACCCTTGGCGTCGTCGGCGAGGCCGACGAGGCGGTGGCGTTCCCGCTGGACCCGACCCAGTCGAGCCTCGGCGAGCTGCTGCTGTGGCCGGCGCCCGGGGCAGGCCCGGCCGGGCTCGACGTCGACCGCATCCGGCTGGCGACCCGGTGGATGGCGCTGGCCCTCGGCGGCGGCGACATGCGCCGCGCCGAGGAGCGCCGGATCGGGATGCTGTCGTTCCTCGCCGAGGCGTCCGACCTGCTCGCCGGCAGCCTCGACCTCGGCCATTCGCTGGCCCTGCTGGCCCGGCTGCCGGTCCCCCGACTCGCCCAGTGGTGCGCGGTCTACCTGCATCGGGAGAACGCCGATCCGGCGCTGTGGTCGGCCGCCCACGCCGAGGAGAACATGGCCGGCGCGCTGAGCACGGCGGCGGCCGACCCGGGCGGGGTGCTGATGGCCGCGGTGCGCTCCGCGAGCGGCGACCGGGTGCACTCGCTGACCGCGTTCGGCGGCCCGACCCTGGTGATGGTGCTCAAGGCCCGCCGCCGGGTGCTCGGGGTGCTCGCCCTCGGGCGCCCGGAGGGCAACGCGTTCGCCGCCGACGAGATCGACCTGCTCGCCGACCTCGCCCGCCGGGCCGCGTTCGCCATCGACAACGCCCGCCTCTACAGCCGCCAGGTGGAGCTCGCCGGCACGTTGCAGGCCGGGCTGCGCCCGCCGGACCTGCCGATGATCGAAGGACTCGATCTCGGCTCCGCCTACGGCGCCGCGCAGTCGGCCGGTCTGGACGTCGGCGGGGACTTCTTCGACCTGCTGTGGGGCCCGCTGGGCTGGACGATCGCCATCGGCGACGTCTGTGGCAAGGGCGCCGAGGCCGCGACGGTCACCGGGGTGGCCCGCGCCGTCCTGCGGCTGCTCACCGGGCGCGGCACCGACCTCGGCGAGGTACTGCTCGAACTGAACCGGACACTGCGTGACGCCGCCTCCTCGCACCCCAACGGTCAGGGCCGGTTCTGCACCCTGGCCGCGGCGTCGATCACGGGCCCCGCGAGCCTGCCCGGCGGGGGCCCGGCCGGGGACGCGCAGGCCGCCGGAATCCGGCTGCGGCTGTTCCTCGCCGGGCACCCCCAGCCGGTGGTGCTGCATGCCGACGGGCACGCCTCGCTCGTCGGCCGGCCCGGCACCCTGCTCGGCGTGCTCGACGACGACGAGGTCTCCTTCCCCGGCATCGACGTCACCCTCGGCGCCGGCGAGTCGCTGGTCTTCTACACCGACGGGGTGATCGAGGCCCGCGACGGCCGCGACCTGCTCGGCGAGGATCGGCTGCTGGCGGCGGTCGCCGGGTGCGCGGGGCTGTCGGCGCAGGGCATCGCCGACCGGGTGCTCGCCGCGGCCGAGCGCTTCGCCGGCGGCAACCTGCGCGACGACGTCGCGATCCTGGTCGCGCGGGTACCCGGCTGACCGGCCCCGGGTGGTGGCGACGGCCGTCACGTCCCCCCGCGACGAAGCCGGTCGGCGGCCATAAACGCAGGTCCGGCGTCCACAGCAAGATCGAATGCCGAGTGGGCATCGCCCCAAGGGGTGCGATCCGGATTCCGAGGCTTCAATCGGCCCTGAGCGGGTACACGATGAGCGATGTCCTCGTTGTTCAGGCTTGGTGGTAGATGAGCGCGTCTTCGGTTCCGATGGACGTGGTTCGGCAGGCGACCTCGCGTTGCCCACCCGCGACCCACATACTCGCCGAGCTTCCCTATCTGCCCTCGGCCGTTCCCCAGGCCCGTCGGGTCCTGCGGGAGGGCATGCGGATGGCGCAGCTCCCCGAGGACGTCCGCAGCACCGCCGAGCTGCTCGTCAGCGAGCTCGTGACCAACGCCGTCAAGTACGGCCAGCCACCGTTGTGGCTGCTCATCGAGATGCGCCCCGGGCTGATCCACGCTTCCGTCTCGGACACCTCGACCGTCCTGCCGCAGCGGCGCACGGCCGCGCCCGACGCCGAGGGCGGCCGCGGCCTGCTCGTCCTCGACGCCCTCGCCGGAAGCTGGGGGACGGTCATGGCGGAGTCGGGCAAGTACCTCTGGTTCGACCTGCCGGTGCCGCACGAGCCCGCCCCCGCCGGCGACGGCGAGGCCACGGCGACGGCCTCCCGCGACGGCGACCGCACCCCGGCGTCCGCCGGCACCTCGGACCCGACGGATTCCACCCGGGTCGCCGCGGGACACCCGCACCAGGGGCGTTCCGATGGACCCGCCTCGCCGTCCACGCAACCGCCGTCCACGCCACCGCCGTCCACGCCACCGCCGGACAAGGCTGCGCCCCCCGCCGCGCCGCGGGCCGCCCTGGTGTCTTCCGGCCTGCGCGCCGACGGGCCGACGGCGACGCCCGCGGCATCCACGACCTCCGCCATCTCCCAGCGGCGGTCCCGCCCCGGTTCGGGCAGGATCCGGCCGGCCATCTCCGGGCCGGGCGTCCCCCGATCGGACGACGGCCAGCCCGACACCAGGATCATCACCCGACTGTTCTGAGGCCCCGGGGCCGCCGCCCATGGAAGCGCGCAGGCGCCGGGCCGGCGCGACTCACTCCGTCGACAGCGCCGACGGCCTGGTGACCCGGGTGACCTTCTCGTAACGATCCAGTGTCACGATCTTGACCACGTCGCCGGTGTGCGGGGCGTGCAGAACCTGGTTGCCGCCAAGGTAGATGCCCACATGCCCCGGATTCGAGGGGGTTCCGTCCGATCCCGCGGCGAACAGCAGGTCCCCCGGCTGCCAGGCCGACAACGGCATCAGCGCGATGCTCGGACCGGAGGCGTCGACCTGGTCGTAGGTCGTGCGGGGCAGTCTGACCCCGGCCGCGGCGTAGGCCGCCTGGACGAGCGAGGAACAGTCCCAGGCATCCGGCCCGTTCGCGCCGAGCACGTAGGGATCACCAAGCTCACCGCGCGCGAAGGCGATCGCGGCCGCGGCCGCCTCGGTCGCCGGTCCGATCGGGGCGCTCGCGCTGCTGAGCGCCGCGGTCATGCCGGGCACGGCGGCGAGGATCGACTCGACGTAGCTCTGGGTCTCCGAAAAGGGCGGAACGCCCTGGTAGGCACGCACAGCGCCCGGGCCGGCGTTGTAGGCGGCGAGCATGAGCCGTACCGGGTCCCCGGGCACATCCGCGACCGCGGCGGCCACCGAGCAGTCGTAGGCGGCCGCAGACGGGATCGCGTCGGCGGGATTGAGAATGTCGGCCCGGCCGTCCCCGTCCCCGTCCCGGCCGTGGCTGGCCCAGGTGCCGGGCAGGAACTGCGCGATGCCGAGGGCGCCGACCGGTGATCGAGCACCGGGCCGGAAGCCGGACTCCTGCTTGAGCTGGGCGGCGAGCAGACCGGGACTGAGGGTGGCGCAGGTCTGACCGGCACTGAGGATCGCGCCCACGTAGGCGCCGGGGATCGTCCCGGCGTCCGCGTACTGGCCGGTTGCGCCGCCGGAGTCCCCGGAGATCGCCCCGCCGAAGATCGCGACAAAGCCCACGACCAGCACCATCGCCGATCCGGCGAGGATGGCCGCCAGCGGTGGCGTCGATGCTCCCTGCGCCGGCATGGTCTCGACCGCCATCGCCCGGGATCCACCCCCTCATCACGAGTCAGGACGACTTGATGCTGATCGCGGTGAAGACTCTGCTGCTTAATTCGGGGTTTGGGTTGCGAGTTGGTGGCTGAGGCGGGTGAGTCTGCTGGTGCGGGGTGTGAAGGCCGGTTGGTCGGGGTTCCCGTGGGCGTCGAGGCGGATGATGTTGACCGCGGTGGCGGAGAAGGCGTGTTGGAGGCGGGTCTTGGGTAGGCCGCAGTAGCGGGCGTAGCGCAGGCCGGTGACATCGAGGGCCTGGTTGATCGTGCCCTCGATCCCGGCGCGCAGCGCGTACCGGGTCTTCCAGGTGTCCGTGGCCTGTTCGGCGCGGGCGGCGGTGAGGGTCTCGTGGAGTTCTTGGGGGCGCAGGCTGAGGTAGCGGGTGCCACGCGCCGCGGTGGTGCACTCGGTGCGGGTGGGGCAGGGGTGGCAGTCGGTGTGGGCGAACTGCACGACGATGGCGTCCCGGTCGTGCTGGCGGACGGGGTACCAGCCGGTGCTGGTGTGGCCTTGCGGGCAGCGGGCCTGGCGGGCTTTCCAGTTGATCCGGAACGCGGCCTTGTCGAAGCCGGCGCCGGCTCTGGCCTGGGGTGAGTGGTCGAGNAGGGCGGGGGTGACCATGGTGATGCCGCGGGTGGCGGCGTCGTGGATCAGGTCGGCGGAGNAGTAGCCGGCGTCGAGGTAGTGCTCGGCGGGGGCGAGGCCACGCTCGGCGAGGGCGGCCTGGACGGGCAGGGTGGCCTTCACGTCGGGGACGGTCGCCTGGGTGGTGAGAACGTCCGTGATCAGCCGTAACGGCAACGCTTCGGCTTCGGCTTCGGCTTCGGCTTCGG
>NZ_LJJX01000058.1:0-39394 GCF_001421075.1 Frankia sp. CpI1-P | reverse complement strand
GCACCAAACTCCGCCACCTATACCCCAAACATTAGTGGCGACGGTCTACTAGCGCCCCTATTCCCGCAGATGGGGGGCTGACCCGGTCTCCTGAAGGCGAGCCGACCGGGCGGGGCGCGACGGCGGGTCAGGAGTAGAGCGGGAAGCCGCCGGTCACCTTGAGCGTCTCGCCGGTGACGAAGCCACCCTCGGCCGAACAGAGGTAGATCAGCGCCGCGACGATGTCGGCGACGCGGCCCTGACGGTGGATGAGCTGGCGCTGGTCGATGATGTCCCGGACGAGCTCCGCGGGCAGGTCGGCCATCGCGCTCTCGGTGTCCATGAGCCCGGGTGAGATCGCGTTCACCCGAATGTTGTCCGGCGCGAACTCGGTGGCGAACGCGACCGTCAGGCCACGGACGGCCAGCTTCGACACCGCGTACGGCGACGTTCCGATATGCGACGCCATCGACGAGATGTTGATGATCGACCCGCCGCCCCTGGCCGCCATCGACGGCCGGGCGGCGAGCGAGCAGTTCACGACGCCCATGACGTTCACGTCGAACAGCTCGCGCACGTCGTCGCGGGCCAGCGTCTGGAACGGCAGGTTGTACCGGGTGAGATGCCGACCCGCATTGTTGACCAGAATGTCGATCCCGCCGAAGTGCTCGACGGCGCGGGCCACCGCCGCGTCGACCGTGTCCTCGGCGGCAACGTCGCAGCGCACGGGCAACACCGTGTGCCCGGCCGCGGCGAGGGCGGCGGCGGAACGCTCCGCGGCGGCGGCGTCGATGTCGGCGAGCACGACCGAGGCCCCTCGTTCGGCGAGCTCCCGGGCGAACGCAAGGCCGAAGCCGGCCGCGCCGCCGGTGATGAAGGCGACGCGGCCGTCGAAACGGCGGGCGGGCTCGTGGGTGCCTGACGATGCGGTCATCGCATGGACCTCCGTCGCAGGGACTACGGCTTGCGGGCAACTCCGCCGTACGTGCCGACCTGGGCGTCGGCCAGGCCATCCGTCGTGCCGTCGGCCCGCCAGCGCAGGACGTTGACCAGACCGGGGTCGACGAAGTCGAAGCCCTCGAAGAAACGGAGCACCTCGTCGCGGGACCGCAGGCGCGTCGGAATGCCCTGCTGCCGGTAGATCTCCGCCGCCGATTCCGCCTCCTCCGGAGCGAAGTCCGCGGTGCCGTGGGTGAGCGACAGGAAGCTGCCCGACGGCAGGGCATCGGTCAGCGTACGGACCAGGCCGTACGGATCACCCTCGTCCGGAATGAAGTGGAGCATGCCGATCAGGGACAGGACCACCGGCTGGTCCAGGTCGAAGGTGTCACGCACCTCGGCGGAGGCCAGGATGCGCGCGGGGTCGTGGAAGTCGGCGTCCACATACGCGGTACGACCCTCCGGGCTGCTCGTCAGCAGCGCCCGGGCATGCACGAGCACGATCGGGTCGTTGTCGACGTAGACGACCCGGGAGTCCGGCGCGAGCCCCTGGGCGACCTCGTGCAGGTTCGGGCTGGTGGGAATGCCGGTCCCGATGTCGAGGAACTGCCGGACGCCCGCCTCGCCGGCGAGGTAGCGGGTCGCCCTCAGCATGAAGGCCCGGTTCTGCTGCGTGGTGTTCTGGACGTCCGGGAAGACACTGATGATCTGTTCGGCGGCGGCCCGGTCGGCCGGAAAGTTGTCCTTCCCGCCGAGGAAGTAGTCATAGACTCGCGCCGAATGCGGGATGTCCATCTTCAGATCAGCCGAGATGAATCTTGGTGCCGGGGAGAAAGCCCCTGACGCGCTCGACACCTCGTCCTCAGCCGTAGCCACCGCGACCGCCCTCTCCCCGTCTGACGCTCGTCAGACCCTCCGTACACATCACCTTAGCGGTCAAATCACCCACAAGCAGTCATGGGTCTGGCCCATTGACGACCCGGGCTCCCGCGGTGGACGGGGTCGCACGCGGCTCCGCGTCGGGCCGGCGTTTCGGTCGCGGGCACACGGACCGCAGCCCGGTCGGCGGCATGCACCCTGACCTGGGATTTGACGCGCTACCGTGCTCGCTCCGGGTGCCGTGACCCCGTCAGACCGCGCCGCGCCGCCGTTCCTCCGGCGTCGTGGGATCCTCCGGTGGCGCGGAACCGGGCCCTTCGCCTGGCACCCAGACCGTCCGGTCCACCAGGCCATGCGGGCAGCGTCTGGGCGAGGAGGTCGACCATGGCGCGGGCCTGCTCGGGCTTGGAGATGCTGGTCTTGGGGATGTGCAGGCGGAACAGGACCGGCAGGCAGACCCGGCGGGCCATGAACGGCACCGCCACCACGATACCGACGATCACGAAGCAGTTGCCGCGCCCGATGCCGTCGCGTCCCCTTGGCGGAGCCCTCGTGCTGGTTCGTCGGCGACCCACTGGGCGGCACCGGCGGGGTAGGGCGCCGGCAGGCCGAGAACGATGTGCCGGAAGCCGGCGTCGATCGCCTTGCCGACTGCGTCCCGGGTCGTGCCGGGCTGGTCGTAGGAGACCGGCAGGTGGATCGAGCGGGTGATGGCGGCAGGGTCGCGCCCGTTCTCGGCGCAGTAGCGGTCCAGCAGCGCGCTGCGGCTGACGACGTCGTCGATGTCGCCGCCCGGGATGTTCCACAGGTCAGCGTGCTCGGCAGCGATGCGCAGCACAGCGGCCGAACGGCCGCCGATGAGGATCGGCGGGTGGGGCCGCTGGACAGGCTTCGGATTGCCGAACGCATCGGTGAGACGGTGGTAGGTGCCGTGGAAGTCGAAGGGTTCGGGCTCGGTCCACAACCGCCGGATAACCGTGCACGCCTCGGCGAGGCTGCCCACGGCGTGAGCGGCGTCATGGAAGGGCAGGCCGTGCGCCTCGTACTCCCGCCGAGCCAAGGGCTGGTCCGGTCGTGAGCCGGCGCCGATGCCGAAGTCGAGACGTCCACCGGAGACGGTGTCGACAGTCGTGGCGATCTTGGCCAGCATCGCGGGTGGGCGGATGCGGTTGCTGGTGACGAGCAGGCCCAGGCGCAGTCGCCGGGTCTGGGCGGCAAGGGCCGCCAGCAGGGTCCAGCCTTCGTAGGACGACCCGTCCGGGTCGCCGCCGATCGGCATGAGGTGGTCGAACAGCCACGCGTGCTCGATCTCGGCGATCTCGTCCGCCTCGCGCCAGACCCGCAGGATGTCGTGGTAGCCGATCCGCATGGGGGCGGTCATGATCCCGAAGCTGGGCCGGGGTGTTCGCGGCATGCGGCATCAGTCCTTTCGTGTCGGTCCCTGACCTCTGCTGTCAGCGCGTGATGGCGATGGCGAACCNCATCGTCTGCAGGGCCTGGTAGGTCGCGAAGAACAACGGCGCGGCGTGCTCGGTGGCTGTCGCACTGGCCATGCCCCCGAGGTCGAGGATGCTCTCCGTGGTCCAGCCCAGGTCGGCCAGCAACCCCTTGACGGCCGCCTTGGCGTCCTGGTTCTCACCGCTGACGAACACCGTTGCCTGCGAGAGCGAGGCCAGCGGGTCCACCATGATCGAGACGTTCATGGTGTTCAGGGACTTGACGACCCGGGCCCGGGGGAAGCGCGCCTGCACCCGCCGGGCGACGCTGTCGTTGGGGTAGGCCAGCGCCATGTCCGGCGTGAAGGCGGCCGACACGTCCAGCACGATCCGATCGGCGAGGACATCCTCCCCGATCCCCTCCAACGTAGAAAGGACAGCAGTCCCAGGGATGGCGATGATGACCAGCTCGGCGCCCTGGACGGCATCCGTCTGACTGACCGACCCGGTGTGGTCCTCGGGGGTACGTGAGCCGTAGGCCACCTCGTGGCCGGCGGACGCGAGCCGTGCTCCCAGAGCAGAGCCCACTTTCCCCTTGCCGATGATCGCAATGTGCACAACAGTCTCCTGACAGTGTGGATTCGACCCGGCCGAGCGAGTTGTCTCCGGCGGTCAGCGCGTCACACGCCGCCTGCCAGGCAGAATCTGCGGGATAGAGCTCGGTGCGCAGGTAGGCCTAGGTCAGCTGCTGGATTGCNGTCACCCGCTCGGGGTTCTCGTCCGTGGTCTCGGCGGCGTCATCTCCGGAGATCCCGCCGAGCATGTGCCCTGCGTCGAACAGCGTGAGCAGGGACTTGGGGCCGGGAGCGAGGTGATAAGGGTCAGCGTGCCATTCCCAGCCTTGAACCGTCAGGTGGGTGATGACCGCCGTGCACATCACCAGGGCACTACGCCAGCGTCCTCGAAGAACTTGCCGGTCGGGCCGTCGTCGGGCAGGGTCGCGAGTTTGATGGCGATCGCCGCGCCCTGTTCGGGGGTGCGCACGCCGCGGAAGCCGTTGAGGTCGGTCGCGACGAAGCCGGGGCAGCCGGCGTTGATCAGGATGTTCGTACCGCTCAGCTCCCGGGCGTACTGGAGGGTGACGGCGTTCAGGAACGTCTTCGACGGCGCGTACGCCACGGCCACCGGACCCGTCGTCTGCTCGCCAGCGGTTCCTGACTGCCGGGTAAGGGAGCCGACACTGCTGGACATGTTCACGATCCGCGGCGAGGCAGAGCGGCGCAGCAGCGGCATCATCGCGTTGGTGACGCGAATGACGCCGATCACGTTGGTCTCCACGACCGTCCGGATGGTGGCCGGATCGACCTGGGTGGGCTCCTGCGGCATACCACCAGTGATGCCGGCGTTGTTGACGAGCACGTCGAGGCGCCCGGCCTGCTCCTCGATCAGCCGTGCGGCGGCGGTCGCGCTCGCGTCGTCCGTCACGTCCAGCGGCACGCCGAACGCGTCAACGCCGGCCGCGCGCAGCTTCTCCACCGCGGACTCCCGGCGCTGATCGTCGCGGGCGCCGACGCCGACGCTCCAGCCGAGGGCACCCAGGCCCGCGGCGATCTCGTAGCCGATTCCCTTGTTCGCGCCGGTGACCAGCGCAATCGTCGGTTCACTCATAGGGTCAATGCTGACCCGGACCCTGGCGAGGGGTCCAACACCGATCAGGTGACCGACGATACCGCCCAGGTATCGATCCCGGATAGTGTGGCTGCGTGGAGACCCGGGAACTGCGATACTTCGTCGCTGTCGCTGAAGAGCTGCACTTCGGGCGCGCCGCGCAGCGGCTCGGGATCGCACAGCCGCCTTTGTCACGGGCGATCCAGCAGCTCGAACGCCGGCTCGGGGCAGCACTCCTGGACCGGACCAGCCGCACCGTCACGCTGACCGAGGCAGGCTCGGTCCTGCTGGCCGAGGGCCGGGCGGCCCTCGACGCGGTCGACGCCGCCGACCGCCGGACCCGCCGCGCCGCCCTCGCCGCGACCGGCCGTCCCGGCCTGGTCCTGGCCGCGAAAGCCGGCGCGTCCAGCGAACTGCTGGCGAAACTGCTCGACGCCTACGCCGCCGAACCCGGCGCGGTCCCCGTCGACGTCACCCTGTGCGGCCCGGCCGAGCAGGAACGACTCCTGCGCGAGGGCCGGGCCGACGTGGCGCTACTGCACCGGCCGTTCGACTCGACGGCCGGGTTCCACACCGCAGAGCTCAGCACGGAGAGCCAGGTTGTGGTCCTGCCGGCCGGGCATCCNCTCACCGTCCGGGCCCACGTGCACATGGCCGACATCACCGCGCTGCCCGGCCTGCCCCTGCCACGCTGGCCCGACCCCGACGGCGCCTACCCGCCCGGCCCCGGCCCGCAGGTCCGCGACCACGCGCAGTTGCTGCAGCTGATCGCGCTCGGCCGCGCCTGCACGCTCTCACCGGAGTCGTGCCGAGCCCAACTGCACGGGGACCTCGCCGCCGTGCCCGTGCTGGACGCGCCGACAGTCACCACCGTGATCGCCTGGCCACCGCACAGCCGGTCCAGAGCCGTCGCCGACCTCATCCGGACTGCGACACGTCTCTAGCATCACCGCCCCGGGTACGGGCGGTGATGANCAACACGCCGTCGACGACCGCACTTCAGATCGAGGAGATCCCACGCGGGTCCGGTGAAAGTGGTAAGAGGCTGGGCGACCTCACCTCGGGCGGTGGCATCCCACAACCGGAAGACGCCATCCGAGCCACCGGCGGCCAGGATCCTTCCGTCCGGACTGAACGCCAGGCGGCCGGGATCTTTGGTAGGGGCGGTGAAACTGGCCAGAGGCGCGGCACTTCCGCTTCGGGTAGCGGTGTTCCACAGCCGGACGACGCCCCTCCCATCAATCAGGCAAGATCAGGCCGATCGGCGGCGACTTTTTCTGCTTCTTCGGCCAACCTTCCGGATACCACTGCCGGCGCGATGGAGTCCGCTCCGCCCAAGGTCACGAGCCACCCAGCCAGCACCGTCAGCNCAATCACCGCAGCCAACGATCCCATGATTACTCGTCGTACTGATGTGGACCGTCCGGTCTCTGTCCGCACGGCGGCCCTGTGGCCGGTTCCCGAGACGTCGGTCCCGCTGCTGCCGTCGCCAAGGGGCGGAAGATCGGCCGCGCGGCGAACTGCGTCAGCTGCTCGGCTGCTCGGCGGGTCGGCGGGTCGGCGGGTCGGCGGGTCGGCGGGTCGGCGGCCCACACGCCGCCCGGAGCCGGAACGCGCCGAGAGCAAGCCGTGTCATGAGCCGCCGGATCGGCGAGCCGAGCCGTTACCACGAACAGAGGGAAGATCCTCGATGACGACGATCAGGCGGCTGCGCGCGCTGCCGTATCCGGCCCGGACACTGCTGGCCACCAATGCCGTGAGCGCGCTCGGCGGCGGCCTGGTGCTGCCGTTCTGTGTAGCTACCTCACCGAGGCCCGGCAGCTCGACACCTGGGTGCCCGCGGCGGCCCTCGCCGTGCGGGCGGTCACCACGGCGGGCAGCGCGCTGGCCGCCGCGCTGGTCGTGGCGTCCCCGCTCCCGCGTACGAGCACCTCCCGCACCGCGTGATCGGAACCCTTTCGCACGATGACGTCGGCCCGCTCCCGGGTGGGCTGGATGTTCTCGACCAGGTTGACCTCGTTGATCTCCCGATAGCGCCTCGTCGCCTCCTCGGCGATCTCGGCCGCGGAAAGGCAGGCGTACCGACGAAGATGCGCGGGAGGATTCCCGCGCGCCGTCCGCAGGAGTGTCCGCAGGCGAGCCACATACCATCGGCGCAGATCGTCGAACTCGGCGTCCACATACAGGGTGAGGTCAAAGAGGTCGTTGAGGTCCACTGCCGGGCCGCGGTCGTCCGGGCGGCGACATGACTGCAGCACGTTGAGACCTTCGACGATCAGGATGTCCTCCCGACCCACCGTCACCGACCGGCCCGGCACCACGTCGTAGTGCTCATGCGAGTACACCGGAACTCGCACCTGCCGGCCCGCCCTCGCCGCCGTGAGGAACCGCAGCATCGCCTCCTGGTCGTACGACTCCGGAAAACCCTTGCGATCCAGGATTCCGCGCCGCTCCAGGATCCGGTTCGGATAGAGAAATCCGTCGGTCGTGACGCTGCCCGTGCTCGGGGCCGCCGGTCGGCGGGACAGCAACTCGCCCAGCACACGCGCGATGGTGCTCTTTCCGACGGCGACCGGCCCGGCGATCCCNATGAGGAAGGGCATTGTCGGATCTCTCCCCGGTCCTGGTAATCCGCCGCCGAACAATCGGGGTCGGCACCCGTCCGGCAGCACTCGGNCATCCGTGACCGGGACCCGGGTCCGTGGACACGCCGCATTCGAGGCCGCGGACGGGTTGCCGCCACGCTTCGATTCCGTGCGCCGCCATCGTGAACCGGGCGTCAGACCCAAGTCAATCCATGGGATCGGTTCACTCGACCCAAGTGATACCTTGGGTCGAGTGACCCTCGAGGATCTCCGGGTGTTCGTCGCCGTCTGCGAGGCCGGCAGTCTGGCCAGCGTCGCCCGGGCCAGCTCCCGATCCCAGTCCGCCGTGAGTCAGCACGTGAAGCGGCTCGAACGGGCGACGGGCCTGACGCTTCTCGAGCGGCAGCCGCGCGGAGTGGTTGCGACGCCCGCCGGTCGGCTGCTGTACCTGGCCGCCCGGAGCGCCACCGCCTCGCTGGACGATGCGCTGCAGCATCTGGACGACCTTCGCCGAGGCGTCGGCGGTGCCGTCCGCATCACCACCGGTGGCGTCACCGTGCGGCACTTCATGGCCGAGGCCGTCGTCGCATTCCGTCAGCGCTATCCGAAGGTGACGCTGGAATTCCACGCCGCGAACTCGACCCAGCACTGTGTACAGATCCTGCAGGCGGGCCAGGTCGACCTGGCCTGGATCACGCTGGGTCAGCCGCTGCCCGGCATCGAGCAGCGGCCCGTGGTCGATCTTCCGTGGGTGCTCGTCGTGCGCCCCGACGACCCGCTCGCCGAGCGCGCCGTGATCCGGCCGGAGGATCTGGGCCACATCAGTTACATTGTTCAGCCCGAGAACTCGACATCACGACTGCGACTCGAGGAAAGCCTGGTCCGACTGGGCATCAGGCCCTCGGCGCCGGCGGGAATCGCCGACTGGGACACCGCCCTGCTCCTCGCCGAACTCGGCACCGCCCCCGCCATCCTCCCGGCGCTGCCCAGACCGACGCTGCTCCCGGACAGCCATACCAGGCTGATACCGATTCCCGATCTCACCCCACTCGCAGTGGGCTGGGCGGCCCGGAGCTGGCAGGCGCTCTCGCCCTACGCCACCGAGTTCGCCGACACCGTCGCCGCCGCCCTGACGCCGTAACCTCCGCCGCATGTCCCCGGGTTCCGAGCGCGACCTCCACGTCATCGCCGAGGGGCTCACACCTCGAGGACGACGACGACCTCCTGCTCCCTGGCGTCGATCAGGACGTCGCAGACCCGTTCGCCGATGACGTCGGAGCCGAGCATGCCCGGGCCCGGCTCGCCGGGCTGGCCGAAGCCGTGGACCATGGCGCGGATCATGACCTCGCGCACCAGCACCTCGCTGGCGCGGGCCTCCCGCTCCAGGTGCCGGTACAGCATCCGCTGCGCCGCCTGGGCCATCGACACCACGCCCATCCCGCGGGCCGGGATGTCCGCCATGCCGCCGCCCATGCCCAGGTAGACCGCGCCGGCAGACAGGGCCGGCAGGAAGGTGGTCGCCGCGCTCAGGTGCAGCCGCAGGTAGGGGCCGAGGTGGTCGTCGGCCTGCGCCCAGGTCGTCGCCAGGACCGGCGTGGGCGTCCACGGGATGTTCACGGCGACGACGACGGCGTCGGCCGAGGCCAGGTCGAGGCGCCCCGCCAGCTCGGCCGCCCGCTCGGCGTCGGCGACGCTGCCCACGACGGTCTTGACGCCCGCGAACTCGTCGGGCAGCGCGTCGAAGCCGACGGTGTCGCGGTCGACGGCCGTCACCTCCCAGTCCCGCTTGCGAGCTGCGGCGACGATGCCACGCCCGACGTTTCCGGTCGCGCCGACGACGATGAGGGAGAAGGCCATGGAGGAAACCTAGCGAAGGACGCCGTCAGGTGCCGGAGGCGGCGAATCAGCCGATCGACACCCGAGCGGGCGAGGGACCGACGGGGTTGGCGCGCAGGGCCCGGACCTCCNAGCGGCGCAGTTCGACCCGCCCGGCGCGCTCGCGGACCTCGTACACCGGCTGCGGACGGGTCGCCGGACCCTGGACGACGTCGCCGGAGGTCAGTGCGAACCGGCTGCCGTGCCAGGGGCACTGCACGCAGTCGCCGTCGCGTGTGCCGTCGCTCAGGGGGGCGCCCCGGTGGGTGCAACGATCGTTGATCGCGATAATCCGGCCGTCGACCCTGGTCAGCAGCACGGGCACGCCGTCGACCTCGGCCTGCCGAAGCGCCGTGGTGACCTCGCCGGCCGCCAGCACGTCCGTCCAGTCGGCCGGGCCCCGCTGGAACGCGGTGGTGTCCACCCCCACCCCGAGCGCGTAGGCGAGGTGGCCGCCCAGCCACCCGCCGACGCCGAGGGCGGTCGCCCCGGCGAGGCTCGCGACCAGTCCGTTCGCGGCCGTCCCGTTCGCAGCCACCCCGCTGCCAGCCACCCCGCTGCCAGCCACCCCGCTGCCAGCCACCCCGCTGCTGCCACGATGCCGCTGCCACCAGGACGCCGTGTAGCACCCGATGCCGACGATGTTGCAGGCCGCGTGCACGAGCCCGACGCGGCGTTCGGCGCCGTCGGTGTCGAGCCAGTCCGACCACCCGGCCACCGCGGCGGGACCGGCCGACAGCAGCCCGAGCCCGATGAGCCGCCGCGCGGCCGGGCGCAGGCCGGGCCCGCCGGTGACGTCGAGCAGGGTCGCGCTCAGCAGCGTCCCCGCCGGCACGATCACGGCCGCGGGATGCAGCGGATGTCCGAGCGCCCGGCCGCTGAGCAGATCGCGTAGCCGTTGCGACCGCAGCGCCTTCGACCAGAACGCGTGGGCGCGCCCGGCGACCGGATCGAGCGCCTGCTCCCGTTCGAGCCGATCGAGTACCCGTTCGGACCCGCGCATGCCTACCTCTTCTCGGGAGATCCCGTCATACTCAACGGCGCCGCCCCGCTGCGCGGCGCGACCGGCGAACTNCCCCCGTCCGCGTCCTGCACACGCCCCAGGCCCCGCCATTCCCGGGGCGGCGGCGATGGATGGGACATTGGTGCCGGCGCTGGAGGGTCCACCGTCGATCGTGGTTTGACTCTCCCCCGGGCGAGGACCGACGCTGCGCTCATGCGCCACGAGCGACGAGGACGACAATCATGACCGTGACCGTCATCGACACCGGACCGCACCAGATCAGCCGGTCGGTCCTGGTGAACGCNCCAGTGAGCGAACTGTTTGCCATCGTGGCCGACCCGCGCCGGCACCGCGAGCTCGACGGCTCCGGCACAGTACGCGCCACCGTTTCCGGCCCGCCGCGGCTGACTGAAGGCGCGACCTTCTCGGTGAACATGAAGGCCTACGGTCTGCCCTACCGGATCACCAGCAGGGTCACGGCGTTCGAGGAGGACCGCCTCATCGAGTGGCGGCACCCGGTCGGCCACCGGTGGCGCTGGCAGTTCAGTCCGGAATCGACCGGATGCACCCGCGTCAGCGAGACCTTCGACTACAGCAGAATGGGCCGGATCAAGGCCACGATCCGCTACTACGACCTCATCCGCGCGACGAAGGCCAACGCGGCCGGCATCGAGGCGACCCTGGCCCAGCTCCAGGCCCGTTACGCGCCGAGCGAAGCGTCGACCACGAACGGTGCGGGTGCGGCTCCACCCGTCTGACCGGCCGCGCGGAAACCAGCCATGTCCTCAGTCCGCGGAAAGTAGTTGCTCGCGGGCGAGGACATGGCCGGGAGGGCGACGCCGACGGTGCCGCGTCAGTCGCGCTCCTGCACTTCCTGCACCCCCTTGTCCACCTNCTCGGAGTACTTCCCGTCGGTGCGCTTGTCGGCTTCCTCGCCGGCCTTGCCCACGGCCTGATCGACCTGCTTGTCGTGCTTGTCCTCGAGGTCACCGAGCTTGTCCGTGAGACCGCTCATCGGTCGCTCCCTTCGTTGGCCACCTGGCCACGCTGCCCGAACCGCGGCGGGCAAAACACGCTGCAGCCGACGTCCGGATCCGAACCGGGACCGGACCCTGGCTGCGCGTTTCAGGTGCATCGGCCCCATCCAGGGCGGCCGAGGTCACGCGAGGGATGGATCTCGTCCGCTCCTCGCTCCGGCCCACCGGACGACGGGGACCTCCCGAACGACGGAGACCCCCCGAACGACGGAGACCCCCCGAACGACGGAGGTTCCCCGAACGATGGGGACCTTCGCTCTGCCGGAAGCAGCCAGGATTACAGCCGGAACGTACATGTTGGTGTACTACCGGTTACGGGGGGCAGGGCGGGGGCAGGCACCAATCGCGTGGACTGCTGGGGGTGAGGGGCGATGGCACGGGCGGAGTCGGCGTCCGGACCCTCCTCGGACGGGATCGAACCGGACACGACGGTCATGGAGCTGCTCGGGATACTGCGCCGTCACCTCGGGATGGACCTCGCCTACCTGGCCCGGGCGGACGGGGATGATCTCATCATCCAGGTGCTCAACGGAGCCGGCGCGCGGTTCGGGCTGGCAGCGGGAACCCGGGTCCGCCCCGATCCCCGGTTCTACCGGAGCCTGCTGGCCGGCACGCTCCCGAAGGTGATCCCGGNCACCCGGCGCGATCACTTCCTGGTCGATACGCNGATTGTGCAGGGGATGGGCATCGGGTGCTACGCGGCGACGGTGGTGACCGACAGGAAGGGTGAGGTGTTCGGGGTGCTCGGCTGCATCAGCCGTGACCCGCGGCCGCATCTGCGGGAGCGGGACAGCCGCTTCCTGGGCCTGGCCGCCGAGTACCTCAGCGACGCCGTCATCGACCTGCACCGAATCTGGGAGGCCCGCTGCCGGGTCTGGTGCAGCATCAGCGAGATGATCGACGCCGGCGGCCCGGAGATCGTCTACCAGCCCATCGTGGACCTGGCGACGGGTCGGATCGCCGCGGTGGAGGCGCTGTCCCGGTTCCCCCACGAGCCCCGGTACCCCCACGAGTCCCACGAGTCCCACGAGCCCCGCGAGCCGCCCCGAGGCCCGCGGGGCTGGTACTTCGACGCCATGACCATCGGCCTCAGCGCCGAACTGGAGCTGGCCGCGATCCGCCGGGCGCTGCGAGCGCTGCCCCAGCTACCCGCCGCCGTCTGCCTCACGGTCAACGCCTCGCCGGCCACCATCACCTCCGGACTGCTTGACGTCCTGCGTGACGAGGAGACCTGTCGACGTCTGGTCGTGGAGATCACCGAACACGAGTACTTCTGCAATGACACCGAGGTCCTGCGCGGCGTGCGGGAGCTGCGNGCCCGCGGCGTGCGGATCGCCGCCGATGACACCGGAACCGGCTACGCGGGGCTGGAGCAGCTCATCGAGCTGCACCCGGACATCGTGAAGCTCGATTATCTGGTCACCCACGGGATGGACACCGACCCGGCCCGCCGGACGACCGCCGCGGCCCTCGTCATGATCAGCAGGGAGTTCGGCGGCTGCGTCATCGCGGAGGGCGTCGAAACTCCCGCCGAACTGCAGACCGCTCTCGACGTGCACATTCCCTACGGCCAGGGATTTCTCCTCGGCGCCCCGGCCCCCACCCCCTCCCTCGCCTGCGCGGGACGCGCAGACACCGGTCGGAGGTGGCGGCCGGGAGGGCTCAGGCCAGGCGGGAGCGGGGGGCGCGCAGGCCCTCCAGCCGGGCGACGCGCCACGACCAGGCGACGGTGATCGCCACGGCGGTCGCGGTCACGGCCGTGCCGGTAACCCCTCGGATCGCCACGAACACGGCGGTGGACTGCGACACCAGCAGCCAGAAGGTGAAGGCGGCGTTGCCGAGATTCACGGCGGCCCAGAAGAGGGTCAGGCCGAGGAAGAGCCGGCGCACGCCGATCCGCTCGGTGACGCCCGCGGGCAGNGGGCAGAAATCGCCGGCCAACCGGTGGACCAGTGGCCGGGGCGTCAACGCCGACAACAGGAAGATCATGCCGATCACCCNCGCGACGATCACCGGCTGCAGGAAGTAGATGAACGCATTGCCGTTGATGATCACAATCACCGTGCGGACGGTGAGCCCGACCGAGGAGAGGATCAGCAGGGCGGGGATGCGTTGCCGCCGCACGACGCGCCGGCCGAGGGCGATATAGCCCCAGGCCANGGCGGTCAGCGCGGCGAGGGTGAGACCACCGAGATGCAGAAAGATCAGGAAAAGCGCCGCGGGAATGACCGTCGCCTCGACCAGGTGCGGCACCGCGTGTTTCGCGATACTTCTGGGCCGGGGCAACTGGATGGNGGCCGTGTCGCTCACGGGCGCGTCCACGGGTGGAGGTGCCCGTGAGGTCGGAAGCGCCAGTTCGGCGGTCGGGTGAACGTCGGAAGAGACATGAGCTCCTAAGGGGCCATCCCCGGGTCGGCGATCACGCTGGAGGTGAAAACGGTACGCGACGATCGGTCGCGCGCGGCAGGGCCCCACCCCCGATGTGCCGATGTGGTGCTATACGTGTCCGGGGCGACCGTCTGCGCAATCCGCGCCCGTCGACGGGAGCGCGTCCGCTGTCTCACCCCTTTTCGGTAGGGTCCTGTCGTCGGTGGGACACTTCAGCTCATACCAGNCAGATTTCCCTGCTGCCGCAGGTACGGCATGCCCGCACCCTTCCCTTGACGAGCGAGGATCCGCGGCCCGCGCGGCGCCTCCGCTCCTGTCCCTGTTTCGGAGCGATCAACATGCGTCGTGGCTTAACGCTAGGTATCGCCGCGATCGTCCTGGTGCTGACCGCCGGGGCCAGCGCCTGCTCGTCGGGGAGGACGCCGGCCATCACCGCCGCCTCCTGCCCCACCCCGGGGGTGACCCCGCAGGAGATCCGGCTCGGCCTGCTGTACTCCGACACCGGGGCGAGCTCCGCCACCCTGGCCGTCGCGCGGGCCGGCGTCGACGCCCGTCTCGGCCAGGCCAACGCCGGCGGCGGCATCAACGGGCGCAAGATCGTCTACGACTGGCAGGACGACCCGGGTACCCCCCAGGCGAACATGCTGGGTGCCCGCAACCTGATCGAGGGCAGGCACGACTTCGGCCTCCTGGAGTACTCCCTGGCCGCGGGCNCAAGCGCCCAGTACCTCGCCGACNGGGATGTTCCGGTGAGCGGCCTGGCCGTCGGCGACGCCTGGCCGAAGTACCGCACCATGTTCTCCTTCGCCTACACCACCGGTGGCTCCGTCGACACCTACGGCCAGTTCGTGAAGTCCCGCGGCGGGACCAGGGCGGCGCTGCTGCGCACCGCGCTGTCCAGCGAGGTCGGGAACGCCGGCGCCAAGCTGGTGGAGAGCCTGCAGTCCGTCGGCATCCCCACCGTGGCCCAGGTCCCCTACACGCCGGGCGCGGACAGCCCGACCGCGGCCGCCCAGAAGATCATCGACTCCGGCGCCGACACCCTGCTCGCCGTCGTCGACGCCGGTGTCGCCCTTCCCCCGGTGCTCACCGCCCTGCGCGCCGCCGGCAAGAACATGAAGGTGATCCTTTCGGTCAGCGGCTACGACAACCAGCTACTACGCCAGGCCGGTCCCGCGATGGCCGGGGTTGTCGTCCCGGTGTTCTACCGGCCGTTCGAGGCCGGTGGCCTCGCGATAGCCCGCTACACCGCCGCGATGACCGACTACGCGCCGCAGGTCCAGAACCCCACCCAGGAAATCGCCATGATCGCCTACATCAACACCGACCTGTTCCTCAAGGGGCTGCAGATGGCCGGCCCCTGCCCGACCCGGAAAGGCTTCACCGAGGCCCTGCGCTCGGTGACCAGTTACGACGCCGGCGGATTGCTCGAGCCGCCTATCGACGTCAGGAACGGCCTCGGCAAACCGACCACCTGCTGGTCCTTCGTCCAGGCCAACGACACCGGAACCGCGTTCACCATCGTCGACCAGAACCGGTGCGGCCGGGCCCTGCCCGCCGCCTAGTGGCTGCAGTACCTCGTAGCCGTAAGTACCTCGTAGCTGTAAGTACCTTGTGGTTGTGGTGCCTCGCGGTTGCGGCGTCAGGTCCCGAGATAGCCGCGTAGCAGCGCGTTCTGGTCGAGGTCGCCGGTCGGGCCGTCGAAGGTCACCTGGCCACGGTCGAGCAGCACGACCCGGTCGGCGATGTCGAGCGCGCGCTGCACGTACTGCTCGACGAGCAGCAGCGCGACGCCCGACACGGCCAGGGCCTTGAGCGAGTGGAAGATCTGGTCGACGACGGCGGGCGCCAGGCCCATCGACACCTCGTCGAGCAGCACGATCCGGGGCCGGGCGAGATGGGCTCGGGCCAGGGCCAGCATCTGCTGCTGGCCGCCGGAAAGGGTGCCGGCGGTCTGGCCCAGCCGTTCCCGCAGCACCGGGAACGCCGCCAGGGCGACCTCGACGGAGGAGTCCGTCGCCCACGGCGGCACCTGCATCCGCAGGTTGTCCCGCACGGTCAGGCTACGGAAGATGCCCCGCCCCTCGGGGATGTGGCACAGCCCGTCGCGGGCCCGCCGGTGCGCGGGCGCGCCGGTGCGGTCCCGGCCGCCGACGAGGACGCGTCCGCGCGCGGCGGGCAGCAGGCCGGTCGCCGTGCGCAGCAGCGTCGTCTTGCCCGCGCCGTTGGCTCCGAGCAGGGCCACGACGGAGCCGGGGCGCACGGTCAGGTCGACCCCGCGCAGCACGGTCGTCCGGCCGTAGCCGGCTTCCACGCCACGCAGTTCGAGGACGGTGTCGGCCATCATTCGCCGCCCGTGGTCAGGCTGGCCGAGTGCGGGCGGGCGGCGTCTGCGGCGGACGCCAGCGGGTCGGAGGCCAGCGGGTCGGTCTCCCCGAGGTAGGCGACGCGCACCACGGGCGACGCCATGACCTCCGCCGGGGTCCCGTCGAACACCGGGCGCCCGAAGTCCAGGACGTACACGTGGTCGCAGATCGCGGTGACCAGGCTCATGTCGTGCTCCACGAGAAGGATGCCGACTCCGTGCTCGTCGACCACGCGTCGCAGGATCTNCCCGAAGTGCCGGGTTTCCGCGCGGTCGAGGCCGGAGGAGGGTTCGTCGAGAAGGAGGAGCCGGGGCTGACCGGCCAGGCAGCGCGCGAGCTCGACCAGCCGGCGTTGCCCGGTCGACAGGGAACCGGCCACCTGCCCGGTCAGGTCACCCAGGCCGCAGGTGCGCACCGCGGAGTCCGCCGCGGCGTGGATGTCGCGCGCGGTCTGCGGGGCGCTGGCGAGATGGCGCAGCGCGTTGGGTCCGGCCCGCCGACCCTCGGCCCCGAGGACAACGTTGTCCCACACCGTGAGGTTGTCGAACAGCTCCATCTGCTGGAAGGTGCGACCCAGGCCCAGCCGGGCGCGGGTCGAGGCCGAGCGCCGGATGACCGACCGGCCGTCGAGGAGGACCTGGCCACGCTGGGGCCGCAGCAGCCCAGAGCACACGTTGAACGTCGTCGTCTTGCCGGCGCCGTTCGGGCCGATGAGTCCGGTGNCGCGCCCCGTGGCGGCCCGCAGCGTCACGCCGTCGACGGCCACCAGGCCGCCGAAGGCCACCCGCACGTCGCGGATCTCCAGTTCGGCCGGCGGCACCGGGGCGATCGGGCGGGACGGTTCCGGCCTGGACGCCGCGGCGGCGTCCCGCGCGCGGGCACCGCCGAGCACGCCGAGCACGCCGCGACCGCCGAGCACGCCGCGACCGCCGCGACCGCCGAGCCGGTCGAGCGCGCGGCGCACAGCCGGGTGCGGCTCGCGGGCCCGGGCCGCGGTGACCGCGTACAGGATCGCGAAGACGCCGAACGCCACCTGCAGCCAGTTGGAGGTGTCGGCGTTGTCGACGTAGGACGGCACGAGGGTGAGCCCGGCGGCGCCGGCGATCGCGTACCAGGGCGCNCCCCCGACGCTGATGACGACCAGCACGAAGTAGACCAGCGAGGTGATGGGGAGGTAGGAGTCGCCGTTGACCTGCCCGACCGCCGCGGCGTCGAGGACCCCGGCGACGGCGGCCAGGAAGGCCGACAGGCAGAACACCAGCACCCGGGTCGTGTTCACGGCGGTCCCGCTCGTCGCGAGGCCGATCGGGCTGTCGGCCAGGGCGCGCAGCAGCCGGCCCAGCCGGCTGCGGTTCAGGGCCACCATGGCGAGGGCCGCCGCGGCGGCGAGGATCAACACGAGGTAGTAGTAGCCGCGGTCGGAGCCGTCGAGGCCGACGGCGGACCAGCGCGGGGTGGGCACGGTGACGCCGATTCCCAGGCTGCCGAACATGTAGCCCTGGGAGTAGAACATGTACTGGACGAGGATCCCGAACCCGAACGTCGACAGCGCCAGGTAGAGCCCGGACAGGCGGATCGCCGGAATCGCCAGCAGGGCGCCGATCGGCACCGCGACGAGGCCCGCGACCACCAGCGCGGCCGCCCATGGCCAGCCCTTCTCCACGTGCAGCTGCGAGAACGTGCAGACCCCGATGGCCATGAACGTGACGTGGCACAGCGACACCTGTCCGGACGTCCGCACGAGCAGGCCGAGGGAGAGGAACAGGATCGCGTAGGCGAGGAACTCGCTGAACGCCACCAGGTGGATGCCGGCGAAGCTCGGCACGAAGCAGAGCAGCGCCAGGACGGCGACGCCGCCCGCGGACTGCAGGCGCCACGGCGTCGTCCAGGCGACGCCCGAACGCGGCACCGCGCGCAGCCGTTCGGTGAGGCGCCGGCGAGGGGCGGTGAGCAGGACGGCGAACAGGACGAGGAACGGCAGGGCGTTGGACAGCCCGGCCAGCAGGCCGCTGTCGAAGTACTTCGTGGCCAGCGAGGCGACGATCCCGATGGCGAGCCCGCCGGCGTACGTCGCGGGCAGGCTGGTGAACCAGCCCAGCGCCGCGGCGCNGAAGGCCGCGACGACGAGGAAGGTCAGCGCGGTCGCGTCGAGGTTGACGTACTGGGCGATGAGCACACCCGACGTCGCCGCGAACCCGATGCCGATCATCCAGGCCCACCGGCGCACGGCCACCGGGTTCGTCCCGGTGGTGTCGAGCAGCGCCGGGTCGTCGACCACGGCGCGCATCGCCACGCCGGTGCGGGCCAGCGAGAAGTAGGCGTAGAGCGCCGCGGTGGCGAGGATCCCCACCGCGAAGACGATGATGCGGTCGGCGGTCACGGTCGTGCTGCCGACGTGGAACCCGGCGTCGGGCAGGAACACCGGCACCTTCCGCGGCCGGGTGTCCCCGTAGATCAACACGGCGCCGGCCTGCACGACGAGCAGGACGCCGACCGTGCCGGCCACCCGGGTCGACAGCGCGGTCGCGGCCATCCGCCGGGCGCCCTGCTCGAACGCCACGCCCAGAACCGGGCCGGCGCCGAGGATGCAGATCGCCGCCGCGGGTATCCACGGCAGTCCCGCCTGGACGTGCAGGCTGTAGAACAGGTACGCGGAGACGGTGGCCACGGCTCCGTGGGCGAAGTTGAAGATGCCGGACGTCTTGTAGGTGAGCACGAGCCCGACACCGGCCAGCCCGTACACCGATCCCGTGGTCAGCCCGGCGATGAGGAACGGCAGCACGTGGGTCCCCTCCTGCTGATGTGGTCGTGACGATCCGCCGGAGATCCCGGGACGCGCCGTCTACGCGCTGCAGCCGCGTCGCAGCCGCGTCGCGCGGTCGGCGCGGCGCGTCCCGGGAGGTCGGCGCGGTCTCAGCCGGCCGCCGCCGGATTGCCGGCCGCCGCCGGGTTTGCGTTCGCCGCCGAGTCACCGGTCGCCGCCGGGCGGCGGTCGGTGCGGCTGCGCGGCTGGAACCGGTGACGCATCACGGTTCCGGTGCGGTCGCGCAGTCCGACCTTCTCGTCGAGGTCCGGCCGCACCTCACGCATCACGAGGAAGTCCGGCGACAGCCAGGCGCGGTGGACGTACGGCGCGAAGCTGAGCAGGCCCCGGGCGCCCCCGGTCGCGGCGGGCAGCATCTTGACGCGCTCCAGGCCGGCCTTCACGCCGGCCGGCGACAGCGGGCGGGCCTTGGAGATGCCGTGCGCGATCATCTGGGCGATGTCGTAGTTGATGATCGCGAACCAGTTCTCGGGCCGGTAGTCGTAGCGGCGCTCGAACCGGTCGAGGAAGTCCTGGGCCACCGTGTTCGTCTCGTCGTACTGGTCGCAGCCCACCCAGCCCTTGAGCGAGGCCATGCCCTGGGGCAGGACCGGGGCCGACATGAACGCCGTGCACATCACGCGGAACGGGTCCCACTGCGCCGCGGCGAGAGCGCGGTTGATGTGGACGGAGGCCACCCCGACGCCGAGGTAGGCCAGCGCGTCCGCGCCGGCCGACCGCAGCCGCTCGACCGCCGGGCCCATCTCCGTCTCCAGCGGGTCGACCCCGTGCTCCAGCAGCACCTCGACGCCGTCGAACTCGCAGGCGTCGCGGAAGAAGCCGCGGTACTCGTCGCCGATCGCCGTCTTGTCGTAGACGACGGCGACGGTCTTGATCCCCTTGACGGCCAGGTAGTTCGACATCACGTAGGGGTCTTCGGCCAGCGACCCGTTGTTGATGTTGAAGCACCACTCGCCGTACCAGAGGTCCGTGCCACACATGGCCACGGATGGGACGTGGCCCTCCCGGTCGTTCCACTCCCGGAACGGGATGGCGTTGTCGGAGATCCACGGGCCGTCGATGGCCACCACGCCCGCGTCGACGAGCTCGCGGCCCGCCTGGATCACGGTGTGCGCGTCGCCGGTGGGCAGGCCGTGGACGAGCTTGTAGATCACTTCGATCNGCCGGTCGATGAGGCCGTCCTGCAGCGCCTCGTCGAAGGTGAGGTCGAGCACGTCGTGCAGGAGCTGCTCGGCCTCCGGGGCGAGCGGCCAGTCGCAGAGCATGCCGATCTTCGTGGTTCCGGACACGGAGGTCCTCCTCATGAGAACTGCGGGGATAGGGGCGCAGTGACCCGGGGATGGGGCCCGGGGATGGGGCCCGGGGATCGGGGCGCAGGAGCGCGGGGATGCGGGGCGCAGAGATGGAGGCGCGCCGGACGGGGCACGGCACCGCGGCAGGCCGTGGTGCGGGTGCGGGGCGCCGGACGGATCAGGCGTTCTTGCCGCAGACCCGGCCCGCGCCGAAGGGGGTGGTCAGCTTCCCGGACTTCACCTGGGCGTACCAGGTGCAGGCCTCCTGGACGGCGGGCTTGCCCTTCGCGTAGGTCACGGGCGCGAGGACGCCGTCAAGGTCGAATCTGGGGCCGAGCTTGTACAGACCGTCGTAGATCGTCTGCGAGGTGATGGCGCCGCTGGCGCCGGCGAGGGTCTTCTCCAGGACCTTCCCGGCGTACCAGCCGGAGGTCGTGCTGGTGTTGAGCAGCACGCCCGGCTGGTACTTCGTCATCGCGGCCAGGAACTCGGCGGTGCCGGGTCCGTCCCCGAACCACAGCGGCTCGGGTGCGGCGAAGACGAGGCCCTCCCACACCGGGGCGGACAGTTCGCTGTCACGCCAGTTCTGCGGGTTGTCGATCCAGATCGGCCGGTAGTCCTGCTGGGCGCACTGCTCGACGAGGCGCTTGGCGGTGGCCAGGTCGCTGGCGGCGAAGACGGCCTCGGCGCCCGAGTCCTTGAGCTTCTGGCACTGGGCGGCGTAGCTGGTCGCCGACGCCGAGATGGCCTGGCCCGGCACCGACCGGATGCCGAGCCGGCGGGCGTGGGTGTCGAGCAGCGACGCGGCCTGGGCGCACGCGGGCACCTCGGCACAGTAGGCGACGCTCACCACCGTCTTGTGGAACAGGACCGCGGCGTTGGCGTACCCGCCGTACCCGGTATCGTTGGTGCCGGTGACCGGGAAGAAGTTCGGGTCCTTGGTGTACGCCACCCCGGTGGCCGTCCCGCCGAGGACCGGGACGTCGTGCTGGGAGGCGTAGCTGGCCCACGCCGCGTCCACGCCCGACTCGTGATTGCCGACGAGCGCCACGACGTGGTCCTTCTCGACGAGCTCCTTGACGTTCTGCAGGGCCTTGGCGGGCTTCCCGCCATCGTCCTTGACGATGATCTCGACAGGATGGCCGGCTATGCCGCCGGCGGCGTTGATCCCGTCCGCCCACGCCTGCAGACCCTTGGAGCCGGCGATGGCGATGTCCGACGCGAACCCGCTGTAGACGCCGACATTACCGATCTTGATGGGCGACCCGCCGGGACCGCCGCTGCTCGACGGCGCCGTCCCGCCGCCGCCACCGCCACCGCTACCGCTGCCACAGGCGGCGGTGGCGAGGAGTAACGCTCCCACTGCTGCGGCCACGCTCGCCCGGGTCCGGGCCGAGCGAGGTCGCAGCGCTCTGACTGCTCGCATGAGGTGTCCTCCTGGGTTTCGGGCTGGCTGCGGGCTGGTCTTGGGGCTGGCTTGGGGGTGGCCGACGAAGGGTGCCGCCGGGGCGTGCGCCGGACACCCGGCTGCCGGACGAAGGGCACCTCTCCACCCGCCGCAATGGTGTACCACACATCACACATAATGTGGAAGTGTGTATTTGCGCAGGTGGGAGCGGTCTTGTGGGTCGTCCACGGGCGCGGTGGAGTCAGCCGGAGCCGTCGGCGGGTCGCCTGAGAGGCGCAGCGCCCCTCAGGGCGCCGCGCCTCTCAGGACGTGACGGACCTCAGGACGCGTCGAACAACCCGCGGCGCTCGAGCTCGGCCACGAGCGCGGCCCCGTGCTGCTGCAGCATCCGTTCGGCCGCCGACGCCGCGGCCTCGCCGTCGCCCTGGTCGACCGCCTCGGCGATGAGGCGCATCCACGGGGCCACGGCGTCGGCCATCCCGGGCACGGCGGTGTAGTAGGCGTCGGCCGGCAGGAGGTCGGGCACCGCGTCGACGAGATGCCGCCAGGCCGGTGAGGCGCACATCCGGCCCAGGACGTCGACGAACTCGACCATCAGCGGCCTGATCGCCTCCAGGTCCTTCTCCCCGCCGAGCCGGCCGGCGATCGCGACGAGTTCGTGCTTGTTGCGCGCGCTGGTGCCGGCCACCGCCCGCTTCAGGGCCCACCCGTAGAGCAGCGAGAACAGCTCGTAGTTGTCACGGATGCGATCGCGGTCGACGTGGCAGACGAAGGCGCCGCGGTGCGGGCGGATCTCCAGGATGCCCTCGGACTCCAGGGCGATGACGGCCTCGCGCACCGGGGTGTTGCTCACCCCGAGCACCCGGGCCACCTCGTCCTGGGGGATGCGCTCCCCCACCCGGATCTTGCCTTCGAAGATCTGCTCCTTGATGTAGTCACCCACGCTCATGCGGACGCGCTCGCGGGCGATCGGCCGGGTGGGTAGGCGGGAGGCCGACTCGTGAGCTGGAGCTTTCGACGCCAAGCCTGCGGCTCCTCAGCAGGACGGAGGGAGGGCACAACCCGGCCTCGCCGGAATCACACATGATACAGAAAACGCACGGCCGCACGCCGCATCCGGCTGACGCGCCCAGCCAGCAGCGCACTCGCGGCGCAGGCGGCACCGGTACAGCCGGGCATCCAGGTGAACGCCGAGGTGAAGCCTCTCGCCTGGAGAACGACCGCGGTCGGCGCCGTGCCGTCCGCGGCACCGACCCGCTGGACCACCGTGCTGGCGCTGGTGGCCCCCGCAATCGCCGACGGTCGCAGCGTCGCGTGAAGGGCGACGCTGACCGGCAGGCTGGCCACCCCGAGACCGAGCCCGCGCACGAACAGGGCCAGGCCAAGCACCCACAGATCGCTGTGCGCGGTGGCGAAGAGGAAGGGCACGGTGGCAACAGTGGCGACGGTGGCGACGGTGGCGACGGCCAGACCGGCGGCAGCGACAGGGCGTGGCGCCACCCGATCCGGGTACCGCCCCACCACCAGGAACGCCGGCCCCAGCCCGACGCTCTGGGGCGCGAGCGCGAAGCCCGCATCCGGCGCGGACAACCCTCGAAGCTGCTGAAAGTGGAGCGGGAGCAGGAGCATCGGGCCCCAGGTCGTGACTCCGAGGACAGACATCATCATGGTGGCGCCCCGGAACGACCGGTCCCCGAACAGTCCCGGAACGCGTAGACCAGCGCGACCACCGAGGTCGGGAGCAGAAATCGGGAGCAGAAAANGGTCGACGGCGTCGAGCGGCTGATCGCTGCGTTGCTCGTCGGCTGGAAACCAGCGCCAGGTCAGGATCAGCACGATCAGCACGATCGGGATGTTGACCAGGAAGGCCCCGCGCCACCCCCAGGTGTCGATGAGCAGTCCGCCGAGCACCGGCCCGGACACGGGGGCGAGCTGCCCGGCCCCGCACCCATCGGCGACCTGTTCGACGAACGGTGGGTTCATCGGTCCGTCAGGAACGCCTCAGAAAAACACCACCAGCGGCATCAGAATCATCAGGAGAACCAGGGTGACAGCGGCGGTTTCCCTGCGGCGAGAGAACAAACTGCCGGAGTTTCCGCGTGCCAGGCGTNCGGCGCCGACAGGGAAGGGCACAACGCGGCCGCGCCGAATCACCGGTCCACGGATACCTGAGCCGCCCCACCGTCGACAATCACGTCGAGACGATCCTGGCGTTGCCGCACGACCTCGGTGACATCGCCGGGCGGGCCCTCGCGCTCGGCTGCACGTGGCGGCCTACCGCCGACATCGCCGCCGACATCGCCGCCGACATCGCCGCCGCTTGCCATCGACGGGTCACCGAGCCTCCACAGGGCGACGGCCAGCAGAACACCGCCGACCAGGGCGAATATTGCCAGCCCGGACAGACCGAGATCGGCCGGCCCGGGAGCCTCGGCGGCCCACGCGGTCCGCAGCCGGTCCACCGGCGTCAGGGGCGCGAGCGCGCGGTTCCGCCACGCCAGCTCACGGGTGATCATCAGCACGGTGAGCAGGGCGAGCGCCGCGACGAGCACGACCGTCGGCAGCCCCCGCCGGCCCAGCGGAAGCGCCCGGCAGGAGACCTCGACGACGAACGCGAGCACCGGCAGCATCGGTAGCAGGTAACGAGTGAACGCCGCGCCGCCGGCGGCCGCGTATCCCACCAGCGTGGCGACGACGACCAGGCAGTGCGCGGCGAGCAGGATCCAGACGACGCTCCCGGCCAGCCGAGCCCCCGGCTGGCGCGGCTCCGGCTCCGGCTTTGGCCCCGACCCCGGCCCCGACTCCGGGGAGCCCGGGTTCCGGGCGGCCGAGATCCGCGCCGTCAGGACCCGTACCACCGCGGCGAGCACACCCGCACCGGTGACGATCGCGAATCCGACGGCCATCTTCTCGGCGTGGCCGGTCAGCAGGGAGACACGGCCAAAGAAACCGCGATAGACATTCCACCAGAAATCCGGATCGCGCACCACCTGCCACGCCGACGGCCGCGGCCCCCGGATCGGGAGCATGGCGGCGATCCGACCGAAGGCGGTGGGGTCACCGTACCGGTGCACGTTGCGCAGGTAGAACCAGCCGGTCGCGGCGAACGTCAACGCGGCGAGCCCACCGGCCACGGCCAGGCCGCGCCCGGCTCGCCGAGCCGGGCGGCCGGCGGTCCGCGCCGCGACGGCGACCCCGACGGCCGGAACGACGACCACCACCGCCACCGCCCCGCTCGCCCGGCTGGCCGCGGCGGCCGGGCCGAGCACCGCGAGCGCCAGCAGCGTGCGCGGCCCCGGCCCCCGGCGCGCGATCGCGACGGTGACGGCGAGCAGACCGGTGATGGTCGCCACCGCCATCGTGTCGTTGTAGACCTGCCCGGACGGGAACACGAACAGGCCGACGACCCCGGTGATCGCCGCCGTACCGACCGCGACGGCCGGCTGTCTCGGCAGCACGCCCCGGACCAGGGCCGCCGTCGCGATCAGGGCGGTCACCCCGAGCGCCACGTTGATTCCTCGGGCGGCGCGGAAGCCGCCCAGCGGATGATGCAACGCGATGCCCGACCGAAGCGGGACGGCCTCGACCGCGTAGAACAACGGCGGATGGTTCGCGGTGTAGACAAGGTCGAAGTTCGTCAGCGGCCGGCGCAACCGCCGCCCGCACAGGTGGTCGGCGCGCGTGTCCACCGCGACTCGGGCCTGCTGGGGCGATGCGCGGCAGCCGGCCGGCAGCCCCGGCATGCCCGGGAGGCGAGAGCGCACGGGTGAGTCCAGCACGGGCAACGACCCGTCGGCCACCGCAAGCGCGTACGCGGTGTGCTGCGCCTCGTCGGCGCTGGTAAAGGGCGGCACGGCCACGGCGACCAGTAGTCCAAGCGCCGAAAAGATCATCCCGGCCGCAACCACTCCGACCACCAGCCACCGATGTCCGGATCGACGACCCCGCCCGGAACCGACCCGGTCTGCGACCTTCAACCACCACACCCCAACGCCGGCCGGCCGAGGAAACATCGGCCANGCTCGGCCTGCCGGCTACCGTAGCGCCTGCCGCGCAACGGCCATCTGGCGGATCCGACTTGCGGCGCGTCCCTGCAGTGCGTCGACACGGCACCGGCAGGGGCCGCCGACAGGTGAACAGCGTTGACATGTCCGCGGATGGTCTGCGACGCTGCAGCTCCCACAGCCGGCGAGGCGCGAGGGCGACGAAGACGGAGCTGTCTCATGGGCGCTATCGATCTGTCCGGGTACAAGGTCACCGACGCCTTCTTCGGGGCGCTGTTCATCGAGGTGGACGAGGAGCGTGAGCGCCCGTCGCCGCACCGTTTCGTGCAGGGCGGCTTCGCGGATACCGACACGGAGTTCGCCTTTTACCTCCCGCCCGCCGAGTACTACACGGGTCGCATGTTCCAGCCGCTGGAAGGTGGCAACGGCGGCCACGCGGTCACTTTTGGTGGAGGCATTCTCGGCGAGATGTTCCAACGTATCGCCATGAGCGCCCGGCTGGGCGGCTACATGGTCGAGTCGAACCAGGGCCACAAGGGCGACGACTACGACCCGAAGGCCGGCGAGGATCCGACGCTCTACGGGCACCGAGCCAGCGCCGAGTCCGCGCGGTTATCCAAGTACGTCGCCGCCCAGGTCTACGGCAGCGCCCCTCATCACAGCTACGTCTGGGGAGGCAGCGGCGGCGGGCGGCGTTCCCCGCTCTGCCTGGAGAACGCGCCCGGGGTGTGGGACGGGTGCATGCCGTCGACCAGCGGCGGCGAGATCGCCGAGCCCGGTAACACCGAGCGGGTCAAGGCCGGCAGCATCATGTCGTTCGGCCAGATGTTCAACGTCCAACGGCTGCTGGGTCGCGACCGGATCATCGCCCTGGCGGACCGGATGGCGCCGGGCGGCAGCGGCGACCCGTTCGAGGGTCTCGGCACGCACGAGCGCGAGGAGCTGGCGTCGCTGTACCGGCAGGGGTTCCCCCGCGGCAACGAGTTCATGATCAGTGAGCCGATGGGCCAGATGTGGCTGTGGACCTCGCTGGCCGACGAGCTGCACCGCGAGGACCCGGACTACTTCGCGAACTTCTGGACGAAGCCGGGCTACGTCGGGCACGACTCCCCCGAGCTGGTCGAGGCCGACCTGATCCACCAGACCGGACGGGTCGTGCGCACCCTGTCGGCCCGCGACCTGAACGAGTCGGCCGACTTCGCCGGGCCCGAGTTCCAGACCATGCGGATCCTCGCGGCGATCGTCGGCGCGGGCGGCGAGGCGTACGAGTTCCCCTACGCCGTCGAGATCGAGGGGCTCAAGGGCGGCTACCGCGTCGGGACCGGCGTGCAGATCCTCACCGGGCAGGCCGCCGGGCGGTCGCTGTACGCCACCGGCGCGGCCGGAGACGTCTTCGCCTGCGACGGGCAGGGCGACGCGAACGTCCTGCGGTTCACCGGCGTCGAGCCGGGCGACGAGGTGCTCGTCGACAACCGCAGGTTCCTCGCCTACTGCTACTTCGCCCGCCATCACGTCACCGACGACCCCGCGTTCGCGCACCTGCTGGTCGACGGCCGGCCGATCTATCCGCAGCACCCNGTGCCGCGGATGTCCTCGCTGATGGGCGTCTGCTACTCGGGCCAGTACGAGGGCAAGGTGCTCTGGCTCCACCACACCCACGACTCGTCGGTCTGGCCCGCCTGGGGCACCCTGTACGACCGGGCGGTGCGCCAGGCCCAGGGCGAGGCGGGCGCGCGGCGGAACTTCCGGATCCGCTGGACCGAGTATGCCGAGCACGGCCCGTACGGCATGGTTCCGCCGGAACCGAACCGCGTGGCCGCGACCCGGCTCATCGACTTTCGCGGCATCACCGAGCAGTCGATGATCGACCTGATCGACTGGGTGGAGCACGGCATCGAGCCGAACGGCACCCACCACACCTTCGTCGACGGTCGCGTGCACCTGCCGGCGAGCGCGGCCGAGCGGGGCGGCATCCAGCCGGTCGCGTCGGCCGCGGCGAACGGCGGGACCCGGGCCGACGTCGGCGTGGGCGAGCCGGTGACCCTGACGGTCACCGCCGCCGTCCCGCCGGGCGCCGGACGGATCATCTCGATCGAGTGGGACTTCGACGGCACCGGCACCTACCCGTTCCGCCACGCGGAGATCGACGGCACCGCCGCCGAGCTGACGGTCTCGACCACGCACGTCTACGACCGGCCGGGAACGTACTTCGCCACCGCGCGGGTGACCTCCCACCGCACGGGCGACGTGCACGCCGAGCTGTGCCGGATCGAGACGATCGCCCAGGCCCGCACCGTCGTCGCCGCGGCCGCGGCCGCCGATGCCGATGCCGGGACGGGGGCCTGAGGGTGACGGGTTCGCTGGACGGCAAGGTCGTCCTGATCACGGGTACCGGCAGCGGTATGGGCCGGGCCGGGGCGCTGCGGTTCGCCGCCGCCGGCGCCACCGTCGTCGGTGCCGACCTCAACGCCGAGGGCAATGCCGAGACCGAGGCCCTGGTGACGGCGGCCGGCGGCCGGATGCTCGGCACGGCGCCGGTCGACCTCGGCGACTACGCCGCGTGCGAGCGCTGGGTCGATGCGGCCGTACAGGCCCACGGTCGCATCGACGTGCTGTGGAACAACGCCTCGGCGTGCGTGTTCGCCACCATCGACGCGATGACGGTCGAGCAGTGGGACTTCTCGATCCGCAACGAGCTGAGCATCGTCTTTCTCGTGACCAAGGCGGCGTGGCGGCACCTGACCGCCAGCGCCGGCCCAGACGCGCGGCCCGTGGTGATCAACACGGCGTCGGTGGCCGGGCACGGCGGTGGGCCGGGCGGGATCGCGCATTCGGCGACCAAGGCCGCGGTCCTCGCGATGACGCACGTCATCGCGGCCGAGGGCGCGCCGTACGGCATCCGCGCCGTCAGCATCAGCCCGGGCGCGATGGACACTCCGGGCTCGGCCGAGCAGCTCGCCCTGCCCGGCGCCCGGGAGGCGCTGCTGAGCCTCTCGCTGGTTCCCCGGCTCGGGGATCCGGACGAGGTCGCCCGGGCCGCGGTCTTCCTCGCCTCCGACGACGCCGTCTTCATCACCGGCACCGATCTGCTCGTCGACGGCGGCCTGACCAATCACGGCTGAGACCGGCGGCCTGGGTCGTCCGCTGTGACAGGGCGCCCGGCCGCCGGTCCGGACCTCGGCTTACAGATCGGCTTACAGGTCGGCTTACAGGTCGGCGTAGAGGGGCTCGTCGGCGATGAGGATGCGCTCAAGCAGGCGCGGCGTCGTTCCGTAGTTGCGGACCGCGTAGTGCACGGCCGCCCGGTTGTCCCAGAACGCGACCGAACCCGGCCGCCAGGTGAAGCGCACCTGGTTCTCCGGCTTGCGGTACTGGTCGATGACGGCGGTCAGCAGCTCCTTGCTTTCCGCGCGGTCGAGCCCGATGATCGTCGGCCGCTGGGTGAAGTTCACCCACGCGATCTTCTCGCCGGTCTCCCGGTGGATCCGGATGACCGGATGCGCGACCACCGGATAGTCATGCCCGCTGGCGTGCAGCGCGGCCCGGAAGTCGTGGGTGACGTGGCGGCCGTCGAGCCGCTCCTTCACCTCGTCGGACAGGCCCTGGTACGCCAGCGCCGCGTCGACCCAGATGGTGTCGCCGCCGACCTCGGGAAGCTGCACCGCCCGCAGCACCGCGCCCCAGGTCGGGACGAGCCGCCAGCTCGTGTCGGTGTGGTACGGGTCCCAGATGTCGTCGTCGGCCTGCGGGGTGTGCACCTTCGCGACCTTGTCGAAGTCGGCGGAGGAGATGCGGTGGATCGCGGTGGTGCGGGCGTCGGCCTTCGCCGCGCCCGGGTGCGTGTACAGGGGACCGAACTGCCCGGCGAAGTTCTCGTGCCCTTCCTGGGTCAGGTCCTGGTCCCGGAAGAACACGACCTTGTACTTGAGCACGGTCGCCTTGATCTCGTCGCGCACGGNGGNCGACAGCGGCTGGCTGAGATCGACGCCGTCGATCTCCGCNCCGATGGTGGGCTGCAGCGGCNGCACGGCCAGCGGCGACTGGACGGATGCTTCGACAACAGTGGTCACGGTCTGTCCCTTCGATCGGGTGTGTGCAGGTCGGTGGGGTGACGCGGGTCGGTGGGGTGACGCGGGTCGGTGGGGTGACGCGGGTCGGTCGGGTGGCACAGGTCGGTCGGTGATGGCGGTCAGTAGTGAATGGGGCCCGGGGTGCCGCCGCCGGCGGCGATCGACTCGCCGGTCACGGCGACCGCGAGCGGGGAGGCGAGGAAGGTCACGACCGCGGCGACCTCGTCGGCGGTGACGGCCCGCCCGAGGGAGATGCGCGTCGCCGCGGCCCGGATCTGCTCGTCGGACAGCACGACGCTCCCGCCGTGGTCGGCGGTCAGGGTCAGCCCGGGGTGGACGACGTTGACGGTCACGCCGTGCGGGCCCAGCTCGTCGGCCAGGGTCTTGGTGAGGGCGGCGACGCCGACGTTGCGGATGGAACCGGAGGCGAGGCCGACCTGGCGGGCCGCCAGCCCGCCGATGTTGATGATCCGTCCCCAGCCCTGCGCGACGAAGTGCGGCGTGACCGCCTGCGCGGTGCGCAGGTAGCCGAGCACCTTGACGTTGAAGTCGGCGGCGGCGTCCGCGGTGGACAGGGCACCCACACCCCCCGGTCCGCCGGCGCCGCCGGGCCGGGCCGCGTTGTTGACCAGGATGTCGACGCCGCCGAGTTCGGCGACGGTGCTCTCCACCAGGGCCCGGACGGAGTCATCGCTACCGGTGTCGGTGACCACCGGGACCACCGTCGCACCGCCCGCGCCGGCGGACAGCTCGGCGGCGGCCGACTTCAGAACGTCGGCGTCCCGGGCGGCGATGACGACCTGGACTCCTTCGGCGAGCAGCGCGCGGGCGACCGCCCGCCCGATGCCACGGCTGCCACCGGTGACGATCGCTCGTCGGCCCGCAAGCTGGAGATCCACTCGTGCTCCCTGTCGGTTTGTCTGGTCGGTCGGGTGGCCCGTCCACCGCCGCGGTTGTCCGGGCGGGGGCGGATGGCTTGATTCGTGGGGGGAGGAGGAGGCCGGGTGCGCAAGGGAAGCCGGCCGCGGAGGCGAGGCTGGATCCGGGAACGAGGCTGGATCCGGGAACGAAGCCGGATGCGGAGGCGAGGCTGGCTGCGGAGGCGAGGCTGGATTGGGCCCGGGGTCGCGGCGCGGACCGTCCGCGGGACGAGGCGGACGACAGCGCGCCGCAGGCTGGGCGACACGCGCCGCAGGCGGGTGCCGGAGAACCGCGGGTGGGCGCCGCGGGCCGGCCAGGCGAGGTGGCCCGCCCCGGCGTCCAGCGCGGGCGGAGCCTCGCCCGGCGCAGCGAAGGCGCCAGGACGGAGGATCCGCCGGGACGGCCGCCGGTTACGGGTCGGTCGGAACTGACCGGGCGTTGGGGGTCGGCCTCAGCCTCGGCGAGCCGGACAGCTCGCGGAGGTGACTCGCAGCAGGTCGATGTGCTCGCGCCTGGTCAGGTAGGCGATCGTCAACACCTCCCCAACATGACCCCGGTTTGTCGATCGGTCAAGTAGGAAATAAAAGTGACACACATCACATCATGGCGACCCTTTGGGGGCACCAAGCCGTCGCCCTGGGGTGGATCCCCGGCTTGCCGCGGCGTGACACCATTCCCCTCGGGAAGCTTGACAATGGATTCGGCTCTGCCGCACAGTTGCGGCGCGCACCTGCTCCGGCGGCGAACCGCCGATACCTGCGCCTCGCGCCACGTGGGTTCTCCCGGCTGGGAGGACCTTTCCCGCGACACCCCTTCGCTCCTGGCACCGGCGATGACCTGGTGAGCCCGCGTCAGGCCGGTTCGCCAGTCATCGGGATGGAAGGACCAGACCGCCATGACGCTCTCCGCCCATGCCCCGGCCCCGCCGGACCCGGTCGCCGGAACCTCCGACGCCACGGCACCCCGCGCCACGGCACCCCGCGGGACGGCCTCCGAGGGCCGGCAGGGGAGCCCCTGGGCCGGGGTCTCCCCCGCCGAGGGCGGGGAATGGCCCCGTCCGGTGCCAGTCCGCACGGTCGAACAGGAGCGGCTGCACCGCAAGCAGAAGCTCGCGGCGGCGTACCGGATCTTCGCCAAGCTCGGCCTCGCCGAGGGTCTGGCCGGCCACATCACCGCCCGCGACCCCGAACTGACCGACCATTTCTGGGTCAACCGGGCCGGCCTCGACTTCAGCCGCATCACGGTGTCGAACCTGCTGCTGGTCAACGCGAAGGGCGAGATCGTGGCGGGGCGGCCGCCGTTGAACACGGCAGCGTTCGCGATCCACTCGCAGATCCACGCCGCCCGCCCGGACGTGGTCGGCGCCGCGCACACCCACTCGCCGTACGGCCGGGCGCTGTCCGCGCTCGCGGTGCCGCTGCATCCGATCTCCCAGGACGCGTGCGCCTTCTACCAGCAGCATGTCATCTTCGACGAGTACAACGGGGTCGTGTTGAGCGAGGAGGAGGGCCGGAAGATCGCCACCGCGCTCGGCCCGCACAAGCTGGCGATCCTGCGCAATCACGGCCTGCTCACCGTCGGCGCCAGCGTGGAGTCGGCGGCCGCCCGGTACATCGCCGCCGAGCGGGCCGCCAGGACCCAGCTCATCGCCGCGGCGGCCGGGCCGCTGCACATCCTGGACCACGAGACCGCCAGCTTCACCGCCGGCCAGGGGCGCAGCGACGACTCGGACCGCTGGGCCTTCGACGCCCTCTACGAGATCATCATCGAAGAGCAGCCCGACCTGCTCACCTGACAAGTTCCTGGCTCCCCCAACGGCGAGCCCCGAGACCCTTCCCGCCGCGGAACGTCCCGACCGCGGCGCGAGGCGTGGCTGCATGCGGCGCAACGCGCCCGTCTGGCCACCTCCGGACCTCCCCGCGCCCCGCCGCCGACGATCGCCGTCCTGGGGGAATGGGAGCAGGAAGATCCGCCGTACCGCGCCAGGTCCAGCACTCTGAATGACCGTGTCAAGCCGTCGGTCGAGCGGGTCGCGGGTCGCGGCGACGATCGCGGAGCGTGGCGGCGGCTGGCGGGGGTTCGGGGTGGATGCATGGGTGAGCGCCGAGGTGGTTCCTCTGGCGGGTTCGGCGTCCGATTTGTCCATAGCAAAAACCAGCGGTTACTCGTCGCGGGTTCTGGCGCCCTGTTCCCCGACGAGCCGGGGCAGGGTCGCGCCGGTGTCGAGCAGGCCGATCAGCCAGCCCGGCGTGGCACCCAGGTACAGCGCGTTGCACAGGACCGCAGCCGTGGCCGCCGCGGGGTCCTGGTTGATCAGCGCNACGAACGCGGCCAGGCCCGCCGCCTCCAGGCCGAACGTCAGGATCGAACTCCAGCGGATGGTCTCGGTGAAGTAGGCGTCGGTCCAGCCGTCCTGCGCCTCCCCGCCCCAGGTGGTGTTCCCGAAGGCCACCGCGTGGGCCCAGATATCCCGCAGGTCGGCCTGGCCGCCCGCGCCGACGATCACCTTCTCGTAGGCGTCCGGGTTGGCCGTGACGGCCCGCTCGAACGCCGAGCGCCAGACCTTCAGATAGTCGGGGGTCGGCAGGTCGTAGTCGACCCGCATGAAGTGACGTGCGTTGATGCGCACCGCGGCCGGCCTGGGCGTCCGGTGCGGGCGGCGCTGGCCGATCGGCGGGTCCTCGGTCTTCACCACCTGCACCCCGGCGTTGTAGGCGATGCCGTGGACGGGGCCCGACGGCGCGTCCTCCCGCAGGATCGAGGGCAGGATCTCCAGGCAGCGTTCGCCGCCGGCGCGTAACGCCTCGAGCCGCTGCGCCATCTGCGTGACGATGCCCTGCTCGACCTCGGCGAACGGCGGCGACAGGGCGATGCCGAGCCGCTCGATGACCGGCGGCATCCCCCAGTGCTCACGCAGCTCCAGGCCGCCCCAGTAGCTGGAGGCCAGGATCGCCCAGGCCTGCTCGCCGACGTCGTCGACGGCGACGGTGCCCTGCATGATCGGGCCGGACAGCCGGTCGGTCAGCCAGCCGTTGAGCCCCACCCAGTACGCCTGCGGGGTCGCCATCGTGGCCGCCGTGGGCGCGAACTCGTTGACGAGACGGTCCATGAGCGCCGGCGCGGCGGGCATCACCGCGGCCAGCTCCGCCAGCAGCGCCGGCCCGTCGCCGTCCACGTGCAGGGTCATGCGTGCCTCCCGGGCTGCCCCCCGGCCTGCCAGGCGTCGCCGGTGAGCGGTTGCAGACTGAGGTGGATGAGCTTCTCGTGCCGGGCACCCGTGCCGGCGATGAGGAACTGCTGGCGCTGCGTCCAGCGGTGGAAGTACTGCACCAGCGCAACATCGAGGTCCGGGGAGGCGCGCAGCACGAACTCCTCCAGCGCCGCCTCGGCGGTGGCGAGATCCGGCTGGCGGGCGCCGAGGAGCTCGGAGATCTCCTCGACGTCGGCGCCCTCCAGGTCGGCGCCGAACGCGTGGACGTGCTCGGCGAACCGGGTCACGGCCCGGGCGCTGTCCGCCCGGAAACCTTCGTAGGCGCTGGCGGTGGGCCATTCGTCGAGCAGCGCCATCAGGTTGGTGTAGGCGGCGCTCGCGTAGGACGACGGGCGCTGCGCGGGTGGTTCGACGGCGGGCAGCGGCGCGCCCGCGACCGCGGCGATGGCCTCGAGCGCCCACCGGCCGCAGCCGACGAGCCAGGTGAAGTACTCCAGCCAACTGTCCCCGGGGGCGGGGTTGCGGACGGAGTCCTCCCACTGGAACGGGGTCATCAGCGACCAGCCGGCGGTGTGGAACTCCACGGCGTCGCGGTCGATCCGCTCACCGGTCACGGCCTCGTAGCGCCGCGCGATCCGNCCGATGTCGCCAAGCGGCTCCTCGCAGTCGCGGCTGCGCATCGCGGCGAACTCGGCGATCGGGTCGCCGATGTAGGCGGCCTCGAAGTCGATCAGGCCGGTCATCCTGCCCTGGTCGAACAGGAACTGCGCCGCGTCGGCCTGGATGAGCGCCCGCTGCGTACGCCCGGCCGGGACATTGCGGCACAGCCACCGCCACATGAACTCGATCATCGGGCTGGGCGCGGTCTTGGCCCGGCGGTAGTTGCGCTCACCGGTGGCGTACATGTTCAGCGCCGCGGCCCGGTTGTCGGCCGGCACGGGCAGCCCGAGCGCCCCGAACTCACCCACGTCGATCGCGTGCATGCGGCACATGGCGTCGACGTACTGGTCCAGCACTGCGTCGCGTTCGCCGTCGTCGGACGCGGTGGCGAGGTTGACCCGGCCGGGCAGCCGGTCCATGACGATCGCGGGCGGGTCCTCGATCATCCCGTGGACCCGGGGAACGGGCACGCCGTGCCGGTGGAGCACCCGGTTGATGTCGGCCTCCTGCCCGAGAGTGATCATCTCCCGGAAGTTGCCGCCGCGGTGGCCGCGCACGTAGTACCTGCGCAGCTCCCCGTCGTTCGTCAGATCGGCGAACCAGGCGGNGCGCCACCGTTCCTGCCGCTCGAAGGCCACCACGGTGCCGTCGAGCTCCCGCTCCAACCAGGCCCGAACCCGCTCATCCTGGCTCACGACTCTCCCTCCCATGAACGTCCCGGCGAGGCTACGGATCCTTCCTGGTCGCACACCCCGATGCGCGGGCCTGGCACCTTCGGGCCGGCCCCGGGGGTCCCCTGCCGTCACCTCGATGTCCGAGCGTGCGGGGGACGAGATTCCCCCGGCGGCCACCGGCTCGGCGTCGGCCGCTATCTCACGACGGCCGCTACCTGGCGACGGGGCGGCGCAGCCTCGTGGCGAGGCCGGCGGCGCCGAGGGCGGCCACGACCTTGGCGCCGAGCTCGATCATGCGATCCATGCCCGCGTCGCCGATCGGCTCGTAGGCCAGCGCCGCGAGTTCGTCGGTCCGATCCTCGATCCAGCGCCGGCGGCGGCGCCCCTGCACCGTCAGCTCCGGCGCCGACTCCGGCGTCCCGGCCTCGGTCAGCCAGCCCCGGCGGCGCAGGCTCGCGACCGAGGCGTCCCAGGCCGCCGCGTCCCAGCGCCGGGAGTCACGCAGCGCCNCCCCCGGCCACCCCTCGTAGGCGGCGTGGACCACGAGCGCGTCGATGCCGCGCAACCCTTCGATGACGAGGCCGCCGATGTGCCCGTCGCCCCGGTGCTCGCGCAGCACCTTGGCGGCGTGCCAGATCACCAGAGGGTCCTCGCGCGGCCACGGCAGCGACGCGAGCCCGGCGAGCAGGGGTCGGCCCTCCCTGTTCGCCGCGGCGGCCTCCCCGGCCGCGCGCGCGAGCTCGGCCAGCTCGCCGAGTTCCGCCGGATCGATCGGCGCGAGCGCCGCGGCGAGCACCGGCGCGAACGCCGCCTGCTGCGCCGCGAGGATGGCCTCGGGTGACGCCTTGCGCCACACGGCCGGAATGACGCTGGCGACCAGCCGGGGATTGACGTTGTAGAAGGTCGCCACCACCACGTCGGCCGGCGCCGGTCCCAACGGCGCGGCGCGCGTCACCAGGTTCACGACCGCGACGTCGTCGAGCCCGAGGTCGAGTCGGTGCAGCGCCGCGTGGACGGCCTGGCAGAGCACGCCGGCGCCGAACGTGGGCTCGATGGCCAGCAGCGCGGGACGGGTGCGGGCCACGTCCAACCCGGCCGCTTCGCCGTCGGTCAGGATGTTCCGATCCATGATCACAGTCCTTCTCCTCTCGTCGCGCGGGAGTCCCGCCACAATGGCGACCTGACCCGCCGGGCACGAAGAAGCGGCCGGAAAATGATGTGCGCACGCGCGCCGGGCATCCGCCGAACGTACGGCGTCATTGTCGGGCGCGATATCGGTGTTCGACGGCCGCGCAGGGCCCCACATAACCTGCGTGTGACGTCCGGCGGCGTTAGGGAGAATGACGTCGGCGGACTATTCGGTCCGCATGGGCGCCGGACCGCTCGGGGGCCCGTCCGGGCTACTGGGCGGTCCGCATAAAGGCGGTCCGACGTCGGTCATGGCATTCGCAGGGCGAGGGGGAATGATGGTCACGGCGGCACCGTACCACTCTCCAGCCGCGCGGTGAACGGCGTTGACTTCCCCGCGTCTCGTGGACCCGCCGAGGCCGCTGCGGCTAGGGTGATTCGGGAGGGATCGTCCGGCTTTGAGGGGCAGGTTGCGGTGACCGAAGCGGAAGCAGGAAACGCCCCCGGCGGGCAGTGGTGGACCTCCCTGGCCGACGAACCCCAGCCGGCCGACCTCAGGACGGACGAGGCGCACTCCGCCCGCATGTACGACTACTACCTGGGCGGAAAGGACAACTTCCCGGCCGACCGGCAGGCCGCGGAACAGGTACTGGCCACGTACCCGAACGCCCGGAACGTCGCCCGGCACAACCGCGCCTTCATGATCCGCGCCACCCGGTTCCTCGTCGGCGACCGTGGGATCCGCCAGTTCCTCGACATCGGGACCGGCATTCCCACCTCCCCCAACCTGCACGAGGTGGCCCAGGAGATTGCCCCGGACACCAGGGTCGTCTACGCCGACAACGATCCGATCGTGCTCGCCCACGCCCGCGCCCTGCTGACCAGCAGCCCCGCCGGCCGCACCGCCTATCTCGACGCCGACCTGCGCGACCCCGGTCTCATCCTCGACTCCCCCGAGCTGGCCGAGACCCTCGACCTGACCCGGCCGGTCGCGCTGTCCCTCATCTCGATCTTCCCGTTCATCCCCGACGCCGACTCCCCGCTCGACATCCTCCGCACGCTGATCGATGCGCTGCCCTCGGGCAGCTACCTGGCCCTCACCCACGCCACCGCCGACTTCGATCCCGCCTTCGAGGCGTCGGCGTCGGCCTACCGCAGTCGCNGCATCCCCAATCAGCTCCGCAGCCGCGCCGAGGTGGAACGCCTGTTCCTCGACCTGGAACTCCTCCCCCCCGGCGTCGACCTCGTCCACCGCTGGTTCCCGGACCCCGCCCACGCCGACCTCACCGACACGGACGTCAGCGTGTACGGCGGCATCGCCCGCAAGGCGTAGCCCGCCTGCCCGGGCATGGCGCGGTTCCGCGGAACACCACGATCGCGCACAACAGGACAATCGCGACAATGAGGCGGGAAACGCGACACTCGACCCCGGCCGCGGAGCAGCTCTCCTCGTGTTCCGCTTCCAGCGGCGACAGCTACCACCGAATATGACTGCCCGTCATTGGCCCCGGATGCCGGCCTCGGTAATGTTGCCGCACTGATCAGGCCCGCGGCATTGATCAGTGCAGGATCGAGTGCACGGACGTTGAATCCGCCTCGACGGCGCCAGGTCCACGTCGCCGGCGGAGGTACCGTGCTGCCGCCCGATTGGCGCGCCGCCGCCTACGTCCGTCCCAGGGAGTCCCATGTTCACCTGCCGCCATTCGAGACCCCTGGCGGTGAGCGCCATGTTACTTCTGGTGGTCNCCGGTGCCGGCGGTTGCTCAACCTCCGGTGTGGCCTCGGCGTCCACCTGCGACACCCCGGGGGTGACGGCCGACCACGTCAACCTCGGCGTCCTCTACCCCGACACGGGAGCGGTCGCGAGCGCCTTCGGCGCCGTCCGTTCCGGCATCGACGCCCGGCTGGGCGTGGCGAACTCCACCGGCGGCGTCCACGGCCGCACGATCACCTATCAATGGCGGGACGACCAGGGCGCGGCCGCCACGAATGAGACCGCCGCCCGCGATCTCGTCGACGGCCAGGGTGTCTTCGGCATCATCGAGGCGACCCTCGCGGCGAGCGGCAGTGCGCAGTACCTGGCGGACCGGAATGTTCCGGTGACCGGCCTGGCAGCCGAGAAGGTCTGGTCGAACTACGGGAACATGTTTGCCTTCTCGTATGTCAGCGCCGCTCCCACCGACACCTACGGGCAGTTCGTGCGGTCCCAGGGCGGCAGCCGAGCGGTCGTGGTGCAGACCGCGCTGTCGACCGGCGTCTCGGACGCGGCGGCGAGATACGGGCGCAGTGTGGACGCTGCCGGTGTGCAGGTCCTCGACACACTGAACTACACCCCGGGCGCGGACAGCCCGCAGTCGGTCGCCCAGCGGATCGCCGCCCTCGATCCGGACACCATCATCAGCGTGATCCAGCCGGACGCTCTCATCGCGGTCCTCGACGCGCTGCGCGCCGCGGGCCGGAGCCCGAAGGTCGTGCTGTCCGCGAGCGGCTACGACCGGCGGCTGCTGCGCGCCTACGGCCCCCGGATCGCGGGGCTCGCCGTTCCCGTCTTCTACCGGCCCTTCGAGTCCGGCGGCCCGGCCCTGACCGCCTACACGACGGCGATGACGCGTTACTCACCCCAGATCAGCCAGCCGGAGCAGGACCTGGCCGTGACCTCCTACATCGAGGCGGACATGTTCGTCCGCGGCCTGGAACTCGCCGGCGCCTGCCCCACCCGAGACGGCTTCATCACCGCGCTGCGATCCGTGACGCGCTACGACGCGGGCGGTCTGATCAGCCCGATCAACATCAGGACCGGCCTCGGCAAACCGACCACCTGCTACTCCTTCGTCCAGGCCAACGCGAAGGGCAGCGCGTTCGACGTGGTGGCGCCGGATCTGTGCGGCAAGGAGCTCACCCCCTGAAGGCCCCGACGTCCCCGGTTCTCACAGGCTGGGCTGCGGGACGTCGCGGTGCCGCGTGATCCACGAGCCCGCCGGGCCGTTGAGCATGCGGGCCCGGTGAAGGCGACGGTGGAACAGCGCGACGAGCTCGGCGTCGTGGCG
>NZ_LJJX01000057.1:0-40523 GCF_001421075.1 Frankia sp. CpI1-P | reverse complement strand
TCTCGGCGAACCGCTTGGCGACCAGCCGCAGCGTCTCACCCGAGACACCCAGCCGTGCCGCGATCACCTCGACAGGATCAACCTCGCCGGTCGAGGTGTCCAACGCGAGCAGCACCTGCGCCCGCCTGATCATCGAGGCCGGATGCACACCCGTGGTGGTGACCCGAACCAACGCTTCACGATCGGCCGCGGTCAAGGTGACCGGCCGCTTCTTCTGTGACGGCATGACTTGTCCTGACCGGCAGAGGGGACGAGGAAGATCTGCCAACACCAGCCTGCCACACCCCAGAACTAAACAGCGACGGTCTACTAGTCGTCGTCGTCTCGGTCGCCAACCGGTGCGCCCTGGTGGTGGTCTGCCGGCCGTCGACGTCGCGGCGGCGGCCGATCAGCCCGTCGAGTGCCCGTTGCGCGACGCCGGCCACCTGGTCGCCGACACCACCAGCGGTGGCGTTGCAGGCAGGGCACGGCCCGCGGCCGCGGCCATGTCCGACCATCCGGGGTCCGCGGCACCGCGGGCAGACGGCGGTCATCGCCGGCCCCGCCGTCCGCGGTACTCGTAGCCGCGGGCCTTCATGTCCTGCCGGCCGCGGGCTTCGGCGGCGAGGACGGCGGGCAGCTTGGCCGGGTCGACGTCGGCGAGTACGGCTTCCCGGTAGCCGTTGCGGTCGAGGCCCTCCAGGATTGAGGTGATGACCGCGTCGACCTGGTCCCGGGTGAGGTCGCCGGCCATCAGCGGCCACCGCTAGCGGTGTCGGTCCGGCCGTGAACCCGGTCGAGGCGGGCGAAGTACTCGTCGGAGCCGAACTCGACCTCGGCGCAGCGGCACGACGGCCCGCAGATGACGCAGGTGGCCATGTCCGGAGAGATCAGGCCGCCCAACGCCTGCACCGCCTCGACGGCGTCCGTCGGACTGCCGCTGATCTTCTTCTTGCCCATCGGGTGTCTCCTCTCGGGATGCCGCCAGGACGGCCCTGGCGGGGGTGGTGCGCTGTGGGGTCTGGACCCCTCTACCGGCTCTACTTCGCAGGTCAGAGGGCTCTACCGGGCCCGCTACCGGGGTAGTGGGGGCCCTCTACGTCTGGGCCTGCGGGTCGGTGTGGGTAGCGGGGGGTCAGCCGGCCGGCGGGGTAGATGGGGCCCCCTCTACCGGGCGGGCGGCGAGGACTTCGGGGGGGATGGCGCCTTCGATGTCGCGGAGTAGCCAGCCGGCCCGGTTCTCACCGTTGATCTTCACTTGCTTCATCGTGCGGACGACGCCGGCGTCGTCGAGTTCCGCGGCGAGCTTGGTGCTGTCCCACTCGCCGTAGGTGTCCTCGTCGATGTTCACCAGCGCGGGCAGGAGGTCTTCGGTCCACATCCGGGACCGTTGTCCGAACGCCTCCATGACGTCGCCGATGATCTGCGGGATGGTGTAGCCGGTCTGGGTGGCGGCGGCGCCGATGTCCCCGCATGCCTGCCCGGTCAGGGTGCCTTCGGCCAGGCGCAGGGCACGGCCACGCTGGCAGATCACTTCGAACTCAGGGTTGTCCAACAGGTCGGCTTTGACGGTGACGAACGACGCCGGCCCGGTGACCAGCACCCCGACGCCCTTGTGTTCCTCGGACAGGATCGAGGCGTCCGCGCCGGCTTTCGCTTTCCCGTCGCCGAGGACCATGTCCGAGCTGGTTTTGTCTGTGACCTGTGTGGAGTACCGGTAGGTGACGATCTCGCGGAGCTTCGTCGGCACCGACTTGGCGTCGGGCCGCTGGCTCGCGTAGACGGGCATGATCCCGGCGGCCGGGCCGCGGCGGGCGACCCGCGCGAGCTTCCCGATGATCCGCTGCCGGTCCTTCTCTTCCTCGACGGCCTCGAAGTACTCCTGAAGTTCGTCGATCACGAACGGGATCAGTGGCAGGTTGTATCGACGCATGATCTGCGGGGTGAGTTTCCCTTCCGGGCACACCGATGACGGCAGGCTCGCGAGCAGCGCGAACCGGCGGGACATCTCGCTGATCAGCGCGTCGAGCATCGCCTCGAACGCTTCGAGATCATCCGGGTCGGCGCCGGAGACGTACCGGTGGGCGACCTGGGCGACGGCGCGGAAGTCGGCGCCGCCCTTCCCGTCAGCCAGCCAAAGCTGAGTCCACGGGTCGAGGACGGCGGCGGCGACGAGCAGCCGCATGGAGAACGTCTTCCCCCGCCGGGGCAGACCGCCGAAGAACGCCGACTGCCAGAGCAGCAGGATGTCGATGCGGTTGCCGCGGGCGTCCTGCCCGAACGGCACGGCCTTCCAGAAGTCGAACCGTTCGACGTCGATCAGCAGCGACGGGGTGGGCTTGCCGATGTACGGGTCGTCGTCGGCGATCCACAGCGACAGCCGCCGGCCGTGGCCTCCCTCGTGGGCGCGGACCCTGCGCATCACCAGTTGGATTTCGTCGACGCTGAGTTCCGCGGCGATCGTCGGCAACTTCCCGATCGCGTCGGCGGCGGTCTTCCCGCCGCCACGGGGCAGGTCGATGAGGGTTTCCCATCCGCGGTCCAGCCGGTCGCGGACGATCGGCGCGCGGAGCACGAGGCTGCTGTCCGCGCCACGGAGCAGACCGGCGGCGCGGAACGCATCGTTCAGATGGGCGGGTGCCAGGTCGGCTTTGGTCTCCCGTTCGATGCCGGCCACCAGCGGCGCGCCGGCTGCCCGGCGGCGGCGGCCGGCGATCCCGGCGGCGCTGATCGCCACCACCCCGGACAGTGCCGGCACCCACTCGCCGGCCATGACCGCGCCGATGGCTTCGGCGATGCCGGTGCCACCGAGGGCGCTGCCGGTGATGTACCAGCGGACCTTCCGATGGTCACGGACGACGAACACGTCCTTGCCGAGCTTGCCGCTGTCGGCGTCGCGGAGTTCGACGGCGAGGTCTTCGGCGTTGACCCAGGACCACCAGAACCGGCCGGCGCGCCAGCTTCCGCGGGCGACTGCTTCGGGGGCCCGCCACGTCGAGCGGACCGCGACCCGTCCGGCGACCCGGGCGCTGTGCCGGGCGGTGGNCCGTGCGACGGTGCGGCTGGTTACCCAGGCGGGCAGGCGGATCGGGTCGGCGATGCGGGTGCGGGCGGGCAGCGGCGCCGGCCGGGCGGCGGGGAGGACTTCGCCTGCCGCCACCGGGGCCGGTTCCGCAACCTCGACGGTGTCGGCGGGTTCGACGGTCGGTGTCCACGGGCCGGCCACGACCGTGCCCCCGCGTCCCGGCTCGGCGTACTCGGTGCTCATCGGTCGTCGTCTCCTCTCGGGGTCCAGCCGGGGACCGGCATGTCAGCGGGAAGAAGCCAGGTGGAGGCGCCGAGGGGGCGGATACCGGCCGCGGTAGCGGCGGCGACATCAACCCGTTCGGCGGTGGTGACGACGACCGCGACGACCAGGCCCACCACGCGCAGGGCCAGGACGACGGCGGCGAGCAGACCCAGGCCGATCGCGACATACCAGCGGAGCCGTCGAAGGTCGCCGCGGACGTCGCCGCTCATCCCGCCGCCTCGTCCTTCACCAGTGACAGCGGCTGGCGGCGTGCGGCGTGCTCGGACAGCAACCTTTTGGCGCGGACCTGACCGACACCCAGATGGGTTGCGGCGCCGCGAATCGACAGGCCGGCGGCCGCCTCACCGAGCGCGTCGAGGGCGTCGAGCAGTTCGCTGTCCGACCGTGCCGGGGCGGCCGTGCCCCGGGCGGCGGGGGGGATCGCAACACCCCGGTTGGGGCGCGCCCCGGGGTGCCCCGGGGATAGCCGTTTCGCCTGGTCCGGTGCTGTTCTCCCGGGTGCCTGGTCGGGTGCTTCCAGGGCGGCCACAGGGGTCTTCTCGGCGATGCTGGGCGTCGTGTCCGGGGCGACGGCCACCGCCGGGGCGGGCAGCACCTCGGGGGCGGGGATGGCAGCCGGGGCGGCGGGGATGTTCGGGGTGGCGTGCACGTCGACGGTGCCGTGCGGCGGCCGCCGTGACGCTTCCATCGCCAGCAGCTCGGCGGCCGCCCGGTCCTGGGCGCGGGCGACCTGGCGGCGGACCGAGGCGACGGCGAGTTGCGCGCTGGCCGTGGAGATCTGCGCGGCGACCCACTGCGCATCGTCCGGGGACAGTTCCGGCCGGGTCACCCTGCCCAACGTCCACCACAGGGCCTTGGCGGCGACGCTGACCGACGCGCCGATCGCGGCGACAGCCAGCCCACCGGACCGGTAGCCCTCCATACCGATCGCGGTCACGGTCACCGCGAGCAGCGCCCAGCCGACCCGGTCGACGATCGCCCGGCGGTCCGGGCGGAACCGGACCATGAACGCCATCCCCAACGCCGCGCACCACGCCAGGTCGAACACCCCACCGGCGAGATACGCGGTCCACGTCCCCCGGAGCAGATGGGCGATGGACACCGTCGACCAGGTGATCGAGACCGTGGTGAGCACGAGGACCAGGGCGACGACGGCGCGGGCGGCCAGCACGTCAAGGTCCCGCGGGAGAACGGGCACGGNGACCTGGCGGCTGCGGGTGACCGGTGCGCTCACCCCATCGACGGTGTGGCTGTCGGTGTACTCCTCCGTTTCGATCTTGTATTTCATGCCGCCACCACCTGACCGGTGATCCCGGCCGCCGCGAACGCGACCAGGGCCACGCCGAGCAGACGCAGACCGGTGCGGTTACGGGCCCACTTGATGGCGACGACCGCGGCCAGGCCCTCGGTCTGCCGGTCGGCGGCGTCGATGTCGACCGGCGTGCGGTCCAGCACCGCGGTCAGCACCCCGGCGCGGGCGGCGCGGACGGCATGCCAGCAGTGGAACGCCGCCGCCGGCACGCCGGTCTCCCGCGGAATCGACGGGCACAAGCTGCCGCCCAGCGCGGCGATGCCGGCGCCGGTGGCGGCCATCCCGATCCACCACAGCACCGCGACCGTGACCGGCAGGCTGCCCGGCGACCAGGACGTCACCAGGAACCCGGCGGCGGCGGTCGCACCGGCCATGACGATCCCGACCTGCCCATCCGAGCGGGCGGCTTCGGCCNGCATCGAGGTGATCAGGTCGGTGCGGGTCCGCATCCGGGTTTCCACCGTCGTGCGGGTCACGCGGCTCATCGGGTTCCTTCCTTTCGGATGGTGCGGCGAACGACGAACCGGATGGGCCGCGGGCAGTTGGGGTGGCCCCGTTCGGACGTGTAGGAGGCGCCGCAGCGGTCGCAGCGCAGCCAGCGGACCCGGGCGAAACGGGACATCAGCGGCCCCCGCTCTTCCGACCGTCGACGATCACAATCCAGCGGCGGGGGTCACCGTCCGGGTCGGGGAGGGTCGGCCACGGCCGGCCCTGGTCCGCGCTCATCGGACGTCACTCGGCCGGCCGGTAGCGGTGCTGTTCTGGGCGTCCAACTCGGCGAGCCGGGCATCCAACTCGGCGTCCAACTCGTCGAGGCGTTCCTCGACGGCGCGGGCGGCAGCGATCAGGGCTCGGATGCTGCGGGCGGCGAACTCGACGCTGTACGGCATGGTCAGGGCGCCGATCAGGGCGGGCATGTGGACGCACAGAGCCGACGAGGCGATCAGATGGGTGCCCGCCCTGTCCCTGCCGGCGACCCGGGCGCGTGCCTTGGCCAGTTCCTCGGCGGTCGGCTCGAGCTGGGCGGCGGTGAACAGCGGCTCTTCGGTGCTCATCGGGTCACCTGCTCGGCGGCGGCGGTGACATGGGCGGCGAGGATCGACAGGGACAGTGCGATGGACGCGAGAGCGGCGCTCTGCACCTCCCCGGCACCTTTCGGGTTCCAGGCGAAGGGAACGCCGTCGAGGGCCTGGCGGGCGAGCCGGGCCGCTTCGGTGATGCTGTCGACCTGGTCGGCGCTCATCGGCTGATCTCCTTCGCGGCTGTCTGCTCGGCGGCGGGTAGGGCAAGGGCGGCGGGCCGCTCGACAGGCTTCGGCCGGGACCGGCTGTCGCCGTCGGCGGCGTCGAGGATGTTGAGGCGTTCCTGGGCGGCCAGGTCCAGCGCCCGCAGGAACCGCAGCTCATCGGCAACGAAATGGGCATTACCACTGCGGACCGCGGCGATGATCAGCCCGACATGGCCGGCGGATCGGGCGCCGACCGTCGCAAGCACACCCATGGCGCTGGTGCCGGCGACGTGGAGGCGGGCGGCGGCCATGTCCTCGGCGGTGGGGTCCAACTGGCAGGTGGGGAGCAGCGGCCTACGGATCGGCCTGCGGACCCGGGGTGCACGCGGGCCGGCCATGCCGAAGCTGACCCGGCCGGCGGCGGGGTCAACCTGCGCGCTGCCGATGATCGTGCCGGCGGGGATGGCGGCGATGGCGGCGCGGAGGTCGTCGACGTCGGCGCCCTGCTCGACGGTGATCGCCCACTCGTCGCGGTCGCCCCGGCTGTGGGCTTGGGTGAGGTGAACGGCGGCGGCGCTCATCGGACGCCTCGGGAGGNGAGTTCCGCGTCGAGCATGTCGACGATGAGAACGGCGGCCAGGTCGAAACCGCCGGCCATGCCGGGGCTGATCTGGCGGCGGTGCCGGTCCAGGGTCGAGCGGGTGTTGCCGCTGCTGCGGAGTGCGGCGGTGAAGGCGTCGATCGCCGCGGTGGCTCCGGCGTAGGCGAGTTCGGCGTCGAGTCGCGTCGAGAACGGCAGGGTTTCGTCCTGGGCGGTGGCGGTCATCGCGGCCATTTCGGCCATGAGGAGGTCCATCGGCGCGAGCTTCGCGGCCGGCTGCTGCCGGTCGAGTTCGACGAGGTCGGGGTGCTGGGTGAAAATGTTGGGCACGGCTGGTCTCTCCTGTGTGTGCAGGTGATGTCTGGTCGAGGCCCTCGTCTGGTGGTTGCACACCGGCGGGGGCCGTTTTCGTGCTGGGGCTGGTTACGCGGCGTCGGGGGTCGTGCTGCGGCCGGCGAGGATCGCGGCGAGCGTCGACCGCCGGTAGCGGCGGCTGCCGCCGGGCAGCTCGATCGAGTCGACGTCCCCGTTCCGGGCCCAGCGGGCGACGGTGGCGACGTCGACGCGCAGCGCGTCGGCGAACTCGCCGGGCGTCAGCAGCGAGTCGGCCTCGGTGCTCTGCGCCTGTTCGGTGTTCACGGTTTGTCGGCTCCTGTCGTGTGCGTTCGGTTCGACAGGCAGGACAGTAGTTGACCCGTCTAGACAGGTCAACGTGTGGGATCAGGAATGCTCACCTGTGTAACCGGCTAGACCTGTCAAGACAGGTTGAGTGATCACCGGGTAGCTTCGTGTCATGAGCGAGGAGTTCGGGCGGCCGCTGTACCTGCGCATCGCCGACGATCTACGACAGAAGATCGTCGGCGGCGAGCTTGNGGACGGCGCCCGCATCGACTCGGAAAGCCGACTGGTCACGCAGTGGTCGACAACCAGGTCAACCGTCCGCCAGGCGCTCGAAGTGGTGCGCAGCGAAGGGCTGATCGAGAAGCAAATGGGCCGCGGGGCCTTCGTCCGCCGCCGCCCNACCGCGGACTCGNGGCGCATCCTCCGCAACCGCGGCGTCCACCGCGACGAACGCGGGTACTACTTCGACCCGGCCGCCGCCGACTGGGTCGCGCTCGCCCCGCCCGTGCTCTCACGCGGAACCGCGCCGCGGGACATCGCCGACATGCTCGGAGTGCCCGCAGACACCCAAGTGGTGATCCGGGACCGGCGCATGGGCCCGGCCGGCGGCCAGATCTTGCACATCTCCACGTCGTACCTACCGGCCGACCTGGCAGCCGGAACCCCGCTGGAAGCCATCAACACCGGCCCCGGCGGCATCTACGACCGTATGGAACAGGACATGGGCCTACGGCTGTCCTGGGTGGACTACTACGCGGCACGGATGCCGACTGCCGACGAGGCGTCGATCCTCGGCGTGCCGATCAGCGTGCCACTGCTGCGGATCATCCGGGTGACGGATGACGAGTCCGGCCGTGTCGTCGAGGTCAACGACACCCGCATGTCCTCGGAAAAGTTCATGGTCGCCCGGCCGCTGGTCCGGGCCGCGGAGGCGTAGCCGAACCCGTAGGGGTCCGCTCCGACTGCGCGGCGGCCCGCCCTCGACGCGAGGGGCGGGCCGCTGCTCGTGCCAGGGAGTTCAGATCCCGCCGCCGGGCGGATCCGGTTCACCCTGAAACACGATCAGCGTCGCGCCCACATGCGAGAGGGTTTCGACCAGCCGGACATCCGCCGGAAGGTACCGGGCCAGCGCGGTGGTCATCTGCGCCGCGGTGGTGTCCAAGTCGACGATCGCCGTATAGCGGCCGGTGAGCCGCGAGAAATGGACGCTGACGCCCGGCATCGCCGGCACCCGCCCCCGCTGCGGTGACGGCTCGAAAAGCTCACCCTCGGCTGGCGTGGCCTGGCCCTGCTCGTCGCTCGTCGCGGACTGCTCAGACAACGGGGATACTTCGGACATCGGTCGGCTCCCATCCGGCCAGGCCCCGTTCCGGTTGGCAGACCGGGCGGGGCCGTTCCATGTCACGCATCCGGGACGGCACGCGACGGTCCGGACACGCTAGCGCGTCACCGGATCCGGAGGAAGAGCGCGGACCACGGATCCGGATCCGCGCCCAGCATCCGAATCCATGGCCAGCAGCAACGGACCGGAGACACGGCCGGCGACCCCCGCCGACCTGATCGGATTCGGTGAACTACGCGAGCTGCTCGGCGTCGCCCGATCCCGGGCGCACACGATCAGCCGCGACCGGGACTTCCCCTCCCCCTGGTATGCGGGTGAGAAGGAACGCCTGTGGCTGCGCGCCGACGTCGAGGCATNGTTGGACCGGCACCGGCCCGGATGGCGGCAGACCACAGGCTGACCCGGTCCCCGCTCAGACCGCCCCCACGCCCTGCTGCAACATCTGATCCAACGTGGCGACGAGATCAGCGTTGGCGCGGTGAACGATCCGCTCGAACTCGGCCGGATTCGACGCACCCCGCGCGTCGATGTTCTGCACGATCGCCCCGGGTGCGAACGTGTACCCGCCGCTGCGGCTCGCGACGGACACCGCGGACTTCGGTACCACCCATTCGTCGCGGCCCGTCCCGTTCGCCGCCAACGTCAAACCCGGCTTGAGGGGGCCGCCTTGGTCGTACCAGTGCGGGTCGCGGGACAGCCACGTCGAGTAGGCGTTCGCCGGGCTGCCGTACCGCTGGCCGATGTAGTCAAGCATCCAGCGGAGCTGCACGTGGTAGTCGTTGCGGTTGCCGTACGAGTCGTATTTGGAGGCGGGTAGTGCCTGCGCCAGCCCGTAGGCGCCGGACGACCGGTTCAGCGCGGCCGGGTTCCAGCCGGCCTCACCCATCTCCAAAGCGTTGAAGGCGTTCCACTGGTTCGCCCAGNCGTGCTGGGTGAGGAGTTGCATGGCGTACGCCTGGATGTCACCGGTGGGGGCTGCGGCGACCGGTGCTGTGGCGGCAGCGGCCTTGTCTTTGCCGTCTTGGCCGCGGAGCAGGTTGACGATGGCGTCCATGGGTCGTTCGGCGAGCCGGCCGGCGGCACCCTTCCAGTCCTCGCCGGTGCCCAGGGTGGCGTTGACGGCGGCGCGGATCGGGATGAACGCGGCGCTGGCGGCGTCGGCGAGGGCACCACGCACCCAGTGCACCGCGGTTCCGAGGACGTCCAGCGTGCCGGAGCCGAGGGACTCCAACGTGTCGATCGGGTGGAGGATCGCATTGCCGATGGTGCCGAGGATGCTGGTGTCGCCCCCGTCCTTCATGCCGATCCCGCGGGCCTGCGTGCCGCCGCCGAACAGCCGGCGTAGGGCGAACATGGCCTGCTGGCCGCCGGCGGCGGCAACCTCGGCGGCGGTCCACACATGCTCCCCGGGCATCAGCATCGCCAGCACCGAGTCGCGGCCCGGCCGACCGCCGGTGATCGGCCCGCCAGCGGCGAAGCCATGGACCTCGTCGAGGGGCTGTTCGTGGACGATCCCCGCAAAGGCGTTCCACACTTTCCGGATGCCGCTGTTGTAGACCGGGTTGATCAGGAAGTTGATGGGGGCTTTGAAGATCTCCTTCAAACCGTCCCACGCGCCCTTGATCCATCCGGTGGCGGTTTTCACCGAGTTGGTGATATCGTTTTTGATCCGGTCGAACCAGCCGGTCACGTCCTTCCACAGGTTCGATGCCGTCGTCGTCATCTCATGCCACAGGCTGGTGAACGGGCTGGACACCTCATGCCAGATCCGGCCCGCGATCCCCGTCACGTCATGCCACAGGTTCGTGAAGAAACCGGCCACGTCATGCCACAGGTTCGACGCGAACCCGGCGACATCATGCCAAAGATTCGTGAAGAACCCGGCGACGTCGTGCCACAGCCTCGTCGCGATCCCCGTCACGTCATGCCACAGGCTGGTGAAAAACCCGGCCACGTCATGCCACAGCCGGGACGCGAAGCCGCTAACGTCGGACCAGAGACGCGAGAAGAACCCGGCCACATCGTGCCAGATTCTCGATGCGAACCCGGACACATCCGACCAGATCCGGGAGAAGAAATCGGAAACGTCATGCCACACCCTCGACGCGATATCCGTCACGTCATGCCACATGCGGCTGANAAAGTCGGAGACGTCATGCCACAGCCGGGACACGAACCCTGAAACGNCCTCCCACATGTCTTTGAACGCAGCGACGATCCGATCCTTGTTGTTCACGATGATCACAACGATGAGGCCGAACGGACCGGTCAGCAGAACCAGCAGCAGCCGCCAATGCCGGCCCACAAAGTCGAGAACATCGCTCACCACCCGGCTGATCGCGTCGTACACATCGTGGAAGGCGTCGCCGACCGCGCGGGCCATGCCCTTCACGATCCGCACCGAGTCGTCCCACATCCGCTGGAACCAGCGGCCCACAGCCTTCGTCGCATCCTCCACAGCGTCGAAAGCATGCGCGAACGCATGGCCCACCGACCCTGCCAGATGCTCCGCCCCGTGGAACGCATCCGAGAACGCCCCGCCCACCTTCTTCGCCGCGTCGACGACGGCGTGGAAGGCGTCGACCAGCCCATGCCAGATTTTTTCGGACATGTGCGCGACCCACAGGGCGGCGTCTTTCAACGCCCGGCCGACCGCGTTGACCGCATCGTGGAACCAGCCGACATGCCGGTACGCCAGGATCAGACCGGCGACGAGACCGGCGATCGCCAGGACGATCAGCATCACCGGGTTCGCGTCCAACGCCGCGTTGAGAAGCCAGGCGGCGGCAGCCGTGATCTTCTGTGCTGCTGCCGCTGCCAACACCGCCGCCTTGTAGGCGACAAAGGCCCCTGCGATCCCGTAGACCAGATCGCGGGCCAGGCTGCCGTGATCCGAGATCTCCTTGAGGACGTCGGCGATCACATGGATACCAGCGCCGACCACCTCACCCGCGGCCTTGGCGATGTTCTTCAACGCCGGTTCGATCTCCACGAAAATTTTCTTCGCAGCGTCACCGGCGCGGAACACATCGGTGATGACCCCGGTGAGTTTCCGCATGTTCTGCGACTCGCCGGACGTGTCACCTGACGTGCGGGCCTTGTTCGCGATCCCGACGCTGTCGATGCCCTTCGAGATCGCACCGAACGCCCTGGTCCCAAGGTCCGCGGCTGAGCCTTGGATGCCCCGCGTCGACTGCCCCACTTTGATCAGGAAGCTGTCGAACGCCCCCTTCATGTCGGCGATCTTCTGCTTCGTTGTCGTCGCGGTCGTGTCCCACGCCCCACCGAACTCGTGGGCGCCTTTCTCCAGCTCCGGATACTTGGATTGCAGCCGGTCAAACTGGTCGACGAGGATGTTCACGCCGGTTCCGGCTTTCTTACNGAACGCCTGGGTGAGAACGTTCCCGGCTTCGTTCGCGCCGATCCCCGCCGCTTTCAACCGGTTGTGAAGGTCGGTGATGGCGGCGTTCAGGCCGCCGCGTTGCATGTCCTTCGCCAGCGTGTCTTGAGACAGGCCCAACTGTTCCAGCGCGGCCTTACCTGCCTTCGCGGGGACGGCGAGGGACTGCACGGTCATCCGAAGCTGCGTGCCGGCCTGCGCCCCGCGAATGTTGTTGTCACCCAGGACGGCCAAGGCGGCGCCGACATCTTTGATGCTGAGCCCGTAGCCCTTCACGACCGCCACAGCGCCAGTGCCCATAGCATCTGCGAGGTTCTGCATGGACATGTCACCCGCGCCGACGGTGGCGTTCAAATAGCCCATGGCTTCGTCGAGGTTCTGCACGCCGGGGATGTTCGCGGCGACCGCCGACGTGAGCGCGTTGGTCACATCGACAAGGTCTGCGTTGCCGACCCGGGCGCCCTTCGCGGCGGTTTCGACAAGGGACAGGGCCTTCGTCGAGGTGATCCCCAGCGACGAAAAGTTGCTCTCCACATGGAACAGCGACTCTGCGAGGGAATCAGGGTCGGCGCCGACCTTGCCGGCGAGGTCGAGCACACCGGCGCTCAGCGTCCCAAGCTTCTCCTTCGACACCCCGGCCTGGCTGTTCAGCCGGGTGATCGCAGCGTCGAACTCGTTTGCCCGCTTCGAACCCTCGTAGATCGCCCCGGCGACACCGGCGACCCCGAACAGCGTTCCGAGCTTCGCTGCTTCCAACGCGAAGCCTTTGACGCTGCCGAGCATCCCACCGAACGCGCCGCTCGCCGTCGCGCCCACAGTGGACAGGCGGGTTCCGAACGCGGCCGCCGACGACTCGGCGTCTTTCAACCCGTCCCGTGCTGCGGTTGCTGCGAGCCGTGTCCGGCCTAGGCCGCCTTCAAGCTTCCCGGCGTCCGCCCCGGCCGAGGCGAGTTTCCCGCCGGTGCCCGCGGCAGCAAGCCCGGCCGCGCCCAGCTCGCTGGCAGCACCGGCCGCGGTCTTCTCCGCGCCGGCCATCTGCCCGGACATGCCGGCGGCGGCCAGGCCCACCCCGTCGAGCTGTTTTCCGATCTGGGCGCCGATGTTGGCGAAACCTTTGACGACCGGGATGATCAGAATCTCAGCGGTGCCCACCACGGCCATAGGTCACAGCCCCCGAACGGGCCGGCGAACATAGCGGACGACCAACTGCCCATCGGCGTTGACGGCATGCTCTGAAATCCGGCCGGCGGCGGTCTGCTCGGCGGCCACCGTCAACGCCCGAACAACCTGGGCGATCGTGTCCTCAGCCGGCGGCGGCGCAGTCCGGTACACCTCGGCTAGCCCGCTCAGGAAACGGCCCGGGGACCAATGCTCCGGAACCTCGGCGAGGAACCGGTCAACCTCCGGCGGGCTGGTGAGGAAATGCCCCCCGGCGGGGTCGGCGATCGTGTGGGGGGTGAACGCGTCGAGGCGGGGATCATCGTCGCGGATGGCATGTTCGACCCGGCCGGCCAGCCGGCGGAGTTTCCCAGCGTGGGCGGCGGTGAGCGGCCCGGGATGGCGTCCGTGCCAGACGGGTTGGGCGATGGTCGCGGCGATGTTCCGCAGGCTGCCTGCGACCGTGTGGGGGGTGTTGATGGGCATCGGGTGAACCGCTTCCGGGCAGGCCAATGGGAATTGGCGTGCCCGTCGGCGGATTCACCAGCCCGGCGGCCTGCGGGAGCTACGCTCCCGGAGCCATAGCAATCGTATCGTCGGTGTCCTATTCGGACGGTTTGCCGCGCCGTAGATGCGCCCGGTTTCCGGCCGCATTCCACGCTCCCCGATCCGGGAAGCATCACCGCTTCGGCCCGCCCCCTTCACGTCGAGGGCGGGCCGCTCTGGCGGTGCCAGGAAGATCAGGCGCCGCCACCGGGCCGCGCCGCTTCGGCCGCAGCGAGGACCCGATAGACGGTCGCCCGCGACACGTTGAACGTCTCGGCCAGGTCAGCGATCGTGTGCTCGCCCGTCCCGTGCATCTGGCACAACCGCCGCTGGTTCGCGGCCGACAACTTCGGCTGCTTACCGCGTAGCTTCCCGTTCGCCTTAGCGACCTTCATGCCCTCGCGGGTGCGCATGCGCAGCAGGTCGACCTCGAACTCGGCGAACGTGGCCAGCATCGAGAAGAACATCTTGCTCATCGGGTCGGACGGGTCGTGGATCGTGCCGCCGAGCGAGAGGCGGACGCCCTTAGCCTCCAGTTCGCTGGCGATCGCATGGGCGTCGACGATCGACCGGGCGAGCCGGTCCAGCTTCGGGACGACGAGGGTGTCACCGGCGCGGACGGCGGCGAGGGCCTGGTCGAGTCCGGGCCGGTCGCGGTTGGTGCCGGTCAGGCCGTGGTCGGTGTAGATCCGTTCCTCGGCGACTCCGAGTTCGGCGAGCCGGTCGCGTTGGGCGGTGAGGTCCTGGGCGTCGGTGGAGCAGCGGGCGTAGCCGACGAGGATGCCGGCGGGGTCGGTCATGACCCGAGTGTACGTATAGCCCCCCTTCAATGCGACAGTTTGCGGACGGGTCTTATGAGACACCGATCGTGCTGGTGGCGTGATCCACGGGCGGTCACGGCCGGGTGTTCGTAGAACGGTCCCCTTACGAACACCCGACCGTGGCGGACCGGGGGTGACTGCCGGTGACTGTCGCTGCCCCGGGTCGGCCAGCTATGCCGCTGGCCGGCGGCAGGCAGCAAGCCACGACTCCACATCGCCCGCACTGACGAACACCCGCCGGCCGACGGTCCAGCTCGGGATCCGCCGCTCGGAGGTGAGCCGGCGCGCCATCCTCGCCGTGATCACCGGCCAGCGGTCCGGGATCGCAGCCCGCGGCACCAGGTCGCCCGGCACCGCCTCGACGACATCAACATCCGCCATCTCAACCTCTCTCATTCCGGCATCGCCAACGAACCGCCGATACCCACCGGGCTGGACGGGGCGGCAAGCATCCCGAGGCGCCGGGAGATGACCCCCACCACTTGTGGGTCGTTGACGTCGAGCCCAAGGTCACCGACGACGCCTTCGAGCGTGCCGATGAACTTCTCCTGGTAGGCGTTGACGAACCGCTCCTGGCTTTCGATCACACCCGCGTCGATCGTGGTTTTCGCGACCTTCGCCAGGTGGGCCCGTTCCTCACGCCACAACCGGATCAAGACGCCGATCTCGGTGCGAGTCCCACCATCCGCCGTCCCCACGGTGTCGACGAGCTGAACATCATCACCGTCCACGGCACCGCCGTTCCGCCGGATCTCGTCCTCGACGAGCATCACGAACGCCACGGACCGGCCCACCTCGTCGGCCAGGGCGAACATCGGATTAGTGGGGATCACCTCACCGAACCGGACCCGACGGGAACGCACCATCCGGGTCGCGTCGTCCTCGAACCGCTCGCGAGCGGCGGCATACCGGCCGGACGGGGTCTCACCAGCATGGAAGCGGCAGTGTCCCGAACCGAGGTGGGATGTCCCAGCACCGGAACGTTTCCGGCACCAGCCGGGAACACCCTGCCGGGTGACCTTCGCGTTGCAGAACCCTGCACGCGGGCCGTCCTCGTCGACCACGACCACGACCTCCCTTCCGTAACTTTGGGTGATGATTCTCATGGGCTGGGCCGAAAATCCGGCTTCTAGCCGCTTTTCTGTGACCTTCTGTGCCCGGCGGGCGGGTCGCGGCCGGGCAGGCTCACACCCGGCCGCGACCCGCACGCCGTCAGTTGAGTACGCCGGTGGCCCGGTTGGCGGCGTCCGCGAGGGCTGCGGCGACCCGGGCGGCTTCCTCCCCAGTGAGGACGGCGGTCACTACGCTGGCCGTGCCGTCCGTGCTGTCGGTGGTCCGGAGCAGGACCAGCGGCATGCCGCCGGGCTGGACGCCGATGGACACGTCGACCTGGTCGCCGGTCAAGGCGTCGACCGTGGCGATGTCGGTGATGGTCGGCGGGACCGTGCCGGTCTTCTGGCAGTGCTCGGCGAGGTCGGTTCGGAGGCGTTCCGCGCCGCCGCTGAGGGTCGCGACGAGCGCATCAAGGTCGCTCATCGTGCAGTCAGCCAGGGGTTTGCCGAGGTGCTGGCGGGTGGCGGCGTCGATCACGCCATGTCGGTCGTCGTTCATCAGGTTCTCCTTCGGGTTCGGGTGGGGCGGCCCCGGGGATGCCGGGGCCGCGTCGCTTCCTCGGTCAGCGGTTGGTGCGTCGCGGCAGGGTTTTCGCCGGCGGCACCGGCGGCTTCGTCGCCACCTTCCGGGCCGCGGCCGCCTGGCCCTTGCCCGTGCCGGTCGCCTTCGGCGCCGCCGCGGTCTTCGGCTTCGCCGCGGTCTTCGGGCTGGTCGCCGCGGTCCGGGCCGCAGTGGCCTTCGCACGGGCAGCATCGGCAGCGAACTTCCGGCTCTGCGCGGCGCCAGCAGCGATCCGGGCTCGGATCTTGGCGACACGCTGCCGGCGGGCGGCCTGCGCGTAGACGCTGCTCACCGCCGGCTTGCTCGCCGTGGCCGTGGCCGCGGGAACAGCCTTCCGGACCGTCGCGGTGGGGTTGGGCCGTGGGGGTGTTGCGGGCATCGGAGCTCTCCTTATGTGCTGGTGAAAGGGTTTCGGGGGTGCCGGCAGGCCGCCGGGTCAGGTGTACGAGCCCGTCNTCTCGATCTGGTCGGCGATCGCGCGAATCCGCGCGACGACATCGGCGACCGCGGCACCCGTGGAAATCGACACGTGGATTTCCGGGGCCTGCGGCGGCGGCCCTGCAGCAACCACCCCGGTCAGCGGGACACGCACCCCCGCGACGAGGACCACGCCGTCGTCTTCGATCTGGGGGCCGGTGACGTTGCTGCGGCCGATGGTGCCCGCGGCGAGTTCAGCGAGGATGATCAGCCGGCCGCGGAGAACGGCGGACAGCTCGTCGCCCGCGATGGGGGCCAGGGCGTCGGCCTGGTCGCGGTCGAGGTCGAGAAGCTGCTCGGTGAACGTGACCGTCTCCNGCCACCAGCGGTTGGCTGCGGCGAGGGCTTCGGTGGCGGCGGGGCCGTGGCTGCGGGAGCCGTCCCCGTAGGTGGTGACCTCCAAGTCAGGGCCGCCGGGCTTGAGCAGGGTGTCGCGGTAGCGGGCGGTGCGGGCGTGGTGGCCGTCGAGAAGCTTGCCGACCTGGTCGCGGATCGAGTCGGGCAGGCCGTCGAGGCTGGCGGCGAGCGGAACGGTGCTGGTGATGGTCATCGTGGGGTCCTCTCGGTGGTGGGCGGGGGGTTCGCGGTGGCGGCGGCGCATCAGCCGGCCTCGTCGTCCGGGTCGGTCGGTCCGGCGTCCGGTCCGAACCCGGCGGCCATCCGCGCCACCTCGGCGAGATCCCGGATGCGGTCTGCGGCTTCGATGGCGGCGTCCGCGTCGCCGTCGAAGTACGACCAGCCGCCGCGGTCGACGAGGGTGACCTGTGGTTTGCCATCGGCGAGATGAGCGCCGACGTACAGGTCGGACTCGTCGGTGATGGGGCTGGAACCGAGATCGACGATGGTGGGCTGGTGGCTGCCGGGGCCATAGAGCTCGTGGGCCATGGTGTCGATGGCGTGGGCTTCGGTGGCCCTGCGGATGCTGGACACGGCCTGCTGGGCGATGGCGAGGACCTGGTCGCTGCCGGCGGCGGCAACGGCGATCAGGTCCAACGATTCGGNGACCGACGCGAGCCGAGCGGAGCCGGCGGCGAGGCACGGCNGGCAGATCCACTGTCCTGCCGTGAGGTCACCGGTCGGGTAGCGCAATGGGACGACGTGGGCGCGGAAGCTGGCGTGGCAGAGGCCGCAGGCGAACGCGGCACCGGTGGGGAAGATGTCGAGGTGGATGGCGTACGGGGCGGCGTCAGCCGGGCTGGTCTGCTCGGTCATGCGATGATCTCCTTGTTGGGGTTTCGGGAAGGCGGCGCCGTGGCAGTCACCACGGCGCCCACCCGGATGGGTCCGGTTATGCGGGCTGCACCGCCGGCACCGGGTGACCAGGCAGCAGGAGCGCGACAGGGAACCCGGGCTTGCTCGCGCACTCGGCGCACGCCCGCACGGTGACCGCCGTCTTCCCGACCGGCACCAGGCCGTTGCCCCAACCCGCGGGGTCCAGGTCGGCCAACGCCGGGTGCACCTGGTCTTCGGGCACGCCGAGACCGAGCAGTCCGGCAAAGATCCATTCGGCTTCACCCTGGAATGCGAGACCGGTGTCGGTCGGACGAAGGCAGGCGATGCAGGTGCCGCGGTGGTCGCCCTGCAACCCGGCGGCCGGGATCGGGCTACCGATCTGGCCGGCCTGGCGGTCTGCGTCACGTCGCCGTCTGGCCTGTCCCATGTGATCTTTCCTCTCGTTGTGGTTGATGTTTGGGGTCTGCTGCCGGGGCCCTGGTGGTCCGCGGACGCTGCTGCTGCCGGTCATCGGCTGGTTTCGCCGGTCGCGGTGCTGTGGACGTCTTCGACGCCGCTGGGGGTCCGGCAGCCGGGGCGGTGCTCGATGATCAGTGCGCCGGGATGCTCGCGGTCGGCTACGGCGGTGTTGCGGCACCGCGGGCAGGTCCAGTGGGCCGGGCTTCGGGGGCCGCGCCACGATGCGCGGGGCGCGTCAAGATCGGTGCTCATTGGGTTTCCTCGTTTAGGTGGTCCCACTGCCGGCCGCAGAGCGGGCAGCGGCCGGCGGCGTGATGGGGCTGGTCGGGGGCGTTGTCGCAGCCCCACGCCCGCCGGGTACGGCGCCCGGGCACACCGGGCTGCACCGTGAGNGGGTCGACGCCTTCGGATGGGCAGCCGGTCCTGTAGACGCCGTCGGGTTGTTCGCNGCGGTCGTGGGGCTGGACCAGGAAGACGCGGCGGAGGAAGTGCCCGGGGGTCTGTGATCGGGCGGTTTTGTGCAGGGTGCNGTAGCCGACCACCCTGCTGGGGCCGGGCCAGCGGATGGGGCGCTGCCGGGTGTTGGCGAAGGCGTATTCGACTTCCCGGACGTAGGGGAGTCGGGTGATGTCTTCGGTCCAGACGATCGCCTGTTCGGCGGTGGCCATGTGGCTGGTCCTTTCCGTGGCGGACGGCGCCGTTCGGGTGTTCCGGTTCGAGGTGTGATCGCAGACCGTGACGGGCATGCCGATGTTTCTTCGGAGCGGCCCGCGTATACCTCTCTGTTGTTCCGGCGGGTGCGTACCCCCGGTGGGCGGCGGCCGACGATCCGAGTAGTTGCAGGTCAACACCAATGTTGATGTTCCTGTGGTGGGGGTACGCACCGCCTTGGCTGGGCGCGTACCCCCCGGGTGTCTGAAGCCAGGGGGTACGCACTTCGGTGAGAGCCCGCGTACCCCCCGTTTCCGCAGGTCAGGACGGTTGTAGGCGGGGGTACGCACCGGGCGGGAAGAGAGGGAGGCATATACAGCGGCGCCGGAAAAGGGAAGGCGCTGAGAAACGGTGATCGTCACTCGTCGTCGCCTTCCTTGCTGTCGAGGGACGGCGCGGCGAGGACGGACGGCCTGAAGATGTAAAGCCGGACCGCCGAACCGGCGATCTTTTTTTTCGGGAGGTATGGGGGTCGGTAGCTGGCCTCCTCGACCAGATGTCCGGCGTCACGCCAGGCGGGGACGACGGCGTCGAGGACGACGCCGTGGCGGTCAAGTTCCGCGCGGAGCCGGGCGGGCAGCAGACCGACAGCGTCCTGGTCGCCGACGGTTAGGACACGGCCGATCCACCCGCCGTTCGGTTCCGAGTACATGACCCCGGGGCGCCACAGGCCCACCGGGTGGGCTGCGACGATTTCCCGGACAAGGTCCAACGCCATCTCGCCGCGGTTGTCCTCGGCGTCGTCGGTGACAAGAAGGTCGCGCCAGGTGTCCATGGGTAGCGGTTCGAGGGGAACGATGCCCCAGCCGCAGATGCACCGGTCGGCCAGCGCCAGGGCGGCGACCATCGGTGCGCGCCGTCCGGACATGCCTGTGGTGCCGGCGAGCTGCTCGGCGAGTTCCTGATGCCGGGCGCAGATCCGGTCGGCAGCGTCATCGGCGGCGAGTTCGGCGCGTAGCCGCTCGACGAAGGCCGGGCCGGCGGTGCCGTAGTTGCTGGTGACACCGGCAACGATCTCTTGGGCGAGCCTGCCGTTCTCCGGGCTGTTGTCGCCCATGGGGGCGGCCCGCAGGGAGAGGACGCGGGCCGCCGCGCCTTGGGATGAGGTGAAGGAGAGGGCTGGCCGTTCCCCCGTCGAAATGATGATCGTTTCCCAGGGGAGGCCCGACGGCCAGCCGCCGCCACGGTGCTGCCCATGATTCCGGGGCACCGAGTACAAGATGGTGTCGACGATCGAGGGGTCTTCGACGAGCTGCGATTCGTCAAATGGCACTGGCATGCCGCGGACGGCATTCAGACGAAACTCGGCCGCCAATAGCTTCGTCCGCCACGAATGCATCCCATCCGACTTTTCGCCCGGATCTGCCCACGGCGACAGGCCGACACGGGCCGCGGTCGTCTTCCCGCGACTGCTGGTCCCGGCGACGTCGAGGACGAAGCTGTCCAGGCGCAGAACGCGAAGCATGGCGGCGGCGAACCCGGCCGCCAGGACCACCCGCACCGCTGGGAACGGCTCAATCAGTTTGATCGTCCGCCGCCAGTCTTCGAGGCTGCCCGCGGGATGATGCGCTGCGATGTAAGGAACCTGCTCCGGGTACTTCGGTTCCAGCGGAAGCGGGCTGTCCGCGGCCGGTAGGAAGCTGCCGTCGGGCTGCCAGCCCAACCATCGGGCCAGTGGCTCCCGGGGGATGACCTCCTCGTTTGCAGCCTCAACGGCGGCGAGCCAGCGTTCCGCGGCCTTCGCGTCCGCCTCGATGACGGGAAGACCAGCGTCACCGAGGGCTTGCACCATGCGACGGCCGGACTTCATCGTCGACTTCGGGACGGTTCTCCGAATCCACCGCCCACCGGTCCNCCAGGCCAGTTCGACGCCCTGCGCGCCGTCCGGGTCAACGAGGATCCGGAGTGGCACCAGCGGGGCGTAGGCAGCCCGCTGCGGCGTCCCCTCGGCGGGGACGAAGAGGACCCCGTCGTGGCTGACGTCGTAGCTTGCGGGCACGGTGAACCCGTCGGGGAGACCGAGGCCCGTTGCCCAGGCCATCTCTCCACGGCGTAGGGCCCGCTCTTCGTCGCGGTCCTGCTTTTCAAGGTCGGCGCGTTCCTGCTCGAGGCGGACTCGTTCCCGCGCGCCCCGCTGGTGTTCCTTGTCGAATTCACCTTTTGTGATCAGGCGGGTTTTCGTGTCGGGGCCGGTGAGCCGGTCGCGGACCCGGCCGACGGTTGCGAAGTCGACGCCAGTCAGGCCGAGGTTGTAGACCGTGCTGCGGACCCTGTCGGCTCTGTCGATCAGGTCTTCGACTGCGGTGAGGTCGGCGGCCAGGGCGTCGGCGTTGACCGGGCCGGGTGAGGGCAGCGGCGGCGCGGAGTTGTTCAGGGCGTCCAGGATCTGGATGTCGGTGGCGCCGTCGCCGGTCGTCACTGGCCGCTCCTATCGTTGGGGGTGAGGCCGCGTGCGGCGGCGCGTGCGGCGGCGTCGAGGGACAGTCCGCGGTTGTGCGCCGCGCGGATCAGGGGGATGACAAGCCGGGCCCGGCCGGGTTCGCCTGCGACCTGCCGGGCGGCCCAGACGAGACGGCCTCCGACCTTNCTGGCCGGTCCGCCGTTGGCGACGAATTCGGCGAGCCGACCGGGGTCGGGTGCCGCGTCCCTGCGGGCGCCGTAGCCCTGGGTGGCGAGGTCGCGGGNGGCGGCGGTGTGATCTCCGCTGTGGAACAGCACGGCGTACGCACCGAACTTGGTGTACGGGACCTCAGCTTCAAACTCGGTCGATGTCGAGAAGACGAACAGCCGGTCGCGGCTGGGGTCCCGTCCGGTGGTGGCGGACGANCCCCGGTCTTTGCCGGGACGGCGCCAATACCCCGTCCGGCCGTGCTGGGCGACGTGTACCCATCCGGCGCGGCCCAGGATCTGATCCCATCCGACCCGCTCGAAGTCGTCGCCGGGGCGAAGTTCCCCTTCAGGCAGTGGCCGCAGGGCGCGGGGTGCTGTCTTGGGCGTTTCGGGCTTGGGGATCCGGTCGGACATCCGGCAGAGGTTCCGAATGGCCTGCATCTGCTCGGCGGGGATGGTGGGGATGGTGGCCGGGCTGCCGGTCAGGCGGCGGTATGGCCTGCCGGTGGCGTGGACGAGGCCGCCGGACGGTTCGATCACGCCGTAGCCGCCGTGCCCGCGGGTCTCGATGAGTACCCGGACGATTTCGGCGGCCGGGTTGGCGGCGAGCCGGTGCCGCTCGTTGGCGGTCAGCTCGTCGGCGCGAGCGAGCCGCCTGGCGAGCTTGGTGTTCCCGGGGACGGGGGCACCGTCGATGCGGGCGCGGAAGTGCAGGCCGCCTGAAGGTGACTCGGTGACCCACCCGCGGCGAATCGCCTGCCAGACCTCGCCGAGACCGGAGGCGTCGGCGACGGCGTCGACTTCGGCGAGGATGCCTTCGGTGATGGCGCGGCCCTCGAATTCGATCATCTCGACGTTTCCGGAGACCGGGCCGTAGACGACGCCGATCCCGCCGGGCTGCTCCCCGCGGAACCAGCGGCGGTGTTCGTCGGGGGNGGACCGGGCGGNGATGTACCGCGTCCAGGTGGCGACGTCCGGCGCCTTGGTGCCGTTCGCCTTGACGGGCAGGACGCAGAGGCCGGCGGCGTCTGCTTCCTCGGCGGCGCCGAGCAAGTCGGAGGNGGTCACCACGGTCCCCGCTGTCCGACGACGCTGGTCGGGCCGAAAATTTCCTCGACGAACTCGACGACGTCCGCGAGGTGTTCTTCGGGCACTTCCCAATGCGCGACCACGTACGTGGCGCCGGGGAGGGCGCGGAGGTTTTCGATGAGGTCCCGGTCATACGGGGCGTAGACCTCGACGCCGGCTTCGGTGACCTCGACGCGGGTGGGTCGGGTCTGCTGCCGGCCGGTCATGCTGCGGCCTGCAAGGCGATCCGTGCCGCGTCGCCCGGGTCGAGGCCGGCGGAGGTGAGGGCCAGGGTCTCCAGTTCCCACCGCGCCCAGCTGCGGGGGGCGGTGGCGCGGACAGTGCGGCGTGCGGCGGGGAGGCGGCGCAGAACATCGAGGGGCACGACGACGGCGCGCGGGCGGCCGTCGGCCCGGTCAGGCGGCGCGACGGGGGGCGTAGACGGTATCTTCAAAGGAGAGGTCCTTGGTGAGGGCTTGAATGTTGGCGGCGGCCGGGGTGGCGACCCCGGCCGCTTCTGCGTTCTGGGGCCGGTCGCGGCGGCTCATCCGTCGGCCTCGACGAGCAGGCGGCGTAGTGCGGCGACGGGCACGAGGAAGCGGTCACCGTGCTTGATCACCCGGACCGGAAACTGACCGGCGCGGGCAAGCGATCGAGCCTTCGTTGTTCCCATCGACAAGATCGACGCGGCGGTCGGTAGGTCGGTGGTCAGCGGCAACTTGTCCAGGTCGCTGAGCGTCCACTCACCCCGGCCCGGCCGGATGGCGCTCACGCGGACACCCGCCGGTCAAGCTCGGCGGCTTCCTGCTCGGACAGCCACCTCTCAACCTCGGAACGCCGGTAGCGGACCCGGCCGCCCTCGATGCGAAATCCCCGCGGGCCGACGCCGTGGTGTCGCCACCGTTCGAGGGTTCCGACTGGAACACCGAGGTAGGCGCTGACCGCCGGCTTGTCNAGCAGTTCGTCTTTGTCCACGATCACCTCACAGGCGCCAGCACCCTGGCGCAGAGACGGGCCACTGGTGCCTGACCGTGCCAGACGGTGGGCGCGAATGTCAAGCGCCAGCACCCTGACGCACATTCGCGGTAAGGTCTCGCGCCATGGGCGACACGGACTCAGAGACTCCGACGATCGCGGCCATCGTCGGCAAACACGTCGGTGAGATGCGCCGATCAACCGCTGGTGTGCGGCAAGACGACATCGCCGCTGCCGCTCGAAGACACGGACTACCNTGGGTTCGATCTAGCGTCGGAGCCCTCGAGAGCGGGCAGCGTGACCTCACCGCCGCCGAGTTCATCTTGCTGCCGCTCGTGCTCACGGATGCGCTGGGGAGGCCGATCAGAATCAGCGATCTGATCGACCCCGGCGAGATGGCGGCGCTTTCCCCGACCCTCTCCATGCTGGGGCGGAGCGTCCTCGATGTACTCGCCGCTTCACCGGGTCCTTACAACGTTCGGATAAGCGGCGGCCCCATCACGGGCTACCTGGTGAAGGACAACCAGGGCTCTCGCCTGGTATTCGGAATTGTCCCTACCGAAGCCGAAGCGAAGGCGGCGCGCCGGCTTAAGGTTCCGGCTGTGGTCGTGGCTGAGATCGCGCTAGACCTATGGGGCCGGTCGCTGCCCGAAGAACGGGACCGGGTCGTGTCGGAACGCGAAGACGTGGGGGCTGACCTGGAGCGACTGCGTGCCATGCGCGGGCAGGCAACCAGGCGGCTTGTCGACCAGATAGCCAAGGAAATCCGGAAGCGCGGTACGAGGATAGGCGACGGTGAAGATCAAGACTGAGCGTCGGTGTGGCTGCCGGGATGCCACCGGCCGGAAGTTTCCGCGCGGCGCCTGCCCGGGCCTGGAGCAGCGCGGCCACGGCTCATGGAGCTTCAGGTTTCGTGTTCCGAAGGCGCTCGTGCCCCTCGTCGGAAAGACAGAGATCTCCGACTCCGGGTTCACCACGAAGAAGCTCGCCGAAGACGCCGCGGAGAAGGCCGTCGCTCGGGTCCGTGCCGGTCAGCGGTCCGTCGGCGGCCTGACACTCGGCACGTACCTCACGGACTGGCTCGGGCGGAAGAACCGGCTACGGCCCACCACCCGCAACCGCTATGAGCAGATGATCAGGCTGCACCTAGTGCCGACGCTCGGTGAGATGCCCCTCGTCGCCCTGCGATCCGAGCACATCGACACCGCGCTGAAACGGGCCGTGGTGAACGCCGCGGAGCGGGGGCGGCCCATCGGCCCGGCAACTGTCGGCGACGTGCACGAGCTGTTGAAGACGGCGCTCGGTGACGCCCTCGACCAGCGCATGATCGAGTTCAACCCTGCCGTCGGAGTGGAACTCCCCGAAACGAGCCGGCAGGAAGTCGAACCGTGGGAAGCCGACGAGGTCGGCGCGTTCCTCGACGAGGCGGCCGCCGACCGGCTCGCAGCCATGTACGAACTGATCGGGCTGCACGGCCTTCGCCGCGGTGAAGCGTGCGGGGCGACCTGGTCGGGCCTCGACGAAGAACGTTCCGTGCTGACGATCACGAAGCAGATCGTGAAGAACGACACCGAGTACGGCGTCTGGCCGCCGAAAACCCGCAGCGGACGGCGGAAAGTTGACCTCGACGCTACGACGCTCGGCTCGCTGCTCGCGCACAAGCTGGCCCAGGACGATGAGCGGGAAGAGGTCGGCGCCGGATGGGACAACGGCATCTTGCCCGACGAGCACGGCAAGCCGGTCCAGCTCAAGGATTTGATCTTCACGCATCCGTCCGGCCGGCATCTCGACCCGCAGTACGTGACCCGGCGGATGCAGCAGATCGCCCGGCGGGCCGGGTTGTGCGCGGCGATCCGGGAGGACGCGGCGGTCGGTGAGACCCGGGTGGTGGTGGGGGAGCGGTACCGGGATCCGGTGGGGACGTGGACGCTCTACGTGGACCGTGAACGGGTCGGCGAGGTCACCGTCGTCGAGGTCGAAGGGCTGCGCGGGAAACGGGCCCGGTTGACCCTCGCCGAGCCGCTGCCCGTCGACGTAGGGATCGGCGCGGAGTTGGGACGCGGCCTTCTGTCCCGGCGGCGCCTTCACGATCTGCGCCACGCCTCGGCGTCGATTCAGCTCGCCGAGGGCGTCGACATCGCGCTCGTCTCGAAGCGGCTGGGGCACTCCACGCCGTCAATCACCGCGGCTCTGTACGTTCACCTGCTGCGTTCGACGGGTCAGAAGGCGGCGGAGACGGTGGCTGCGGCGGTGCCTCGCACGGTGCGGCGTGGGCACCCTGCGGGCACCAGCACCGTTGCGGGCACCGCCACTGCGGGGGAGACGGGCGTTTCCGCTGGTACCAAGGGTGTTCGACGCGGCAGGCCACGTGAACGAGGGGCGGAGGCTCCGGGATTTGAACCCGGGAGGGGGTTGAAGCCCCCAACCGCATTAGCAGTGCGGCGCCATAGACCGGACTAGGCGAAGCCTCCCAACGTGCTCGCTCATCATAGCGTCTCCCCTGAGGGTGCCAACGGCCCGGGTGCGGCGCGGGCGGGCGGGATGGATCACAGCCGTTGGCCGGCGGAGTCCACGGAGCTGACGGAGCCCACGGAGTCGGCGCGCTCGGCCGGCGTCGGCTGGTCGGGGAGATCCTCCGCCCCCAGCGCGGCGAGCACCGCGCGGGCGATCTCGCGGCGGCGGGCGTCATCCGCCACCGGCCGGCCGTCGGCCTCCTGGACGTAGAAGGCGTCGACCACGTCGAGCCCGAGCGTGGCGACGATNGCGGTGGCGACGTCGAGCCGTAGCCCGGACAGCGCCCGCACGATCCGGAACAGCACGCCCGCCCGGTCGGGGGCGCGTACCTCGAGGACGGTGGTCGAGCCCAGGCCGTCGTCGAAGATGACCTGTGGTGGGCCGGGGGTGGTCCACTGCTTCGCGCCGGAGTAGTCGTGTTCCCGGGCCGCGAGCCGCTCGGCGATGTCGAGGGTGCCGGCGAGGGCGGCCCGCAGGTCCGCGAGCAGCTTCGCCTCCTCCGGCACCCGGCCGTGCGGGGCGGCGACCGCGGCCTGCAGCAGCGCGCGCCCGCCGGCGCTGCGGGCGGACGCCCGCCGGATGTCGAGCCGGTTGAGCGCGAGGACACCGGCGGTGACGGCCAGCAGCCCGACCTGGTCGGCGCTGACCACGACGATCTCGAACATCCCCTCGTCGGGCAGCGGGTTGACCTGGACGGAGTGCTCCGCGGGCAGGGCGAGCAGGCCGCGCTGGCGGTCGTCCAGCCGCGGCGGGCAGGGCACCCGCTCGCCGCCGAGCAGCGCCCGGGAGCGTTCGACCAGGTCGTTGATGAGGCGTGCCTTCCAGGCGTTCCACGCGGTCGGCCCGGTGGCCCGAGAGTCGGCCTCGGTCAGGCGGTGCAGCAGGGTGAGGATCCGGTCGCTGCCGGCGGCGGTGGCGACGGCCTGGATGGTCGCGAGATCGTCGATGTCGCGTCGGGTGGCCGTCTCGCCGAGCAGCAGGTGGTGGCGGATCATCGCCACGAGCACGTCGACGTCCTCGGTGGGCAGGCCGAGCCGGGGGCCGATCAGCCGGATCTGCTCGATGCCGGCGTCGGTGTGGTCGCCGGGGAAGCCCTTGCCGATGTCGTGCAGCAGCGCGCCGAGCAGCAGCAGGTCGGGACGGTCCACGTCGCGGGTGAACGCGGCGGCGCGGGCGGCGGTCTCCATCAGGTGCCGGTCGACGGTGTAGCGGTGGTAGGGGTTGCGCTGCGGGCGGCTGCGCACGGCGGCCCACTCGGGCAGCAGCCGGACNAGCAGACCCACCTGGTCGAGGGATTCGAGCACGCCGACGGCGGCGTCGCCCGTGGCGAGCAGGGCGACCAGCGCGTCGCGTGCGGCGGGCGGCCACGGCTGCGGCATCGCCGGCGCCTCTGCGGCGAGCCGGTCGACGGCGTAGCGGCCCAGCGGCAGCCCGGTGCGGGCGGCGGCCGCGGCGACGCGCAGCACGAGGACCGGGTCCTTCGCCGGTTCGACGTCGAGGGCGAGCTGGATCTCGCCGCCCTGGTCGATCACCCCCTCGTCCAGGGGGCGGCGGACGGGACGCCGGCCGCGCCAGCGGGAGGTGTTGCGCAGCCCGGCGGCGGTGCGGTACCAGGTCGCGTCCCAGGCCCAGGAGATCGTCCGGCCGGCGTCGGCGACGGCGTGGGCGAGGGCCATCGAGTCGGGGTAGCCGAGCGCGGTGGCGACCGCCGTGCCGTCCTGGAGCAGCAGCCGGTCCTGCGGGCGGCCGGCGCTGAGCCGGCGGATCTCGCCGCGGGCGTCGAGCAGCACCTCGGCGGCGGCAAGCACCCGGTCGGAGGGGACCTCCGCGACCCAGGCCGCGGCGAGGGCGTGCAGGGCATGCACGTCGCGCAGCCCGCCGCGGGACTCCTTGAGGTCCGGTTCGAGCAGGAAGGCCACCTCGCCGAGGCGGGCGGCGCGCTCGGCCACGGCGGCGGCGAGATCGGGCAGCCGCTTCGGGGCGCGGGTGCGCCAGCGGGAACGGGCGCGGCGGGCGAGATCGGTGGTCAGCGCCGCGTCGCCCGCGACATGGCGGGCGTCGAGCAGGCCGAGCGCGGCCTTCAGATCGTCGTCCGCCACCGTGATCGCCTCGTCGACGGTGCGCACGCTGTGGTCGAGGCCGACGCCCGCGTCCCACAGTGGATACCAGACGGCGTCGGCGAGGGCGGCGATGTTCTGATGGGCGCCGTCGTGGAGGAGGACCAGGTCGAGGTCGCTGCCGAACGCCGGCTCCGCCCGGCCGTAGCCGCCGACGGCGACGAGGGCGACCCCGGGGCCGGGATCGCCCAACAGGNCGGTCAGGGCCGCGTCGGCCAGGTCGGTGAGAAGGCGGCGCAGCGTCGGCCCGGTGGCCGTGGGCAGCCGCTCGGCGCGTCCCCTGAGGATCTCCAGACGGTCCTTCATGGCTCTGTCCTCCTCCGGCACCGGCCGCTCCAACGGACTCGGCCCGCGCGGGCCGGGCCGCCACATGGCGCGGCACCGCGTCGATGATCGCGCGGTGCCGCCTCATGTGGTCGAGCGAGGAGGGAACGCCCGGGCTGGGGCCCGGAGCGTCCGCGACCTCTGGTGCTACCTGCGTGGTGCGGTTGCCGGGTGGGTGGTGCGTGGGGAGCATGGCGTGGCGCCCTGGAGCCGCCACGTGGTGCTACAGCGCGTCGGTGCCTCGCTCGCCGGTGCGCACCCGGACCACGGAGTCGACCGGGACGACCCAGATCTTGCCATCGCCGATCTTGCCGGTCTGCGCGGCCGTCGCGATTGCCGCGACCAGGTCGTCGGCGGCCTCGTCGGTCACGACGACCTCGATCTTGATCTTCGGAACAAAATCGATCTTGTACTCCGCGCCGCGGTAGACCTCCGTGTGGCCCTTCTGTCGGCCGTAGCCCTGGACCTCGGAGATCGTCAAGCCGTGNACGCCCAGGTTCTCCAGCGCCGCCTTCACATCGTCGACTTTGAAGGGCTTGATGACGGCGGTGACGAGCTTGGTCATGCCTGGGCCTCCTCAGGCACCTTGACGGGGGTGACGCTGGTGGAAAGCGAACCGCCGCCACCGATGGAGGTGAACCGGTATGCCGTCTCACCGTGCAGCGCCTCGTCCATGCCGGTGATCTGGTCCTCGTCGCTCAGCTTCAGCCCGATCGTGTACTTGATCGCAAGGGCGATGATCGCCGTCACGACGGCCGAGTATCCCAGCGTCGCGCCGACGGCCAAAGCCTGCTCGCCGAGCACGCTCCACGGACCGCCGTAGAAAATGCCGTCGTGGCCCGCCGAGTTGGTGTCCACGGTGGCGAAGAAACCGGTGAGCAGAGCGCCGAGCACACCGCCGACGAGGTGGACCGCACCGACGTCGAGCGAGTCGTCGATGCCGACCTTGCCCTTGATCGAGGTGGCCAGCGCGCAGACGACGCCGGCGAGGCCGCCGACCGCGATGGAACCCATCGGGGAGACGAAACCACAGGCCGGGGTGATGGCGACCAGGCCGGCGACCGCGCCGGACGCGGCACCCAGCGTGGTGGCCNTGCCGTCCCGGATCTTCTCGATCGCGAGCCAGCCGAGGATCGCCACGCCGGTCGCGATCTGGGTGTTGAGCAGGGCGAACCCGGCGAGCTTGTTCGAGCCCAGCGCCGAACCGGCGTTGAACCCGAACCAGCCGACCCACAGGATGCCGGTGCCGAGCAGGACGAACGGCACGTTGTGGGGGCGGAAGTCCCCGGTCGGCCAGCCGGCCCGCTTGCCCAGCACCAGGGCCAGCACGATGGCGGCGATACCGGCGTTGGCGTGGACGACCGTGCCACCCGCGAAGTCCATCGCACCGCGCTTGTACAGCCAGCCGCTGGTCGACCACACCCAGTGGGCGATCGGCGAGTAGACCAGNACCGACCACAGCGGCACGAAGACCGCGAAGGCGCTGAACTTCATGCGGTCGGCGACGGAACCGGTGATGAGCGCGGGAGTGATGATCGCGAACATGAGCTGGAAGGCCACGAACACGACATACGGGATATTATTGTCGCCCTCGGACAGGTGCTGCAGCGCGAAGAAGTGGAATCCGCCCCAGAAGCCGTTGCCCNCACCGAAGGCGACGCTGAAGCCCACCACCGACCACACGAGCGTGACGATGCCGATGCAGAAGAAGTTCTGCATGATCATGCCGAGGACGTNCTTTGCCCGGACCATGCCGCCGTAGAAGAACGCCAGTCCGGGCGTCATAAACAGCACGATCGCGGAACTGATGAGCATCCATGCGGTATCGCCCGTATCCATTTTGACCATGTCTCTCCTGTCATCCCCCCGCGCGGTGCGCGGACTGCGCTCACCCGGTCCCCGGCCACGCTGCGTTCGTCCCGGATCCTCGGGTCCGAAGAGTCGATAGGATCTGTTCCCGACCTGTGTCTTAGCTGTTTCTGGTGTGTGAAATCGCTAAATTGGGCGGCCTGTGGCCCGTTTTGGTCGCCTAGCAGTGGGCGTGCGGAGACTCTCCGACCGGATCGGCGTGCTTCCGTGACTGTATAACTGCGTACAGTTACCGTCCGGCGGTGTGAGCAGTGTCCCTACGGAGGGCTGGCATAGCGTCGGCGAACCGGACCCCGAGACCCGCCACCCCAGCGCCGCCGGCCGGCGCGTCCCGATCGACCCGATTGGCGTCACTGATCTCGGCGGATACGCCGAGCCGGTCCTGCCCATCCCCAGACAACGACCGGGCCCGCCAAGCACGCGCCGCGGCAGCCCGAAAGTCGCAGCGGGCAAAGTAGCCCGCGACAACGTGGCAGGCTCGAAAGTCGCAGGCCTCTTTGTCCTTGGCCTGGCCGGCATTCTGTTTGCCGGCTCCGCGACGATCGGCGGCCCCGCGGGCTCTGCCTGGGCGGTGCCTGCATCGTCGGCCGCTCGACCGACGTCGCAGAGCCTCGCCGACATTCAAGCCGAAATCGGACGTACACGCTCAAAGCTTGACGAATCGGCTCAGCAGGCGGCGAGTGCCGCCGAGGCCTTCAACGCCGGACGGATCCGGCTCGCCGAGGCCGAGCGGGCCGCCAAGGACGCCGCCACCAGGGTCGACCGGGCCGACCGGGCGGTGCGCGGGGCTGCGGATCAGCATCGGGGCCTCGCCGTGTCGGCGGACCGGGCGGGGGGCTTCGCCCAGGTGTCCCTGCTGCTGACCGGCGATCCCCGCCGTGCCCTGGACCGGGCGGGCGCCGTCGACGCCCTGGCTCGTCGGCAGCGGGTTGCGGACACCGGCCTGCGGCTGGCTCGCCGGGATCTCACCGAGGCCCGGCGAGGTGCCGATGCGGCCCTCGCCGACAAGAAGAAGATCATCGCGGATCTCGCCGAGCGCAAGCGGACCATCGAGGCTGCGGCCGACGAGCAGCACGGGCTGTTGCAGCGGCTGGAGTCGCGCTACGCCGAGCTGGAACGGCAGGCCAAGGCTCGGCAGGCGGCCGCTGCGCGGGCCTGGCAGGCGGCGGCGGCCGCCGCGGCGGCGCAGGCGGCCCGCCAGGCGGCGGCAGAGCGGGTCCGCTACGGGCAGGAGTCCGGGGTGGCCGCAGCGGCGGGCCGAGCCTTCGCCGCGGCTCCGCTCACCGCTGCGGCGGCCGCGCCGGTGCGTGGCGGCGGTGGGGCGGCGACCGCGGTGCGGGAGGCCTACGCGCAGCTCGGGAAGCCCTACGTGTGGGGGGCGGAGGGGCCGGCAACCTTCGACTGCTCCGGGCTGACCCAGTGGGTCTGGGGGAAGGCGGGCGTCGCTCTCAGCCACTACACCGGATCGCAGTGGGACGAGGGGCGTCGGGTGAGCCGCGCCGCCCTGAAGGCCGGGGACCTCGTGTTCTTCCATCCGGATCTCGGCCACGTCGGGATCTATGTGGGGAACGGAAAGATGATCCACGCTCCCCGTACCGGCGAGGTGGTTCGGGTGGAGAACGTCTGGTGGACGAGCTTCCAGGGAGGCATCCGGCCGGGAGCCTGACGCCGGCCACCCGGGGGATGGGTGGCCGGCAGGTGCGACGTCGGGAGGGCGCGGCGAGGTCAGCGGTCCACGTAGACGAGGGCCGCCGTGCTGCGACTGATCTCCGTGTCGCTCTGGCCGTTCGGGGAGACGACGTGGATCAGGTCGCCGCGGGAGCCCGGCATGATCTGGGCACCGGGCACGATCGCGGCGTCCTGCAGCCGACGCATGGCGCCCTCATCGGTCTGCAGCCGTTCGGAGATCCAGCTCACCGTCACCGGCCGNCTGCCGTCCGCGGCGGCCCGGTCGGCGGAAGCCAACAGGCTGACGGGCGCGGAGGCGGGCCGTGGCGTGTCGCTGCGCTGGGCGGGCGGAATCTCGTTACCGAACGGGCAACGCTTCGGATCGCCGAGCAGGACGGTGAGCCGGGCCTCGACCTCGTCGGAGATCACATGCTCCCAGCGGCACGCCTCGTTGTGCACCAAGGCCCAGTCGAGCCCGATGACCTTGGTGAGCAGCAGCTCGGCCAGCCGGTGCTTGCGCATGACGGCCGTGGCCCGCAGCAGACCCTTCTCGGTGAACTGGACGGTCCGGTCGTCGGCGAGGGAGACCAGTCCCTCGTTGGCCAGACGAGCGGTCGACTCGCTGGCGGCAGGNGCGCTCACGTGCAACCGCTCCACCAGGCGCGCGCGTAGCGGGGGGATGCCCTCTTCCCTTAGTTCATACAGGGTGCGGAGGTACATCTCGGTACTGTCGATCAGTCCAGTCACCGGTCTCCTTCGTCCCTTCCAGGGTACGCCCCGTCCTCAGGGTGCAAGGGCCATGCGTCCCGTATATGCCGTGTCCCCCGGACAGTTTCCCGTGCGGACCCGACCCGCCGACGCGCCGGTCCGGCGGCTGTCGGCCGGCCGCCGCCGGACGGGGGCTCACCCGCCCGGGACGTCGGCGGTGACCGCACTAGAATCGACGTCATGAGCACGACTCAGATCGCACCTGAGACGTCGGACACCCGCGCGGACGAGGGCGACGACCACTCCCACTACGCCCGCCGGGAGGAGATCGTCCGCGCGTCCATCGAAGGCGGTCGGGTCACCGCACTCTGCGGCTACAAGTTCGAACCCGTCCGGGATCCCTCGCGGTTCCCGATCTGCCCGAAGTGCAAGGAGCTCGTCGAGATGGCCCAGCAGCTCGGTTGACGGGCGCGCNGCGCGACGCGGACGAAGCGGAAGAATCGGGACGGACTTCCGATCTCNCGGGGAAGACCGCGGTCGTGATGCGTCACCCTGTCGTCGGCCTCCCGTCGGCGGCCGTACGATCGCCCATGGCGTCGATCCGATGCCCCGTCCGCCCCAGTAGCTCAGTGGATAGAGCGACCGCCTCCTAAGCGGTAGGCCGTAGGTCCGATTCCTACCTGGGGCACGTACAGCATCCACGCGGCGTGGATGCTCAGTGGGTGCTGTATGCGCTCCGGGGGTGTCGGCGGTCACTTCTGCCAGATCGGCAACCTTGTCGAGGTCCATCACCGGAATCTTGATCATCATGTGTACCTCCTGCCTTTCGTGATCGAGGTGGACGGTGAGCTGAGTGATCTCGTAGAGGCGTCGCTGCAACGCTTCCGGCGCCTGGCGGAGCTTGAGATGTAGCTCAGGTAGGGCGTCGAGGAGGGTGAGGCTGTCCGGGCCTGGCCGGTCGGGTTCGGCGTCGTCCGCCGTGTCGAGATCTTTGATCTTCCCGAGGGTGGTCTTGCGTTCCGTGTCGAGCTGGTTGTAGCTGCTGCGTAGTCCCTGGGTGAACGGGTCGTCGGGGTCGCCGTCCTGCGCTTGCCGGAGCAGGTTGTCCTGCCTGCGACTGAGATCGTCGATCTTCTTGTGGAGTCTGTCTCGTTCGGCTGCTCGATCCCTCGCGGCTCGGTCGTCGTAGGTCGCGAGTTCGGCAGTCAGGAGGGCGACTCGGTTCCGCCCGAAGACGCGCTCGGTGTAGAAGTCAACGACTGCGGCTTCGAGGATGTCTTCGCGGATGCGGACGCTCTTGGGGTGTCCGGCGAACTTGTCGTCACGGCCTCGGTTGTTCGCCCGGGGCCAGCACATGTACCAGACGGATGTGCTGGGTTCGCGGACGGTCCCGAACATCCGCCGCCCGCACGTGCAGTGGATCATGCCCCGGAACACGTAGGTCCGTTTGGTCGCGGGGTGGCGGTTGAGATCGTTGCGCTCGCGGGAGCCACGTCGGGTCTGCCGGTTGGCGTTGAACTCGTCGAACATCCACTTCGGGATCAAGGGTTCGTGGACGGGTTCGGATGACCACACCCACTTCTCCGGCCCGTTGACCGCCCCCTGCCGGGACCGACTCGCCCGCCGGTTGAACACCTGATAGCCGGTGTACTTGGGGTTACGCAGCAGATCGGCCACCGTGGACTTCGCCCATGCCCCTCGCGCCCGATAGGCCCCACCGACCGGCTCGGGCGGGGGATAGCGCTCCAGATTGGCGTTGAGCTGCTCGGCGATCGCCCNATAGCCAAGCCCGCGGTAGTAGCGCCAGTGCGCGATCTGCGTGACTGTCTCCCCCCGCGCCCCGTCGGGTTCGAGGCGGGTCTTGGTCGCCCCCCGGTCGGCCTTCACCGAATTCGGGTGCCGGTAGCTCTTGGCCCGGTAGCCGTAGGGCGGTTTGCCGATGTTCCAGCCGTCGCGGACGTGGGTGCACAGCCCACCCCAGCTGCTTTCGAGGGTGTTCCAGACCTCGTACTCGGCGACGGACTGGTTGATCCTCCGTTGCAGGATCGCGGAGGCCCGCGGCCCGTCGACCTTGATTGGTTCGTTCCACGCCAGCAGCGCCACGCCGGCCTGTTCGAGCTGACGTTCGATCGAGAGGTTCTCGAACATCCGCCGGGCGATCCGCGACATCGACTCGCAGATCACCGCATCGAACCGGCAGTTCGGATGCTCCGCCTCGGCCAGCAGGTCGTCGATCCCGCCGTCGCGGGGGATCGGGATGTCGAACCGGGACACGTCCGCGCCGTGGCCGCGCTGATCGAGGTCCTTGCGGCCCGACTCCACGTCGTAGAAGTGGGCGACGATCACCCACGACTCCGGCAGCGCGGACTTCGCCCGGTCCAGCTGGCGGATCAACGACTGGCGGGGGTCCTGCTGCTCCTCGGTCGAGGTCCGCCCAGCGAACGCGACCCGGACCTCCCGCTCCAGCCGTGCCAGCGGCATCGCGAACGGCGACACCGCCAGATCCGACAACCCGCGCAGCGCCGGGTTCGCTGGATCCGTCGCCCGGGTCGCCGGCCCGGGTCCAGGGCGGCCCGGTCCGGCCGTCCGAGACGGTCGGCCAGAATCGTTCATGCTGCCTCCTCATCCGATTCGTTGCCGGTGGCCTCGCCGGCGGCCCAGAGCAGAAGATCCCGGATCACGTCCGCCAACTCGGCCCGGATCCGGTCGGCCTCCGGACCACTGATCGTCTCGACCTCGCCGTGGAACACCCACCGCCGGCCCGGCCTGCCCTCCGACGGGGGTCGCAGCCCGACAACCCGCGCGTCCTGTGCCTCGGGCCGCTCCCCCACCGACCCGTGAGGGTCTTCTCCGTCCGGGGCCCCGCCCGGCGGGGAGGACTGTCCGATCTGGCCAGGGTGGGCAGTGTCGCGCTGGGCGATCGGCGGCCCGCCGCCGCCGTCGTCGTCCGGGTTGTCGAGGGGAGCGGGGGTGCCAGCAGCCGTCACAGAGCCTCCAGACGTCGAGAGAAAGGACGTGGCAGAGGCAGCGGAGGCCAAGATCGGGCAGCCGCTCCCAGCAGGGCACGGGGCAGTATCCGGCTCATCGACAACAAAGGTAACACCCGGACGGGCCGCAATGGAACCCAACAAACACGGGAAATGCTCCGATCCGGGAATGGATCGCGGGCACAGCACCGCCCCGGCCGAGTCAGGATTCCCGTCTACGGTGGAGGCGGAGAACCGACCGGGAAAAGAGCCGGGTCCGGACCCGGACTCGCCCCCCGAGCCCCTGCCGACCGGCGGCGGATCGGCCGGCGTCGGCGGCGAAGGGACGGCGCGCAGGCCGCCTGGCTGCGGTGCCGCAGGGGATGTTGGGCGCGCGGGGCGCGACGGGTGGGGCGAGTCGGCATGGTCGGGGTGAGCGTGGGCCGGGTCGGTCACGAGGCGGGCCTCCTTCCGCGCGGCACGGAACGCCGCTATAGAGGAATCCGGTTTTTGGACCCGTTTTTGCCAGCAGATCTTCAGAGTTGTGCAAGCGTTGTTCGATCGACAGCGCAGCGCCCGGGGGCGGCAGAGTGCGGGCGCCACCATTTCCGCAGTCCGGGTAGTAAAAATGGGGCACGCCCATCGGGGGACCAGGTTTCGAGATCGAAATGTGCTCTGACGTGCATTCACGGCGGAAAATAGTGCGCATGAACTAGTCCAATCGAATGATGATCGCCAGGCGCGGTAACCAGCCCGCTCCGAAGATCGCTCACACGCCAGACCGCCGCCGCGCGGCTCTGGGCCCGCGCGGGGATGACCGACCGGCCGGCGCCGATCACCCCGCACCGCGCGGAGCGACCGTCGGGACCGGCCGCCAAGTCGGCAGGGTCCCGCCCGGCCGGCACGCGATCCGCACGACGAGCGAGGCGCGTGTGCCAGCCCAGAGCCCGGAGCGCCGCGGAGGCGACGATCAGCCTGGAGGCACTGCAAGGGTCACCAGCGCGGCGCCGCACTGTGGCGTCAGCCGTTCGTGGAAAAAGGGGCGCGTCTCATCGGACATTGCCGGGTGTCCTTTCCGATGCCACCGAATTTCGGGCGGATCCAAGGACACCACATCGAGCACAGCGAACAGACAGCACGATCTTCCACGCCATGCCCAACAAAGATCGCTGGGCAGCCAGTGGCACAGCGGCCCCATGCAGCCACGCCCACCCACCAGCGGCAGACTCCGACCGGCCCAGCGACGCTCTGACCTGCGACGCTGTGACACCACCAACAGTGCACAGCCGCCGCTGGCACGGTGCCAGCGGCCCGCGAGGCAGACCCTGACTGACACCTCCCGAAAAATCTTGGAAAAGACTTCGTACTCACCGCACAAGCGCCGGCCGCGACATGCCAGCGATCAATAGTCCAACCGGAATATTGATCGCTGGCAGCGAAAACAAGGCACACCCGAACTGGCAGAGGCGCGCCCAGCAGACGGGACGTCCCTTTCCCAGCAGTGGAAACGCCGCATCCTCAAAAGGCAGCCCGCGATACCCCCAGGACCGCGCCACCGGGCACCGCGCCGGCCACACGGCGGCCCATCCGAGGGGTTGCCCATCCGCCGAAGCGATCGGCGAGTGCCCTTACCCAAAGAACGGCGCCAGCGCCGCCCCGACCGTCCAGCGGGGCACAACCCGGCCCGCACCGATCCGTCGACCCAAGGTCCGGGTCCGGACCCGGACCGGTCAGCAACCCGACCCATCCGCCCTCCGACCGGACACCAACNCGACCACGGCCCACGCCCGACCGGCGCGGCGCGACCCAGCGGCACGCCAGGCGGAACCAGCAGACCCGCGCGGCGCGGCGGAACCAGATGGCCCTGCCAGGAGCCGAGCTCGGCCAGCGGGGGCCGGCCGAGCCGGCGGAACCGGACCGGCGCGGCGCGTCGGCGGGAGCCGGCCAGACCAGCGAAGCCCGGCGGAACCGGACGGCACGCACCCGGCGCCCAGAATCGGCCGGAGAGCAAGGAAGGCAGGCGGGTAGGAAGGTGGGCGGGTAGGAGGGCGGGCGGGTCGAAGCGAACCGGCGCGGCCCGCGGAGCCGACAAGCCGGCGCGGGCGCAACCGGCTCGACCTGACGGAACCCCGGCGGAGCCCAGCGCGACCGGCGGAGCCCAGCGCGACCGGCGGAGCCCAGCGCNCCGGCGGAGCCCAGCGCGACCGGCGGAGCCCAGCGCGACCGGCGGAGCCCAGCGCCACCGGCGCGGCCCAGCACGACCAGTGAAGCGGCGGGATCGCTGGTGAAATGGGCGGAGCCTCCGAGCGTTTGCGCTCGGAGGCTCCGTGAGGGTGAGGGACGGTGTCAGTCTTCGGGCTCGGGAGTGCACTTCGTCGGTCGGTCGCGGTGGGCGAAGTCATCGCGGATGGNGTCGCAGCGTGCCGACAGTTCGCGGGCTTCCGCGCGGGCAGCGTCTCGAATCCTGCGTTGCGGACGGCCGGATCCGTACTTGCCGCCGTACGTCTGCTGAGCCACGGTCGAGAACACACCGGCGCGGCCGAGGTCATCGGCACCGTTCGCCACGTCCATGATCTTGCGAAGCGTGGGGAAGTCGCTGCCATCGCCCCACGCTGACGCGAAGATCACATCTGCCATGCTCGCGAAGTAGGTGGCGGAGGCCAGATACCGGGCGCGCTGCTCGGCCGCTTCCGGTGTCGTGGCCTCAGACGTGGGCTTGGGGGTTCCGTAGCCGTTGCGCCGTGCCGCGTCCTTTACAGCCCACTTGCGGATCAGGGCACGGTCCGCGAGGAACATCTCTCCATCCTGCGGCCGGTACTGCCACCGGTCAGGCTCACGGGTCGCCACGTCGACCGACGCGACCACACAGCTACGGATGATCGCACCGAGCCGCCGGGCGTAGATCAGTACCGCGTCCTGGGCGACGTCGTCCGACACGTCGTCGTGGCCGTAGCTCCCGTACCCGTCGCGCGCGATCGTGGCCGAACCGTCGGCACGCTTGCGCGACCGGGACGCGTCGAGTTTCCAGCAGTACCGGCGTGCGGACTCGACGATCGCGGACCAGTCCGCTTCGGTCACCCGCGCCATGTCCTCCGCCGTGACCGCCTCACCGGCCACGGTCGAAGGAATGTCCCGCGAAAAGACAGGGGNAATGAAGGCATGCGACATGAAAAGGCTCCATGCGAGAGAGGGATTTAGCGCCGCGCGCCGGGCGCAACGCGCCGATATCTAATAGTCCCTCCCGCGCGCCCGGAAATCAATACTTCCGGGCGCCGAATTCTGCCTTTCTGGCGATCCTTTCCAGCTGTGTTTCCGCAGGTCGGAGGCCATTTCTCGGAGAGTGGTGACAGTGACGGGAAAGCCAAAGAAAACCCTGCCGCCGGTGCAGAAGAAAGAAAGACAAAAGCCAAACCCCCACAAGTAACCCTAAGAAAACACCATTAAATTCCCGAAGAATGCAGCACTGATCCGGCGCCGTTCAGTCAAACTTCCAGCGAGGCCCGCCATTCCCCGTCCCGATTATCTCCCCGACTTCGCGGGGGACTCANTCGGGCTGTTTTTGGGTAGTGCCAGCAGGCCGGTGACCTGCACCAGCGCACCCGGGTGGGGTAGCACCTCAAATGGGGTACCGAAATGGCTAGCCGACGGGTCCACCGATGGGCAGGGGGTATGCCTGTAGGGGTCGGTTCATGATGGGCAGCGGCCACTGAGGCTGATCACTGCACGAGCAGCGGGAGACAGGTTCCCTAAGTGGGCGTTCAATCCCGCAGGTTTCGTTTGATTCGGATTCATGCTTCTCGCCAGGTTGGGGTTGATTCGCCGGTGGCGCGTCGGGCCATGAGATCGATCATCGCAAGGTGGATCATGGCTTCGGAACGGGTGGGTCGGGTCTCGTAGTCGCGGGCGAGGCGGCGGTAGGACATGAGCCAGCCGAAGGTCCGCTCCACAATCCAACGGCGGGGAAGAGGAAAGAATCCCTTGGTTGCGGGGTCGCGGCGGACGGTTTCGATATCGATGCCCAGCCGGGCGGCGTGGTCGATGACGGTGGTGCGGTAGGCGCTGTCGGCCCAGCCTTTGCGGATGGTCGGGTGAGCGGTGGCGACAGTGGTCAGCAAAGGCAGGCAGGCGGGCCCGTCGGGCACACTGGCGGCGGTGACCAGCACGGTGAGCAGCAGCCCGAGGGTGTCGACGATAATGGTCCGTTTCCGTCCTACGATCTTCTTGCCGGCGTCGGTGCCCTGCGTGGCAGCCGGAACGGTGGGGGCGGTCTTGACGCTCTGGGAGTCGATCACGCAGGCGGTGGGTTCGGGATCNTGGCCCGCNGCGGTGCGGGCATGCTGGCGGGTCAGGGTGGCGAGCTGGTCGAGGACGCCGTCGTCGTGCCAGTGAGCGAAGTAGCCGTAGACGGTCTCCCAGGGCGGGTAGTCGTGTGGGAGGTAGCGCCAGGGGATACCAGTCCGGTCGACGTACAGGATGGCATTGAGGATGCTGCGTAGATCGTGCGCCGGGGGGCGGCCGATGGTCAGGCCTTTCTTATGGCGTTCGGCGCGCCAGGCGGTCAGCGTGGGTTCGACCAGCCGCCACCGGGCGTCGGACAGGTCGCTGGGGTAGTGCCGCTGCTTGGTCATGTCTGNGGCGTACCGCATCCTGCCGATGGCTATCCTCGGAATCCACGCCCGAAGTNTCACCNGCGAAGGCCACGGAACAGGAGACTGCGGGATAACACAGGATCTTCTATCGCGAACGCGACGCCCTCATAGCTGTCTTATCGGGTAGAGTGGAGTACACTCGACGCAGATTTCCTGAAATCATGACGGAGTGTGGCTGCCAGC